>PNJO01000005.1 GCA_013821905.1 Sphingopyxis sp. | reverse complement strand
TTGTTCGAGCGTGACCGGATCGCGCGACGTATCGATGATCGTCTTCACCGCATTGGGCTGGTCGTCGCCGAAGCGCAGCCGCAGCTGCGCATCGAGGTAGCCGAGCGACAGCCCGCGATCGAGCGCCCGGCGCACCGCGAAGGCGACAAGCAGTCCTTCGGCGCGCGAGGCGTTGCCCGAGGCCGATTCGGCCTGCAGCGTGATGCGCGACAGCCTCTGTTCGAGTTCGGCGACGCGCGCGGCGAGTGCATTGGCGCCGTCGACGGGCGCAACGACCAGCGCCCGCTGGCCCCCCGCCGCCGGATCGCCGACTGCGGTCAGTGCCCCGCCCGGCGCCGGCACGTCGGCAGCGGTCGTGACGACGGGCGCCCTGTCGGCCGCGAGCCACCGGCTCATCGCCCAGCCGCCCCCGCCGATACCGATCAGCAGCAGGATGACGGCACCGATGGCAAGGGCACGAAACGATACGCCCCCAGCAGGGGCGCCGCCGTCCGCGGGCGCGGCGGTGTCGATGGATTCGATAGTCATGTGTTTCTTTCGAACGACCCTGTTATTCCCTCTTGTGGCACAAAGCATCGGCGTCTGCCAACATTGCGGCATCGTCGGGGCGTCCGGAAATGATGCGCGCCGCCCACCCCTCGCCCGCCGCCGCCGCCGCGGCTTCGCTGATCGCGACGAGCGACAGATGGCGACGCGCCGCCCCCGTCAGCGCCGCGATCCGCGCCGCACCGCGCGCCGAATGCGCGAGCAGCACCGCCGGCGCCGCGATCGCCGCCGCCCATGCCGCAGGTGGATCGACGGGCTCGACGGCGTAACAGGGCAGCGCGGTCAGCGCCGTGCCGCGCGCGTCCAATGCCGACCGGTCGCGCCCGCAAAGCCATAGAATCCGGTCCGTTTTTCGTGACGCCATCGCGTCAAGAAGTCGCTGCGCGTCGTGGTCGCCGACCATCGCCACCGACAGTCCGGCCGCCGTCGCCGCATCCGCCGTCGCCTGTCCCACGCAGCAGGCCGGCAGCGCCGCGAGCGGCGCTAGCCCCGGTCCCGCAAGCCGCGCCGCCTGCGCGCTCGTCAGCAGCAGCGCATCGAAATCGCCCGGATCGGGCACCGCCCAGCCCAGCGCCCGCGCCGCGAACAGCGGCATCGCCCGCGCATCGAGCCCCATCGCCGCGGCCCGCCGCACCGTCGCCGTCGCGCCCGGCTCGGCGCGCGTGACGATCAGCGGCAGCCGCGCCGTCATGTCCCGAAGAGTCGCCGCACCGTTGCCGGCGCCCCGGCGAGCAGGCGTTCGGCGAGCGCCCGCGCATCGTCCGGCCCGCCCACCAGCACATGGCCCGCGGCATGGTCGGCGCCGTCGTCCGAATAAATCTCGCCATCGAGACGCAGGACGCCGCCCTCCAGCCACTGCGCATGCGCCGCTACCGGCGAGCGGCAGTCGCCGCCGAGCGCCGCGAGGAAGGCGCGTTCGGCCGCGACGGCGCGATGCGTCGGCGCATGGTCGACCGCCGCCAGCAGCGCGCGCGTCGCATCATCGTCGTCGCGGCACTCGATCCCGATCGCCCCTTGCGATGCGGCGGGAAGCAGCAGCGCGGCATCCTGCACGGCGCCGACATGGGGCAGGTCCAGCCGGTCGAGTCCCGCCGCCGCCAGCAGGGTCGCATCGACCTCGCCGCCGGCGACCTTCGACAAGCGGGTCGCGACATTGCCGCGCAGCAGCGTCGTTTCGATATCGGGCCGCAGTCGCCGGACCTGCGCCGCGCGCCGCGGACTGCTCGTCCCCAGCCGCGCGCCGTGCGGCAGCGCGGCGATCGTCGCCGCGTCGAGCCCCTCGCGCACCACCAGCCGATCGCGCGGGTCGGCACGCTCGAGCATCGCGACCAGGACAAAGCGCGCGTCGCGCAGCGTCTCGACATCCTTCAGCGAATGGACCGCGATATCGATCTGCCCCGCGTCGAGCGCGGCGTCGAGCTCGCGCGTCCACAGCGCCTTGCCGCCCACCTCGGCGAGCGCGCGGTCCTGGATCCGGTCGCCGGTCGCGGTCATCGGCACGATTTCGAGCGCGTCGGCCGCAAGGCCGTGACTGGCAATCAACGCCGCCATCGCCATATGCGCCTGGGCCATTGCGAGCGGCGAAGCCCGCGTGCCGATGCGAAGCGGGTTTTCGAGGGTCGGAAATTCCTTCATCGGCCCCGCTGCTAGCGCGGCTTGCCCTCGCGATAAAGGGGCGGGTAAAGGAGCGCGCAATATTATGACTCTCATCCTCGGCCTCGAATCGAGCTGCGACGAAACCGCAGTGGCGCTCGTCGACAGCGACCGGCGCATCCTTGCGCATCGCGTCGCGGGGCAGGAGGACGAACATCGCCCCTATGGCGGCGTCGTTCCCGAGATTGCCGCGCGCGCGCATGTCGACCGGCTCGCGCCGCTGGTCGAGGCCGTTCTTGCCGACGCGGGCGTCACGCTCGCCGATGTCGACGCGGTTGCCGCGACCGCCGGCCCCGGGCTGATCGGCGGGGTGATGGTCGGGCTAGTCACCGGCAAGGCGCTGGCGCACGCCGCGAACAAGCCGCTGATCGCGGTCAACCATCTCGAAGGCCATGCGCTGTCCCCGCGCCTCGTCGAGCCCGATCTGCAGTTCCCCTATCTGCTCCTGCTCGTCTCGGGCGGCCATTGCCAGCTCCTGCTCGTCAAAGGCGTCGACGATTATCGCCGCCTTGCCACCACGATCGACGACGCCGCGGGCGAAGCCTTCGACAAGACGGCAAAACTGCTCGGCCTCGACTATCCCGGCGGCCCCGCTGTCGAGCGTCTCGCGCGCGAAGGCAATCCGCGCGCCGTGCCGCTCCCCCGCCCGCTCGTCGGCAGCGCCGAACCGCATTTCTCCTTTGCCGGGCTCAAAAGTGCGGTCGCGCGCGCCGCCGCGTCCGGCGCGCATGACAAAGCCGATCTTGCCGCCTCCTTTCAGCAGGCGGTCGTCGACTGTCTCGTCGATCGCAGCCGCATCGCGCTGGCCGCCTGCCCCGAAGCCACCGCATTCGTCGTCGCCGGCGGCGTCGCCGCCAATAGCGCGATCCGCACCGCGCTGACCGAGCTTGCCACCCGTTTCGACAAACCATTCGTCGCCCCGCCGCTCTGGCTCTGCACCGACAATGGCGCGATGATCGCCTGGGCGGGCGCCGAGCGCTTCTCCGCCGGTTACAGCGATCCGCTTTCGGTCGCCGCGCGCCCGCGCTGGCCGCTCGATCCCGACGCCGAGACCGTGCGCGGCGCCGGAGTAAAGGCATGACCCGTGAAAGCATGACGTCGTATCGGAAGTTCGGCGTCGTCGGCGGCGGTGCATGGGGCACCGCGCTCGCGCAATTGCTTGCTGCCGACGGTGCACCGGTGCGCCTTTGGGCGCGCGAGAAAGATGTCGTCGCGGCGATCAACGCCGAACATCGCAATCCGGTGTTCCTGCCCGGTGCCGAATTGTCGCCGTCGCTCACCGCAACTTCGGACCTCGCCGATCTCGCCGGGCTCGACGCGCTACTCGTCGTTGTACCGGTCCCCTTTCTTCGCGCCGTTCTCGTCGATCTTCCGGACGGCAACGCCCCGCTCATTTTCTGCAGCAAGGGCATGGAGGCGGGAAGCTTCGCCTTTCCGATCGATATCGCGCGCGAACTCTGTCCCGGCCGGTCGCACGCCGTGCTGTCGGGCCCGACCTTTGCGCACGAGGTCGCCGCCGGTCTCCCGACCGCAATCACCCTCGCCACCGCAGAGCCCGCCGTCGCTTCGGCGCTGGCACAGGCGCTCGCGCGCCCGCACTTCCGGCCCTATGTCAGCAACGACGTGATCGGCGCCGAAATCGGCGGTGCGATCAAGAACATCCTCGCAATCGCCTGCGGGATCGTCGAGGGCGCGGGACTTGGCCTCAACGCCCGCGCGGCCCTCATCAGCCGCGGTTTCGCCGAAATGACGCGTTTCGGCCTCGCGCGCGGCGCGCAGGCCGAAACGCTCGCCGGACTCGCCGGGCTTGGCGACCTCGTCTTGACCTGCACTTCGTCCAACTCGCGCAACTTCGCACTCGGGCTCGGACTCGGGCGCGGCGAGACTGCCGAAACGCTGACGGCCGACCGCCGCACCGTCGCAGAAGGGGCGTTCAGCGCGCCGGTCGTCGCTGCGGCGGCGCGCGCCGACGATATCGACATGCCGATCACGGACGCCGTTGCCCGCCTCGTCGCGGGCGAAATCCGTGTCTCCGACGCCATTCAGGCGCTGCTCAGCCGCCCGCTGCGACCCGAAGGCCGGTGACGACCGACATGCAATTGCCTGCCCCCCCGCGCCGCGCTAGATTGGCGGCGGGGGAGAAGCAGAAGGGGCGCCAGGCTTGACCCAGACGGACAGCGCGACGGCGCGTCCCTCCGACGCTTCGGGGGCCGACGCCGATACCGCCGCCCTCGCCAAGGGTGGTCGCACCAATTTCTTCGGCTTCATCCTGCGCCTCGTCGCGCGCCTGCCCTTTCTCTATGTCGCGGGCCGCTGGTACGGGCCCGAAGCGGTCGGGCGCTTCGCCTTTGCCGTGCTCGTCATCGAACTCGTCGCGCAGCTCTCGACCCTCGGGCTGAAGCGCGGCCTCGCCGAACAGTTGAGCGCGCCCGGCGCCGACCACCGCACGGTGGTCTGGGACGGCATGTTCGTCGCCTTCCTCGCCTCGGCGACCGGCTCGACGATCCTCTTCCTCCTGCCGCAGCTGATGTTCCCTGCGGGCAATCTCGACGGCACCGACCGCTGGATGGCGCTGCTTGTCTTCGCGATCGCGGGAACCGAGGTCGCGCTCGCGGCCTGCGCCTATAAATTCGACATCGGCGCGACGGTGCGCGCGCGCGCGATCGTCGAGCCCTGGGTGATCAGCATCGCGGCGGCCGCCTTCTGGTATGTGTCGGTGCGCGACGGGCTGATGCTCTCCTATGCCGCCGCAATGGTCGGCTCCTTCCTCGCCGCGCTGATCCCGATGATCGGCCATTATGGCGGGCCAAGGGGGTGGCAGCCGCATCCCGCACACCTGATCCGGGTCGCGCAGCGCAACGCGCCGCTCGCTGCCGCCGACGCGATCGAATGGGGCACGCGGCGCCTCGACCTCTTCATCCTCGGCCAGTTCACCTCGCCGACGATCTACGGCATCTATTATATGGCGCAGCAGGTCGCCTCGCTGCCGCAGAAGCTCAAAACCAGCTTCGAGCCGATCCTCGGCCCCGTGATCACGCGCAACCTCGCCGAAAACCGGCTTGCCGCCGTGGCGGCACAGGTCAGCCAGGTCGGCTTCTGGATCATCGCGGCGCAAGCCGGCGTCGCGCTCGCGCTCGGCATTCCGGGCGAGGCGGTGATGGGCCTCGTCGGCCCACAGTTCGTCAGCGGCACCAGCGCGCTCGCCTTTCTGCTCGCCGCCGAAGTCGTCGCGGCGACCGCGGTGGTCAGCGAAGCGGCGCTTGTCTATGTCGCGCGCCACCGCAACCTGCTGATCAGCATCGCGACCCTCGCGCTGCAGGCGGTCCTCAGCGTCGCGCTCATCCTGATCGCCAGAAGCTGGGGGCTCGACCCCATTTATTACGCCGCCGCGGTCGCGCTGGCGCTGATGCTCGCGCTCGGCTTCGCCTCGGTCGTCAAGGCGCGGCTGCTCGCGCATATCCTGAAAGCGCCGGTGAACAGTCTGCGCTGGGCGCTCGTCTGGGCGACCGCGGGCGCGGCGGTGCTTGGCTGGGGCGCGACGCAGCTCCCCGAATGGGCCGAGCTGCTCATCGGCGTGCCGGTGATTCTCGGCATCTATGGCTGGCTGATCTGGACCCGCGGCTTCGGCCCCACCGACCGGGCGCTGTTCAAGAAACACCCCGAACCGGCCGAAGCAGCCTAAGAGCGCGAGAGCCAGCCGGTGCCGTCCCGCACCGGCGGAAAACCGGTCCTAGCCCAGCCGCTCGGCGACCTTGGCCTTGAGATCGGTCTGCGCCCGGGGGCCGACCTGCGCGATGATCTCGCGCGCGCAGACCGCGCCCATCGTCAGGCAATCGTGCATCGACCGGCCCTCGGCATGGCCGGCGAGGAAACCGGCGGCGAACAGGTCGCCCGCGCCGGTGGTGTCGACGACATGGTCGATCGGTTCGGCGCCGACTTCGGTGCGTGTCCCGCCCTGCAGCGCGATCGCGCCATGCGCGCCGCGCGTGACGACGAGCAGCGGCACCTGCGGCGCGATCTTGGCGACCGCCGCTTCGAAATCCTCGGTTTCGGCGAGCGCGCAAATCTCGACCTCGTTCGCGAAGAGGATGTCGAACAGGCCCTCGGCGATCAACTGGCGGAAATCCTCGCCATGACGGTCGATGATGAAGGCGTCGGACAGGGTGAAGGCGACCTTGCGCCCCGCTGCGCGCGACACGTCGATCGCGCGGCGCATCGCGGCGCGCGACAGCGGCGGATCCCACAGATAGCCTTCGAGATAGAGGATCTTCGCATCGGCGATCCACGCCTCGTCGATCATCGCCTGCTCGAGCAAGTGGCTCGCGCCGAGAAAGGTGTTCATCGTGCGCTGGCCGTCGGGGGTGACGAGGATCAGGCAGCGCGCGGTCGGCGCGCCTTCCTTGAGCGCGGGGGTTTCATAGGCGACGCCCAAGGCGCGCAGGTCGTGCGTGAAGACATGGCCGAGCTGGTCGTCGGCGACCTGGCCGATGAACGCGCAGCGTTCGCCGAGCGCCGCCATGCCCGCCAGCGTGTTCGCCGCGCTGCCGCCCGAAACCTCGACCGCCGGGCCCATCGCTGCATAGAGCCGCTCGGCTTCTTCACCGTCGATCAGCCGCATCGACCCTTTGGTCAAACCTTCGGCCTCGATCAGCGCATCGTCGGCGCGGGCAAGAACGTCGACGATCGCATTGCCGATGGCGACGACGTCGAAACGGGCGGTGGCGGCCATGAAAAATCCTGTTCTGGATGGAAAAAGCTGCGCGCGCCTTTAGTGGGCAGCGCCCGCCAAGGCAAGCAGAAGCCTTGACGAGCAGGCCGGCGAGGCGCCATCCCGGCGCATGGCCCGCGCGCTCCACGCTTTCTTCCTTGCCCTCAAGGATTTGAACAACCCGCGTGTCGTCCGTGTGCTCGTGCAGAGCCTCGCGCTCACCCTGCTCATCTTCGTCATTGCCGGCGCCGCGATCTTCTTCGGCGCGCGCTGGGCGCTCGAACATTGGCAATGGCTCGGCGGCGACGGGCTCGACATGGCCGGGCTGCTCATTTTCCTGCTGCTGATCGCGGGCAGCTGGCTGCTGTTCCGCGCGGTCGCGATCGTCGTCGTCGGGCTGTTCGCCGACGCGATCGTCGCCGATGTCGAGGGGCGTCACTATCCCGCCGCCGCAGCGCGCGCCGTCGATGTCGGATGGCGCCAGAATATCCGCCTCGCGCTCGCCTCGCTCGTCCGGCTGATCGGCGGCAACCTGCTCGCGCTCCCCGTCTATATCCTGCTGCTCGTCACCGGCATCGGCACGCCGATCTTCGCGCTTCTCGTCAACGCGCTGCTCCTCGGCCGCGATCTCGAGGCGATGGTGCTCGCGCGCCATCCGGGCCATCCGCGCCTCGATCGCAGCGCGCGCTGGTCGCTCGGCCTTCTGTCCGCCGCAAGCTTCATGATACCCGTCGTCAATCTGTTGGCGCCGATCGCGAGCGCCGCTATGGCCGTCCACCTCCTGCACCTGCGCCATAAAGAGGACCAGCCTTGACCCGAAACCACCGCCCGCTGGCCCTGACCGCGCTCGCCATGTTGCTCTCGGGATGCGGCGCCAGCGCGATCCCGCGCCCCGCCGCCATCCCGCCAAAGGCCCCGCCGCCGACCGTCGTCAAACCCGTGCAGCACAATGCGCTCATCGGCAGCAGCACCGACGCCGTCGGGCGCATGTTCGGGAAACCGCGCCTCGACGTCACCGAGGGCGCCGGCCGCAAGCTGCAGTTCGCGGGCGCGAGCTGCATCCTCGATATCTATTTCTATTCGGCGCGCGCCGGGGCCGATCCGGTCGCGACGCATGTCGATGCACGCACCCCCGACGGGCGCAACGCCGAAGTCGACGGCTGCGCGAACAGCCTCCGCCGCTAGGCTGACGTCATAGCCCCAGTTCGGCGAGTGCCCATGCCGCGGCATCGGCAACCATCGGCGATTCGTCCTGCACTAGCGCTTCGAGCCGCATCTGAAACCCCCGATCGCCGCTGTTTCCCGCGGCAATCGCGGCGTTGCGCACCATCCGGTTGCGTCCGATCCGCTTGATCGGCGAACCTGCGAAAACCTGCCGGAACCCCGCGTCGTCGAGGTCGAGCAGATCGGCAAGCGACGGCGCCGCCAGCTCGGCGCGCGGCAGGAAGGCGCGGTGGCGATGCGCGGTATCGGCGAACTTGTTCCACGGGCAGACGGCGAGGCAATCGTCGCAGCCATAGATGCGGTTGCCGATGCCGCGCCGCAGATCCTCGGGGATCGGCCCGTCATGCTCGATCGTGAGATAGGAGACGCAGCGCCGCGCATCGAGCCGGTAAGGCGCGGGAAAAGCCGCGGTCGGGCAGGCGTCCTGGCACGCCGAACAACTGCCGCATGTATCGCGCCCCGGCTGCGACGGCGTGAGGTCGAGCGTCGTATAAATCGCTCCCAAGAACAGCCAGCTGCCATGGTCGCGGCTGACCAGATTTGTGTGTTTGCCCTGCCAGCCGAGCCCCGCCGCTGCCGACAGCGGCTTTTCCATCACCGGCGCGGTATCGACGAACACCTTGACCTCGGCGCCCTCGGCCTCGGCGACGAGCCAGCGCGCAACGGCCTTCAGCGCTTTCTTGACGACGTCATGATAATCGCCGCCCTGCGCATAGACCGAAATGCGCCCGCGGTCGGGATGCTCCGCCAGCGCCAGCGGATCGGCGGCAGGCGCATAGCTCATCCCCAGCGCGATCACCGATTTGACCTCGGGCCACAGCCCCTGCGGCGATCCGCGCTGCCCCGCGCGGCTCTCCATCCAGATCATGTCGCCGTGACAACCCTCGGCCAGCCAGGCGTTCAGCCGCTCGGCGGTGCGCGGCGCAGCGTCGGCGCGCGCGACGCCGAACGCGGCAAAGCCGTGCGCGCGCGCGACCTCCTCGAGTCTCTGCTCCAGCGATGGCAAGGCTTCGGCAACCATTGCGCCCCTATACGACAGCCTGCCTCGCGTGCCATAGTCGCGTGATACAGCCTTGATCAGGGACCCGAATTTGACCGCACTCACCGTCGAGGCCCAGGGCCTCACCAAATATTTCGGCAATTTCAAAGCGGTCGACAATGTCTCGCTCGAGGTTCCGACCGGCAGCATCTACGGCGTGCTCGGCCCCAATGGCGCGGGCAAGACGACCAGCCTGCGCATGACGCTCGGCATCATCGATCCCGACGCGGGGTCGAGCCGGCTGTTCGGCGGCCAGCGCCCGCAATCGGTGCGCCATCGCATCGGCTACCTCCCCGAAGAGCGCGGGCTATACCCCGGCATGAAGGCGCGCGAGGCGATCGCCTTCATGGGCGCGCTGCGCGGGCTCGACTGGAGCGAAGGCCGCCGCCGCGCCGAAACCTTCATGACCGAGCTCGGGCTCGAACGCGTGATCGACGAAAAGATCCGCAAGATGTCGAAGGGCATGGCGCAGATGATCCAGCTGATCGGCTCGATCGTCCACGCCCCCGACCTGATCGTCCTCGACGAACCCTTCTCCGGGCTCGACCCCGTCAATCAGGAACGGCTCGAAATGCTTGTCCGACGCGAGCGCGACCGCGGCGCCACCATCCTCTTCTCGACGCATGTCATGGCGCATGCCGAACGGCTGTGCGACCGGCTCGCGATCATCGCGCGTTCGCAGCGCCGTTTCGAGGGCACGGTCGACGAGGCGCGCGCGATGCTGCCGATGCAGGTACGCTACACGCCGCGCGGCGCCCCCGATCCGGCCGTGATTGCGGCAATGCTCCCGCCCGGCGCCGAACCGCGCGGCGATGCCTGGCAATTTCCGATCGCCGATGCCGGAGTCGAACCCCTGCTCGCGCGAATCACCGCGAGCGGGCATGGCGTCGCCGGCCTGTCGATCGTCCGCCCCGGCCTCCACGACGCCTTCGTTCATATCGTCCGCCAGGTCGACGCGGGCTTCGAGGCCGACGCCCGCGTCGACGCACTCGAGGAGGCCGCGCTGTGAGCCCCTTCCTCAGGACGATCTTCGTCATCGCGCGCCGCGACTTCCTGTCGATCGTCGCGACCCCGACCTTCCTGCTCTTCCTGCTCGCGCCGCTCTTCATGATCGGCGTCGGCGCGATCGGCGGCGCGGGCGCGTCGCAGCTCGCCGACAGCGCGCGCGGCGCCGGCCGCATCGTCGCGCTCGTCGACACCGGCGATATCGAGGCGCTGCGCGCCGCCGATAGCCGCCTCCGCGACGCCCTGCCGCGCCGCGAAAAGCCCGTAACGCTCGAAATCCGCGTCGCCACCCCCGCCGCCGATCCGCTCGCCATCGCGCGCGAAAAGGGCAGCGACACCTATGCCGTGCTCAGCGGGCCGCTCGCGGCGCCGCGCATCGTCGAGCAGGAAAAGGGCAGCAGCTCGGGCCGCTATCTCGCCCTGCTCGCGGGCGAGGTGCTGCGCGATCGCGCCGCCGGACCGTTGCCGCCGGTCGCGCCGCGCTTCGAAAGCATCGCCAACCAGGGCGCGAGCATCGCGGTCCAGCAATCGATGGGTTTCGGCGCGGTGTTCGCGATCTTCCTCCTCACCCTCCTCCTCGCCGGGCAGGCCGTCGGCATGCTCGCCGAGGAAAAGGGCAACAAGGTCATCGAGATACTCGCCGCCGCGGTCCCGCTCGAAAGCGTCTTCCTCGGCAAATTGCTCGGCCTGCTCGGCGTCGCGATCCTCTTCATCGCCTTCTGGACCGCGATGGCGATCGGCGGCGGCCTCGTCGCCGCGACACAGATCGACCCGGGGGCGATCGCCGCCACGGGCGCGGCGGGCAAGTCCGCTGCGGCGCTCGTCTCGGCACCCGCCACCGGCTGGCCTTTCTTCATCGGCATCGGCTTCGCCTATTTCGTCATGGCCTTCCTGCTGCTCGGCGCGGTCTTCCTCGGCGTCGGCGCGCAGGCGGGCACCGTGCGCGAGATCCAGATGCTCAGCCTGCCGATCACCATCTTCCAGGTGGCGATGTTCAGCCTGTCGGCCGCCGCATCGAGCGCGCCGGGCAGCCGGCTTGCCACCATCGCGCAGATCTTTCCCTTTTCCTCGCCGCTCGCGATGGCGGCGCGCGCCGCGACCGACGGCAACCACGCGATCCACCTGCTCGCGCTCGGCTGGCAGGCCATCTGGGTCGCGCTCGTCGTCTATCTGTCGGTGCGCCTGTTCCGCGCCGGCGTGCTCAGCGGCGGCGGCAGCTGGAAATTCTGGCGAAGGGCAAAGGTGGTGACTAGCGCCGCGACGCCGGCCGGGGTGGTTTCGTCCCAGTCTCATTGACAAAGCTGTCAACAGTGGCATTCTGCAACTGATCTGGCCGACGGCGGCAAACGCTGCGGCGAGTCTCACTTGAGGAGGATGCCCGATGGCGACTGCAGCCGCCCCCCAGCCCGTCACCGACCGCTATGACATGAGTCCCGCCGCCCTCTATTCGGAGGATCGCTGGCAGGGCCCCTTTGCCGAACTCCGCAAACTCGGCGGCATCGTCAAATGCGAGGACAGCGTCCACGGACCCTATTGGAATATCGCGAGCCACCAGGCGATCCAGCATGTCGAGGCGCTGCCCGACATCTACAGCTCGTCGTGGGAATATGGCGGCATCACCATTCTCGAACGCGACGAGGACGAGGATTTCCGCCTGCCGATGTTCATCGCGATGGACCGGCCGCAGCACACCGAACAGCGCCGCACCGTCGCCCCCGCCTTCACGCCCGCCGAAATGACGCGCCTGTCGGACGACATCCGCCGCCGCACCGGCGAGGTGCTCGACGGCCTGCCGTGGGACGAGACATTCGACTGGGTCGACCGCGTGTCGATGGAACTGACGACGCAGATGCTCGCCCTGCTCTTCGACTTTCCGTGGGAGGATCGCCGCAAGCTCACCGAATGGTCCGACTGGATGGGCGACGTCGAACTGGCGCAAAAGGTCGAGCTCAAGGAACAGCGCCGCGCGGTGCTCGAGGAAGCCTTCGTCTATTTCCAGCGGCTGTGGATGGAAAAGCTCAACCAGCCGCCGACGCCCGACCTTCTGTCGATGATGCTCCACAGCGAAGCGATGAGCAACATGGACAAATATGAGTTCATCGGGAACCTCGTACTGCTGATCGTCGGCGGTAACGACACGACGCGCAACACCATGTCGGGACTCGCCTACGGGCTCGACAAATTTCCCGAGCAGCGCGCAAAGCTCGAGGCCGATCCGTCGCTGATCCCCAATGCGGTCAGCGAGATCATCCGCTGGCAGACCCCGCTCGCGCACATGCGCCGCACTGCGCTCGAGGATGCCGACCTGTTCGGACACCAGATCAAAAAGGGCGACAAGCTCATCCTCTGGTACATCTCGGCCAACCGCGACGAGAGCGTCTTCGACCATGGCGACGACATCGACATCGCGCGCGAAAATGCGCGGCGGCACCTGTCCTTCGGCTATGGCGTCCACCGCTGCGTCGGCGCACGCCTCGCCGAACTGCAGCTGCGCATCCTGCTCGAGGAAATGGCAGCGCGCCGCATGCGTGTGACCGTCACGGGCGAAGGCGAGCGCGTGCACGCCTGTTTCGTCCACGGCTTCCGCACCCTGCCCGTGAAACTCGAGAAATATTGACGCGCCGCTGTAACCGGGAGCAGGCTGGCGGCGTATCAGGCGGGTAAGGAGCTCCCGATGATCGAACGCCGTACCCTGCTTGCCGGACTCGCCCTGGGCGGCGCCCTGATCGGCGCGCCGGTGCTGTTCGCCCGATCGTCGCGCCCGCAGGCCGAACCCGGCTGGCGGCTGAGCGATGCCGAATGGCAAAAGCGCCTGACGCCGCTGCAATATCGCGTGCTGCGCGAGGCCGCGACCGAACGCCCCTATTCGAGCCCGCTCGACAAGGAAAAACGCGCCGGCACCTTCGTCTGCGCGGGCTGCGCGCTGCCGCTCTATTCGAGCAAAACCAAATATGACAGCGGCACCGGCTGGCCCAGCTTCTGGACCCCACTCAAGGGTGGCATCGCCACCTCGACCGATTATGACCTCGGCTATCCGCGCACCGAAGTGCATTGCAAACGCTGCGGCGGCCACCTCGGCCATGTCTTCAACGACGGCCCGAAACCGACCGGCAAGCGCTATTGCATGAACGGCGCGGCGCTGAATTTTCGTCCGGCGTAGGATGTCCGGTTACGGGCGGAAACCCACTGCCCCCGTTGCGATCCTCGGCGAAAGCCGGGGCCCAGATGGCAAGCACGGCCTTCCCTTCATGGGCCCCGGCTTTCGCCGGGGATCACGGAAGGACGGCTAACGACCGATAGCCGACCCTCTTCATCGTCACCCCGGACTTGATCCGGGGTCCATGACAACGCGCAGTTGTGGATCCCGGATCAAGTCCGGGATGACGAATGTCAAGAAACGACCGACAAGCGACGCCCTGCGTCTCCCAACTTTGTCATTCCCGCGAAAGCAGAGCGTGCGTCGGCTGACCCCACACAGGGTTCCCGCTTTCGCGGGAATGACAAACATTGGGGAACGTCCGCTCCTCACCCAAACTGGCCACCGCTCCCTACAATCCGCCACCAGCCTCCCCGTCCGGCGGCCCACGCGCATTGTTACCGCCACCCGCCTCGCCATCCCGCAACACAACGTCGCGCCGCAGCGGTTTCAGTGACAGCGTGCCCAGCCGGATGCGCGGCGTCGCCTTGCCCGGCACCGCGGCCAGCGAGAAGGCCGGGTCGAGCCGCAGCGCCGCCGCCGATGCCTTGGCGAGCCGCACCGTGTACCGCCCGTAAGCGACGCTTTCGAACAGGAAATAGCCGTCGAACTCGGTCAGCGTCGTCGCGCGCACGCGTCCCTCGGCGTCGACCAGTTCCAGCGCCAGCCCCTCGATCGGATTGCCGCCGTCGCGGATGACCGTTCCTTCGATCTCGCCCGCCGCCACCATCGGCAGCGCGACGCGGATCGCGACGCCCGGACGCGGGGTGACGACGACGCCGGGCAGCGCGGGCTGAACATAGGGATCGGGCAGGCTGCCCGCGTCGATGCCGATCAGCACCGGGCGGAACGGCTCGAGCCCGTCGATCATCGCCCGCCCCGTCTTGTCGGTCGCAGCGTCGGTATGGCCGAGCCCCGCGGTCAGCGGCACTTCGCCCACCGCCGCCTCGTCCGGCTGCCGGATGCCGTCGCCATTATCGTCCATCCACACATCGGCCATCACCTGGCCACGGCTCGCCAGTTTCTCGGCCGACACGCGCCAGCCGCCGCCCGCGGGCTTCGGCCCGAAGCTGAAGGCGAGCGACAGCGACGCCGCGACCGACCCGTCGCTCGCTACCTCGCCGAACCCGGTGAGCTGCAACTTGTTGAAACGGCGCGTATATCCCACGCCGGCGCGCCCGCGGTCGAGCCCCCTGTCATAGCCCAGCTCGGCGCGCCACTCCGCCTCGCCCTTGCCGGCCCATTCGCCGATCAGCGTCATGCGCGAATCGGCGTTGTCGCCCGACAGCGCAAAGCGCGCCTCGCCACGCAGGCGGACGCGTCCGATGCGGGCGTTGGCCAGCAAGGTTGCAGTCAGATTGTCGGGCGGGTCGGGCCCGACGGGCACTTTCGACCGGCTCCAGTCGAGCTGGCCGGTAAAGGTCAGCGCGCGGAAATTCGCCGAGGCGCGCGCGCTTGCCTCGTAACTCTCGATCCCCGAACGGCGCTCGACATGGCGCAGGTCGAAATGCAGCGGCAGCACGGTGCGCCCGAGCTTGACCGATTGGTCGAGCGAAATCTGGTAAAGCCCGCTCAC
Source organism: Sphingopyxis sp. (assembly GCA_013821905.1). Classification (GTDB taxonomy): domain Bacteria; phylum Pseudomonadota; class Alphaproteobacteria; order Sphingomonadales; family Sphingomonadaceae; genus Sphingopyxis. The sequence continues at coordinate 38,117 of PNJO01000005.1, read as the reverse complement.
ATTGTTGATGAAGCGGTCCGACACGAAACCGCCCCAGCCGCGCATCGCCTCGGCGCGCACATAGGTCTCGCCGAACGAGGCAAGCCAGTTGGCGCGCAGCGCTCCGCTGCCGTCATCGGCATAGGCCCCCGCAACTTCGAGCAAGGTCGGCCCGATCGAGCGCCGCAGCGCCACCTCGCCATAGTTGCGGCGGACATCCTCGATCATCAGGCTGTGCGCATAGGCGGCGATCGACGTCCGCGCGTCGAGCCCGCGTTCGATCCCCAGTGTGCCGCGCCACCCGCGCCGAAACGCCCCGCGCCGCCGGCTACCGAATTCGATCAGGTCGGCATTTTCCTGCGCGAATCCCGCCCAATACCAGGTCTGCTGCGGCGGGATCGAATCGATACCCACCTGCATCTGCTTGATTTCGCGCCTGATCTGCCCCTGCGGGCCATAGAGCACGATCTCGAAGCGGTTCGCGCCATATTGCAGCGGCACGTCGAGGAACTCGTAGCGCCCGTCGCTGTTCGGGCTGGTGAACGCCAGCAATTGCCCGTTGCGATAAAGTTCGGCGTCCCAACCCGCCGGCAGATCGCCGCGAAAGGTCGTCTTGTCGAAGCTGTCGGGGCGATCGACCGGACGGTTGGTGAGCACCGCGCCGCGTCCGGGCGCCGAACTCGCGACGATCCCGGTCGACAGCAGGCTGACGTCGCCCGCGGCATAATGCGTCGCCTTCAGCGGCCCGAGCAGCTGCCCCGTCGGGTCGGTGCGATAGAGCCGCATCCGCAAACTATCGGGCACGCCCTCATTATCCGACGACAACCGCGCGTCGAAACTATGCTTGAGCAACTCGCCCGCCGCGAAAATCTCGTAGCGCGCCTGCGTATAATTGCCTCCGCGCTTGTCCGACACGATTCCCGCTGAGGCGACAACATCGACCGAGGGCGTTGCCCAGGCGCGATAGGGCCGTGTCGCCTGCGGCAGGCTCGCGAGGTCGAACTGCGCTGCCGGACGGATGCCCGCGGCCCGCGCGCGGCGCTCGGCGGCAAGCTGGAACGGCAGCTTCTCCTTCGCATCGATCCGCAGCACCGCGTTCGACAGGTCGGTGCTGATCGGGATCCCGAGCCATGTGTCGAGGCTGTCGAGATCGACGCACCAGCCCGCCGGCGTGTCGCGGATCGCGGTCGCGCCGATGCGGTAACTTGCGCTTCCCGCGCGCACCTCGCCGCTTTCGCGGTCGATCGTCAGGCTGCGCCGCTCGTCGAACACCCAGCCGGTTGCGCGGCGCAACTTCCTGTCGACGCGCACCGCGAGGTCGAGCGCGAGCACCATGTCGGCGAGGTCGACGCACACCCCCTGCGGCGTCTGATAGCCGCGCACCCCGTCGCCGAGCCGGTACTGGCCCGAGCGCAGGTCGAACAGCCAGCGATCGTCCTCGTTCGGCGCCCAACCGTCCGCCGCGAGCGAAACCGGCTGTTTTTCAACCGCATGAGCGCCGGCAGGCCAGAGGCCCGCCAGCGCCAGCCCGGCGCCTATCGCCGGTATCCATTTCGAGAAAAGCGCGCGCAGCACGCCGTCGGTCCGCTGCCGGACTCCGCTTCGCCTATTTCACCACCCGGTCGACCGCGTCGATCGTCCCGCCGCCGATCTCGCGATCCTCGGTGTAGCGGATATGCACGGGGCCCTTGAGCGCGGCCGCGAGCTCGGGCGGGACGCGCAGCGATACCTTGCGCGCGCCGACTTCGGGATAGACCGCAATGCCGCGCGCGACGAGCAGGGGTTCGGCCCGTCCCGGTCGCGTCACCTCGATATCGCCATAGACCGAACGGTTGCCCGTGCGCCTGAGGTCGAAGTTGAACGCCGGCCCGTCGCGTGTCTCGCCGACCCACGCCTCGCCGATCATCGCTTCTGCGCCAAGGTCGCCGACGCGCACGATCACGGGGATCGTGATGCCATAGATCGGCGTGAGCGCGATCGACACGCCGCCGCTCGCCGCCTTCGGCGCGTCGGTCGCCGCGACCGTGTCGGGCACCGCGCGGAACAGCATATGCGCGCGATATTCGCCCGCCGGCGTGCCTTCGGGAACGCGCACTCCGACGCGGATCACCTGCGGCTGGTTCGGCGGCAAGGTGACGCGGCGGGGGCTGAAGGCGATCATGCCGAGCGCCGCCTTCTCGGCCTCGTTCGCGTCCGCTTCGGCGATCTCGTCGAGCCCGCCCTCGGCGGTCATCCGCTTGATCTCGAGGCTGATGCGATAGGTCGCCGGCTCGCTGCCGATATTGTTGAGCACCACCTCGGTCCCGCGCGACCCGTCGAGGACGAGGCGCGTCGGCGCCACGAGCAGGTCGCCCGATGCCGCAGCAGGCACCGCCGCGAGGCCGAGCGCGGCGGCGGAAAACAGGCCGAAAGCCTTGAAAAAACGCAACATGGATACGATCCCCACAATCGTTGGTCCGGTGCGGTCCCCACCGCGCCGTCTGGTCGCATCCTGCGTGCCCGAACATGGTTGATATTTCGCTAACCATGCGAGAGCGAACCGAAGCCGAAATCCCCGTAACCAAAGAAAAAAGGCCGCCGGGGCTGGTACCCGGCGACCTTTTTCATGACCGGCGGCCCCTCAGGCCCGCCGTCCCCCCACCTGCGTCAAAGCTTATTGATAGTCGGCGGTGACGTTGAACGTCCCCGTATAGTCGCCCGACGCCTGGTTGGCGCCGACGCTCAGTGTGCCGCCGACCTGGAAGGCGCCGCCCGTGGCGCCCAGCGTGACGTTGGGTGCCGAATAGGTCAGTGCCGCGGTCATCGTACCGCTGATCGAGCCGTTGAGCGTGACGCTCGAATCGCCGCCGACCAGAACCACGGCGCCGTTGGTGCCCTGGATGTTGAAGTTGGCCGCCGTCGTCGTGCCGGTGCAGGTCAGCCCCGCGCCGCAGCTCACGCCGCCCGCGGTCGACACCGAGACGGTCGAAGCGGTCGCGCCGCTGATGATCGTCGCGAACTGCAGGTCGCTGGTGTTGGTCAGCTGGATCTGACGCAGAATCTTGGCCTTTGCCGTACCCGTGGCCGTCGCCGCCTGCGCCGCCGAAGCGTTAATGGCGAGAGCAGCAATCGCGGCGCCGACGAGGGCGCGCTTCATTCCAAAGTTGCGCATATGATTTGGTCCCTTGATGCGAAAACAGTCAAATCCGAATGGAAATCCCACCCCATTCGTCGCCCCCTTTAGCGGGCGACCCGTTCAGCCTTTGCCAGCAAGCATGGTTAATGCCGCAATAAGAATTGGCCCGCCTTACGCATCGTAAGCAGGAAAAAACAACGCGTTAGCGCGGTTAACAAGCGATCGTCGGGACCGCCTTCGGACCATTGACGGCCCGGACTGATACAAATTAAGCGGGGATACGCAAAGATTCGAGCGAGCAACAGGAAAGCCGGATCAAATCGATTCGCCCCCTCCAATCGTCATCCCGGCGAAGGCCGGGAGCTCTCCCTGGCGGATTGGCGCACCGGCGCGATCCTGGCCTTCGCCGGGATGACGGGATGGAGATTGGTCAAATCCCTTCGCCGGAAAGCCGTTGGCAGATCATGTCGAGCTGGTCGAGCGACGCGAATTTGAGCGTCAGCGCACCCTTGCCCCCGCCCGCATATTGGATCGCGACGCCGATGCCGAGCAGTTCGGACAGATGGCGTTCGACCGCGACGATGTCGGGGTCGCGCCCGGCGCCCGCGCCCGCATCGACCACAGGCTTGCGCCCACCGCCCTTTTCGGCCCGCACCAGCGCCTCGACCGTGCGCACCGACAGGCCTTCCTTGACGACCTTGCGCGCGATTGCCTCGGCATTGTCGGCGCCGATCAGCGCGCGGGCATGGCCCATCGCCAGCGATCCGTCGCCGATCAGCGCCTGGACCCCCGCAGGAAGGTCGAGCAGGCGCATCAGATTGGCGACGTGGCTGCGCGATTTGCCGACCAGCTTGGCCAGCTCTTCCTGGCTGTGGCCGAAATCGTCGATCAGGCGGCGATAGGCGCCCGCTTCTTCGATCGCGTTAAGGTCCTGCCGCTGGATATTCTCGACGAGCGCGATCTCGTAGGTCGCGGCGTCGTCGAGTTCGCGCACGAGCGCGGGAATCTGGTGCAGCCCCGCGCGCTGCGCCGCGCGCCAGCGCCGTTCGCCGGCGACGAGCTGATAGCCGTCGCCGTCGGGCGCGCGGCGGACGATGATCGGCTGGAGCAGCCCGCGCGTCCCGATCGAATCGGCGAGCTCGCCGATCGCAGCTTCGTCGAAATGGCGGCGCGGCTGGCCGGGAAGCGGTCGGATCTGCCCGACCCCGACATGCTGCACCGAATCGCCGCTCGCGGGCGCAACCGTTTTGGCGGCGCCACCCGGAACCGCGAGCACCGGCGCCTCGACCGCGACGTCGCCGAACAGCGCGTTCAGTCCGCGGCCGAGTCCCGACGGCTTCTTCCGCGGCGGAATCCCTCCAATTTCATCTTTATTATCAGACATTTATGCCGCCTTGCGAATATCCGGGAGCCGGTCGATCAGCTCGCGCGCGAGCGCGATATAGGCCGCCGACCCGGCGCAACGATGGTCATAGATCAGCGCCGGCAGGCCGTGGCTCGGCGCTTCGGAGAGACGGACGTTGCGCGGGATCACCGTGTCGAACACCACCGGCCCCAGCACTTCGCGCACATCGTCGGACACCTGATCGGTCAGCCGGTTGCGGCGGTCGAACATCGTCAGCGCGACGCCGAGGATCGACAATTTCTGGTTGAAGCGCCCGCGCACGCGCTCGACCGTGGTGAGCAGCTGGCTCAGCCCCTCGAGCGCGAAAAATTCGCACTGCAGCGGCACGATCAGCGATTCGGCGGCGATCAGCGCGTTGAGGGTCAACATGCCGAGCGACGGCGGGCAGTCGATCAGGCAGATATCCCACTGCCCCGCCTCGGCGCTGGTCAGCGCCTGTTCGAGCCGGTGGAGCCGATCGGCGAATTCGATCAGCTCGATCTCGGCCCCCGACAGATCGACCGTCGCGGGGACGATGTCGAGCCGCGGCACCGCCGTCGGCACTGCGCAATCGGCGAGCGGCGCGTCGCCGCGCAGCAGCTCGTAGCTCGAAAATTCGCGCTGCGCCTGCTTGATGCCGAGCCCGGTCGAGGCATTTCCCTGCGGATCGAGGTCGATGATCAGCGTGCGCCAGCCCGTCGCGGCGAGCGCGGTCGCGAGATTGATCGCCGTCGTCGTCTTGCCGACCCCGCCCTTCTGGTTCGCCACGGCGATACGGATCATCGCTTTCCTCGCTGTTTTGCGCCGATCTGGCCCCGCCCCACCAGAATCTGGCTTTCGGCGTCGGTGCGGCTCTGTTCCACGTGGAACATTCTCTGCCATGCCTCAGGCAGCAACGCCAGTTCCTTAACCGCATTTCGGCCCTTTGGCAGCAGCCAGCGCGTCGATTCGGTGGAAAAACGGGTGGATAAACCGATCAGCCGGTCGAGTGGCGCAAAGGCGCGCGCGCTGATCGTCGCGGCGGCGCGCGTCGCAACGCGTTCGAGCGGCGCTTCGGCCACCTCGACATGCCCCAGACCGAGCTCGGCAGCGACACTGCGCAGGAAATCGCAGCGACGCTTGCGCGATTCGACGAGCAGCATCGGCCGCGCCGACAGAATCGCAACGACCAACCCGGGAAGCCCCGGCCCGCTTCCGAGGTCGATCCAGAGCCCCTCCCCCTCGCGCGTATCGAGCGCCAGAAGCTGCGCGCTGTCGGCGATATGCCGCACCCACATCGTCGGGATCGTCGAGGCGGCAATCAGATTCTGCTGCGCATTTTCTGCGACGAGCATCGCGGCGAAGCGATCGAGCTGCGCCCATCGGGCAGCCGTTGGCGCAAAAGCCTCTTCGATCCAGGCCCGGGCTGCGCTTTCGCTTTCGAGAATTTCAGACGGCACAGACGCCCCCCAACTCCGTCATTTCCGCGCAGGCGGAAATCCGGCCGCCAACCTCGCAGCGAGGCCCAACGATCGCGCATGAGATGTGAGGACGAAAGCGGGATTCCCGCCTGCGCGGGAATGGCGGCGGGGATGTCATCACGCCGCGCGCCGCCGGCTGTGCACCATGATCGCGGTGAGCGCCGCGGGCGTTACTCCGTCGATGCGCGACGCCTGCCCCAGCGTCTCGGGACGCGCTTTCGACAGCCGTTCGACCATCTCGCGCGACAATCCGCCGATTGCGCCATAATCGAGCGCCGGGTCGAGCAGTATCGCTTCATTCGCCGCGAGCGCGCGCAATTCGGCGTCCTGCCGCGCGATATAGGGCGCATAATGCGCATCCTCGGCGAGCTCGGACAGGATCGCATCGTCGATCTCCGCCAGTTCGGGTGCCAGCGCCGCGAGCATCGCCAGCGTGGTGTCGGGATAGCGGAGCAGGTCGATCCGCTTGCGCGCCACCCCGTCTCCCGGAATCGCGAGCCCGACCGCCGCATAATCAGCTGTCGCAACCGGTGCTTCGAGCAGCGCCGCGGCGCGCGCGCGCGTGGCTTGCCGGGCTCCGAACAGCGCCGCCGTCGTCGAGCGCACGAGCCCCAGCTCGATCCCGAGCGGGGTCAGCCGCGTCGCGGCATTGTCGGCGCGCAGCCGTAGCCGATATTCGGCGCGCGCCGTGAGCATGCGATACGGCTCGGTCACCCCCTGCAGCACCAGATCGTCGACCATCACCCCGATATAGCTCATCGAACGGTCGAGGATCATCGGATCGCGGCCCTGCACGGCGAGCGCCGCATTGGCGCCCGCAACGAGCCCCTGCGCCGCCGCTTCCTCATAGCCGGTCGTGCCATTGATCTGCCCCGCGCAGTAGAGGCCAGCGATCGCGCGCACCTGCAAGCTGCGGTCGAGCGCGCGCGGGTCGATATGGTCATATTCGACCGCATAGCCCGGAACGACCATTTCGACCGTCTCCAGCCCGTCCATCGTGCGCAGCATCGCGAGCTGCACGTCGGCGGGAAGCGAGGTCGAGATGCCGTTCGGATAGACGAGATGATCGTCGAGCCCCTCGGGCTCGAGGAAGACCTGATGCCCGTCGCGGTCGGCGAAGCGGTGGATCTTGTCCTCGATCGACGGGCAATAGCGCGGGCCCGCCGCGCCGATTGCGCCCGTGAACAAGGGCGAGCGATGCAGATTATCGGCGATAATGCGATGCGATTCGCTGTTCGTGCGCGTGATCGCGCAGAAGATCTGCGGCACCGTCCGTTCGCTGTTCCACGTGGAACAGGTCCAGCGCGCACCCTCGGCGCTGTCCGACGCCTGCTCCTCGAGCCGCGCCCAGTCGATCGTCCGCCCGTCGAGGCGCGGTGGCGTCCCGGTCTTCAGCCGCGCCATCGGCAGGTCCGCGGCGCGCAATTGCTCCGCCAGCCGATGCGCGCCGGCTTCGCCGATGCGCCCGCCCTCCATCCGCTCCTCGCCGCGAAACAGTCGTCCGCCGAGGAAGGTTCCCGTCGCCAGCACGACCGCGCCCGCCGACAGCGTCGTCCCGTCGTCGAGTTCGAGCCCGGCGACACGTGTGCCGTCGTCCGACAGCGTCAGCGCCGCGGCCTCGCCCGCGACGACCGTGATCGCCTCCTCGGCAGCGAGCAGCGCCTGGATCGCCTCGCGATAGAGTTTGCGGTCGGCCTGGATGCGCGGCCCCTGCACCGCCGCGCCCTTCGACGCGTTGAGCATCCGGTAATGGATCGCCGCACGATCGGCGGCGCGCGCCATCCAGCCGTCGAGCGCATCGACCTCGCGCATCAGATGGCCCTTGCCGAGCCCGCCGATCGCCGGATTGCACGACATCGTCCCGATCAACGCCGGATCGAAGCTCACCAGCGCCACACGCGCACCAAGCCGCGCCGCGGCGGCGGCGGCCTCGGTTCCGGCATGGCCACCACCGACGACGATGACATCGAAATCTGTGCTGCTGTGCATGATTGCCGCGCCCTTAGCGCACTATCGCCGTCGAATCCACCGGCGCGCGACCGGCGCGATGTTTCACGTGGAACATCATTTTCCGATGCAGAAACGCCCGAACAGCGTGTCGAGCATATCCTCGACCCCGGCGCGTCCCGTGATGCGGTCGAGCGCGGTTCCCGCCAGCCGCAACCGTTCGGCGAGCAGGATCAGGTCGCCCGCCTCGCGCGAGCGCGGATCGACCTCAAGCCATTGTTTGGCCTCGGCAAGCGCCGCGCGCTGACGCTGGCGCAGCGCCGCCTCGCCCTCGCGCGGCAGCAAAGTCCGCGCCATTTCGACGATCATGCGATGAAGCCGGTCCATCCCCTCGCCCGTCGCCGCCGACAAGGTCAAGTCGCAATGCGCCGCGTCGGCTTCGGCCGCCGCGTCGCCGCGCCAGCGATCCGCCTGCGCCGCGATCAGGATCGCGCGCGGATGGGCAGGCGCGTCCTTCGGCGGCCCAAGCCACAGCAGCATATCCGCCGCCGCAACCGCCGCCCGTGCGCGGTCGATGCCGATCGCCTCGATCCGGTCGGCACCTTCGGCGCGCATCCCCGCCGTATCCGAAAAGCGCATCGCGATCCCGTCGAGCGCCAGCGGGGTCTCGATCACGTCGCGCGTCGTCCCCGCGACCGGCGACACGATCGCTAGCTCGCGCTGCGCCAAAGCATTGATCAAGGTCGATTTTCCGGCGTTCGGCGGTCCCGCGATCACGACTGACAGCCCTTCCGATATCACCTCCGCCGCCGGCCGCGCGATCCACACGCCGAGCTCGGTGGCCAGCGCAGCCATCCCCGAAACCAGACGCTGCGCGACAGCTTCGCCAACTTCGACATCATCCTCGTCGGCAAAATTCAGCTCGGCCTCGGCCCCCGCCATCAGCGCGAGCAACCGGTCCTGCCACCCCGCAATTGCGCGCGAGACATGGCCGCTCGCCATTCCGAGCGCTTGCACGCGCTGGCTCTCGGTCTCGGCGGCCAGCAGGTCGGCGAGCCCCTCCGCCTCCGCCAGATCGATCCGCCCGTTGAGGAAGGCACGCCGCGTAAATTCGCCGGCGAGTGCCGGACGTAGCCCCGGCATCGCACCAAGTGCCGCCTCGACCGCCGCCACGACCGCGCGTCCCCCGTGCAGATGCAGTTCGGCCAGATCCTCGCCCGTCGCGGTCGCAGGACCCGGAAACCACAAGAGCAGCGCGCGATCGAGCGCGGCGCCCGCTTGGTCCTTCAGTTCCGCCAACGTCGTCCGTCGCGGCGCGGGCAACCGCCCCGCCAGCGCACTCAGCGCTGCCCCTGCCCGCGGCCCGCTGATCCGCACGACACCGATCGCCGCCGGCGGCAGCCCGCTCGACAGCGCAAAAATCGTATCGCTCGGGCGATCGTCGCTCAGCTCTTGCGTCCCTTGGGGCCCTTGTCGTCGTCACCCGATTTCGATCCGCCGCCCATCAGCCCGCCGCCGAACTGGCCGAGCAGCGACTGGACGAGCTCGAGCCCGCTGCCACCCATCGGCACCCAGGTCTTGACCATCTGCTGCACCATGTCGGGGGTGATGCCCTTCGCCATCAACTCCTTGACGCGGTCGAGATAAATATCGTGCAGCGGTTCGAGATCGGGCAAGCCGAACAGCCGCCGCGCCTCTTCGGGCGTGCAATCCACCTCGATATTGAACTTCATGCCAGTCTCCCGCCCGTTCTTGCTGCTTGAGCCGCACCCGCAGCCCCGCTAGCTTCGCGCTTTCACCGCCATTTAGCAAGAGTCAGGAGCCCCCAATGTCCGCGACGAACATCCGCATCCCCGCGCTCGGCGGCGACGGCGAAATCCCCGCCTATGTCGCGCGCCCCGACGCCGATTCGTCGCGCGCGATCATCATTATCCCCGAAATCTTCGGCGTGAACGCCGGCATTCGCGAGAAATGCGACGACTGGGCGGCGCAGGGCTATCTCGCGATCGCCCCCGACCTCTTCTGGCGTTTCGCGCCGGGAGTCGAACTCGACCCCGATATCGAGGCCGAAATGAACGAGGCGCTCCGCCTTCTCGGTCTCTATGACACCGACGACGGGGTCCGCGATATCGAGGCCGCGATCCGCTGGCTCCACGGCCAGGGCGCGACCAAAGTGGGTTGCGCGGGCTACTGCCTCGGCGGCAAGCTCGCCTATATGACCGCCGCGCGCACCGATATCGACGTGTCGGTCGGCTATTATGGCGTCATGATCGACCAGATGCTGAACGAAAGCCACGCGATCGCAAGGCCGCTGATGCTTCATATCCCGACCGCCGACCATTTCGTCAGCCCCGAAGCGCAGGCGAAGATGCACGAAGCGCTCGATCCGCATCCCAAGGTAACCCTGCACGACTATGTCGGGCTCGATCATGGTTTCGCGGCCACCAGCGGCGACCGCCGCGACGAGGCGGCTGCGCAGCTCGCCGACAGCCGCACCCGTGCCTTCCTTGCCGAGCATCTCGCATGAGCGCGCATCCCGGCCTCGCCGCCTGGCATGCCTATATGGCGGGCGGCGGCGAGCCACAGGCGCTCCGCGATCTGCTCGCCGAGGATGCACTGTTCCACTCGCCCGTCGTCCACACGCCACAGCAGGGGCGCGACAAGGTCTTCGCCTATCTCCACGCCGCAAGCCATGTGCTCGGCGGCGAGAATTTCCGCTATCTGCGCGAGATCGTCGACGGCGACCAGGCGATGCTCGAATTCCAGAGCGAACTCGAGGGAATCCAGATCAACGGCGTCGATATCATCCGCTGGGACGATGACGGAAAGATAAGCGACTTCAAGGTCATGGTTCGCCCGTTGAAGGCGATCAACAAGGTCTGGGAAAAGATGGCGGCGATGCTCGCGGCGCAGGCCGGCTAGGCTCGGCCAAGCCCGATGCACCGGCTGATCGCCTATCCGATCCTGATCGCGGCGATCGCGTTCGCCGCCTGGTGGGCGCCCGCACGCTGGACCCTGGTCCTGACGATCCCGCTTCTTCTTGTCGCCATTTACGACAGCGTCCAGCGCCACCACAGCCTCCGCCGCAACTTCCCGCTGATCGCGCGCATCCGCTGGTTGTTCGAGGAACTGCGGCCGTTCCTCTATTCCTATGTCGTCGAAGGTCCGCTCGACGGTCGCCCCTTTGCGCGCACCGAGCGCGACATCGTCTATGCGCGCGCGAAGGGCGAACTCGACAGCCATCCCTTCGGGACCGAGCTCGACGTCTATTCGGACGAATATGAGTGGATGAGCCACAGCATGGCACCGACGGCCGCGGCCGACCGGGCGCAGCGTGCCACCGTCGGCACATCGCAATGTTCGCAGCCCTACCAGCCCGCGTTACTCAACATCTCCGCGATGAGCTTCGGTTCGCTTGGCGCCAATGCGATCGAGGCGCTCAATCTCGGCGCGAAGCTCGGCAATTTCTATCACGACACCGGTGAGGGCGGCTTCAGCCCCTACCACCGCATCCACGGCGGCGACATCGTGTGGGAACTCGGCAGCGGCTATTTCGGTTGCCGCGACGAGAATGGGCGCTTCGATCCCGAGCGTTTTTGCGACCGCGCCGCCGACGCGCAGATCAAGATGATCGAAATCAAGCTCAGCCAGGGGGCCAAGCCCGGTCATGGCGGCGTCCTTCCGGGCGCAAAGGTCAGCGCCGAGATTGCGGCGACGCGCGGGGTTCCCGAAGGCCGCGACTGCGTGTCGCCGGCGGTGCACTCGGCCTTCGCGACCCCGATCGAAATGCTCGAATGGGCGGCAAAACTGCGCGATCTTTCGGGTGGAAAGCCCGTGGGCATCAAGCTTTGCGTCGGGCAGCCGCACGAGGTCTATGCCGTCATGAAGGCAATGATCGAGACGGGGATTCGGCTGGATTATATCGTCGTCGACGGGGCCGAGGGCGGGACAGGTGCCGCACCGGTCGAATTTTCGAACAGCCTCGGGGTGCCGCTGCGCGAAGGGCTGATCTTTGTCCGCAACGCGCTCGTCGGCTGCGGCCTCAAGGAAGAGGTGCGGCTTGCCGCGTCGGGCAAGGTTCATTCGGGCGCGGGGCTCGCCGTCAATTGCGCGCTCGGCGCGGACTGGTCGAACGCCGCGCGCGCCTTCATGTTCACGCTCGGCTGCGTCCAGTCGCTCAAATGCCATACCGACAAATGCCCGACCGGCGTCGCGACGCAGGATCCCGGCCGCCAGCGCGGGCTCGTCGTCGAGGACAAGGCCGAGCGCGTCCGCCGTTTCCAGGCCGCGACCGTATCGGCGCTCTGGGACATCAGCTGCGCGATGGGGCTCGAAAACCCGTGGGAGATCCGCCCGCATCATCTTCACGAACGGCTCAATTCGGCGCGCTCGGATTCGATCGACCGCATCTATAAATTCTACGACCGCGGCGTACTGCTCGAGGATCCGGGCTCGGTCGCGGGCGCCCGCTATTGGGCGATGGCGCGCGCCGACAGCTTTCGTGCTGCCTGCTAGATCAGGCTGAGCCCGGCCAGTTCGCGGTAAAGTTCGGGCGGCAGGTCGTCGATTCCGCTGGCGTCATCGAGGGTTTTGGGCGCATCGGCGTCGGCGAGATAGCGCCAGCCCTGGTGCGCGCGCTTGGGCTGCGGGTGTATGCGCTCAAGCCGGGGAACGCACACGATATCGACCCGGCCATCGGCGCGGTCGTCGAAGCGCAATATCGCGACGCGCCCCACGAGCATATGTTTCACGATGAAATGGAGCTTGCCGCCAACCAGTTCGTCGGCGCGTTTGGGCCGAAAGCGCGTCGTGAAGCGTATCTCCCCCTGTTCGGCGCGCGTCGCGATCCGCTGTTCGAGGCTGGCATAGTCGGAACAGCCGACGGCAACGCGGGTCATGTGGAGCTGGGACATCGCGCAGAGATGGGAAGCCGACAGCAAAAAGGCCAGCCCCTTTCCCGGGACCGGCCTTTTGCTTGGGGCAAGAATAACCGGTCAGCCGAACAATGTGCCGACACCGACGCCGGGATCGACCCAGCCGTCATGGATCATCTTGACCGCGACATAGAGGATCACGGCGAGGCCGATATAGGCGATCCAGCGGTAGCGCTCGATATATTTGGCGATGATGTTCGCCGCGACACCCATCAGGGCGACCGCGAAAATCAGGCCGACGATCAGGATGCCCGGATGCTCGCGCGCCGCCCCGGCGACCGCGAGCACATTGTCGAGGCTCATCGAAACGTCGGCGACCGCGACCGCCCAGGCGGCGCCGGCAAAGCTTTTCGCGGGCTTGAGGCCCGAATGTTCGTCGCCCGCAATCTCGGGCGAACCCGCCGAATGCGCGCCCTCGCGCAGTTCGCGCCACATCTTCCACGCGACCCAGATCAGCAGCAGGCCGCCGACGAAGATCAGGCCGACGATCTGCATCAGCTGCGTCACGACGAGCGCGAAGGCGATGCGCAGCACCAGCGCCGCGAGCACGCCGATCAGGATCACCTTGCGGCGCTGGTCGGCGGGCAGGCCCGCGGCGAGCGCCCCGACGACGATCGCATTGTCGCCCGCCAGAACGATGTCGATCATCAGCACCTGCAGGAAGGCGGAAAAGGCCGCAGGCGAGGTGATGTTCGAAAAATCCTTGACGATCGCGTCCCACATACCGGCCGGACCGCCGAAACCGCCGGCGTGCGCCGCGGCCTGAGTCAGAAATTCCAATATCACAACGGCTCTCCGAAATAGCTGACCTCTGGCATAGGGTCATAAAAGCGATGCAGCAATGTCCGCCATTGCCGGTAGCGGTCCGACTGGCGGAAACCGTCACGGTGATCCTCGATCGACCGCCAGCCCGCCAGCAGCAGATAGGGTTCTCCGCTTCGGATCGGGCGGCAAATCTCGAACGAAAGCAATCCCGGCGACGCTTCGATCAGCGGCCGGGCTTCGGCCATCGCCGCCTCGAACGCGGCCTCGCTTCCGGCGCGAACCGGAAGCAGCGCATGTTCGAGCACGGCCATGACGCCGGCTTACTGGTTCATGCTGTCGAAGAAATCCTCGTTGGTCTTCGAATCCTTGATCTTGTCGAGCAGGAATTCCATCGCATCGACGGTGCCCATCTGCATGAGGATGCGGCGCAGGACCCACATCTTGCTGAGCTTGTCCTTCTCGACGAGCAGTTCTTCCTTGCGGGTGCCCGACTTGCCGACGTCGAGGCTCGGGAAGATGCGCTTGTCGGCGACCTTGCGGTCGAGCACGATTTCCGAGTTACCCGTGCCCTTGAATTCCTCGAAGATCACTTCGTCCATGCGGCTGCCGGTATCGATCAGCGCGGTCGCGATGATCGACAGCGAACCGCCTTCCTCGATGTTACGCGCGGCGCCGAAGAAGCGCTTCGGGCGCTGCAACGCATTGGCATCGACACCGCCGGTCAGCACCTTGCCCGAGCTCGGCACCACCGTGTTGTAGGCGCGGCCGAGGCGGGTGATCGAGTCGAGCAGGATCACGACATCCTTCTTGTGCTCGACGAGGCGCTTCGCCTTTTCGATCACCATTTCGGCGACCTGGACGTGGCGCGTCGCGGGTTCGTCGAAGGTCGAGGAGACGACTTCGCCGTTCACGCTGCGCTGCATGTCGGTGACTTCCTCGGGGCGTTCGTCGACGAGGAGGACGATCAGATAGACTTCGGGATGATTGTCGGTGATCGCCTTGGCGATATTCTGCAGCAGCACCGTTTTACCTGTGCGCGGCGGCGCGACGATCAGCGCGCGCTGGCCCTTGCCCTGCGGGCTGACGAGGTCGATGACGCGCGCCGACTTGTCCTTCACCGTCGGATCGACGGTGTCGAGCGACAGTTTCTGGTTCGGATAGAGCGGCGTGAGGTTGTCGAAATTGACGCGGTGGCGCACCGCTTCGGGATCGTCGAAATTGACCTTGATCAGCTTGGTGAGCGCGAAATAGCGTTCGCCGTCGCGCGGCGCGCGGATCTCGCCCTCGACCGTGTCGCCGGTGCGCAGGCCATATTTGCGGACCTGGTTCGGCGAGACATAGATGTCGTCGGGACCGGCGAGATAATTGGCATCCGACGAGCGCAGGAAACCGAACGAGTCGGGGAGGACCTCGATCGTGCCCGACCCGATGATTTCCTCGCCCTCTTCGGCGAGTTCCTTCAGGATCGAGAACATCAGGTCCTGCTTGCGCAGCGTCGATGCGCCCTCGACGCCCAGTTCTTCCGCCATTTCGACGAGCTGGGCAGGCGCTTTGGTTTTGAGTTCTTTGAGGTGCATGGGATGGATTCCAGACAGGTATTCGGAAAAAATCGGACGTATTCTTGTTGCACCGCCGGGGGTGCCTATCCGGCCGTGGGACGACCGTTTCGATAGCATCGGCGCGGGAAACGCGCCGCCCGCGCGAAGCGGGGTTGAATCGCCCCTATAACCCGCGTCGGGCCAAGTCAATCACCGCCGCGACGGCCCGGTCCGCACGGCGTGGGAACGGGCTTAAAGCGACAAAAGATACGGACGTGCGCCGCGATATTGTCTCCTTTGTCGCTTTAAGGCCGGTTGGCGAGCACGGGCGCTGTCAAACAGCAGGCGTGGAAGCTGGCACGGCGCGGTAAAGTAGGACAGCGGATTTTTGCGGATGGGCCGGCGGCTGTCTTTGGGGGTGGATTTAAGACGATCCTCCCCACGTGTGGGGAGGTGGCAGCGCGCAGGGCTGACGGAGGGGGCTCGCGTCTTCACGCGACGCCGCTTCAGGACGACAGCCCCCTCCACCGCCGCTTCGCGGCGGTCGCCCTCCCCGCAAGCGGGGAGGATCTTATAACAGCAACCGGCCGATACCGGTCGAAAAGACCGGCCGTTCCCGCCTGCGATCAGGGGCGCACGACGACGAGGATGACGATGATCGCCGCAGCGATGCCCGGAACCTCGTTGAGCAGGCGCAGCTGCTTTTCGCTGAGCGGGCGATCGCCCTTTTGCAGCTTCTTGAAATAGCCGATCATCCAGCCGTGATAACCCGACAGCGCGATCACGAGCAGAAATTTGGCGATGAACCAGCCCTCGCGCCAATAATCGCCGTTGAAGGCGAGCATCAGCCCGAATATCCAGACGATGATCAGCGATGGATTGAGGATGATCCGCCGCAGCCGGTCCTCGCGCTCGATCCACTTCCCGTCCTCGTCGGAGCCGACCGGCACCTGGTGATGATAGACGAAGAAGCGCGGCATCATGAACAGGCCGGCCATCAGGAAAATCACGAAAATGATGTGCCCGGCTTTGACCCAAAGCATCGTCGCCCCCAAGAATCCCACCAGGCTCATCCCGCCAGTTCCATTGATTATCCGCCGCGAACGCGCCTGATCAGATGCTCGACATGCGCGATCGGCGTGTCGGGCACGATGCCGTGGCCGAGATTGAAGATATGGGGACGCGACGGGAAAGCCGCAAGGATGCGGTCGATCGCCGCATCGAGCGCTGCACCGCCGGCAACGAGCGCGAGCGGATCGAGATTGCCCTGCACGGGAAGGTGCGGCGGCAGCGCCGCATCGGCCCAGGCGGGATCGACCGTCTCGTCGAGCCCGAGTCCGTCGACCCCGGTCTCGTCGGCATAGGCGCGCAGCTTGCCGCCTGCACCCTTCGGAAAGCCGATCACGGGCGTATCGGGATGAAGCGCCTTCAACCGCCGGACGATTTCGGCATTGGGCGCGATCACCCATTGCTCATATTGCCCGGGCGACAGGCTGCCCGCCCAGCTGTCGAACAATTGCACCGCGTCGACGCCATTCTCGATCTGCCCCGACAAATAGGTGACGGTGAGGTCGACGATCGCATCGACGATCGCCTGGAAAGCCACCGGATCGCCGAACGCCATGCGCCGCGCCGCGGCCTGGTCCTTCGATCCCTGCCCCGCGACCATATAGGTCGCCACCGTCCACGGGCTTCCCGCAAAGCCGAGAAAGGTCGTTTCGGGCGGCAGCGTGGCCGCGACGCGCGCGACGGTGGTATAAACAGGATCGAGCCGCCCGTGCGCGGCCTCGAGCGACATCAGGGCACTGTCGACGAGCGGCGGAGCGAGCCGCGGCCCCTCGCCTGCCTCGAACCACAGATTCTGGCCGAGCGCGTGCGGGATGACGAGAATGTCGGAAAAGAGGATCGACCCGTCGAAGCCGAAACGCCGGATCGGCTGCAACGTCACCTCGGCCGCTGCCTCGGGATCGTAGCACAGTTCGAGGAAACCGCCCTTGGTCTCGCGCAGGGCTCGATATTCGGGCAGATAGCGTCCGGCCTGGCGCATCAGCCAGAGCGGCGGGCGTTCGTGCCGCACCCCGCGCAGCGTTGCGAGCAGCTTCTTCGGTGACGCCTTCACGCGGGTCCTCTTTCTCTCTTCATATATATTTAAAGATATATGTGGTGGTTTGTAGGTCGGCGGACAAAGGCGCCTTTAGGCCCGGGCGTCCCTTTTGCCAACAGCTTGACTCCGCCCGTCACGGGTAACGTCGCGGAGTCGCGGAATGTCATTCCCCATATTCACAGCCTGTGGATAAGATTCATCCCCTGTGGACAAGAGGGGGAGCGGAATCGACACGGCGGGGGACGAATCCCGCGTCCCGAAATCATCCCTGCGCTTATGCGGATATTTATCCACAGGGGCGGAAACACTTCCCCGCTTGCGTTTTTCGGGACTTTCCCGCCAAGTGGGGTGATGGGCCGGCTTCACCTGCATCTCATATCCGACTCCACGGGCGAGACACTCGAAAATATTGCCAAGGCGGCGATCGCGCAGTTCGACGATGTCGAGGTGGTGCGCCATTTCTGGCCGATGGTAAGATCGGAATCGCATCTCGACCGCATCATGGCCGAAGTGCAGGCCAGCCCCGGCATGATCCTCTTCACGCTCGTCAACGGCGAGCTGCGCGTCAGCCTGGAACGCCGCGCGAGCGCGCAGGGTCTGCCAACCGTCGCCGCGCTCGATGCGGTGACCGACGCGCTGTCGCGGATGCTGGGGCAGGAAGCGAAGGCGCGCCCCGGCCGCCAGCACGTGCTCGACGCAGCCTATTTCGCACGCGTCGAAGCGATCCAGTTCACCGTCGCGCACGACGACGGCATCGGCTGGGAAAATTGGGAGCAGGCCGATATCGTGCTGGCGGGCGTGTCGCGTACCTCGAAGACGCCGACGAGCATCTATCTCGCCAACCGCGGCTTCAAGACCGCGAATATTCCGATCGTTCCCGAATCGCCGCCGCCCGATGCGCTCTACAATCTCAGAAAGCCGCTCGTCGTCGGGCTGACGACCGGGCTCGACCGGCTCGTCCAGGTGCGTCGCAACCGGCTGCTCTCGCTCAACCAGGCGCCCGAAACCGCCTATGTCGACGACGAGCGCGTCAAGGCCGAGCTTGCCTATGCGCGACGCATGTTCGCCGACAATGGCTGGCCGGTGATCGACGTCACGCGTCGCTCGATCGAGGAAACCGCCGCCGCGGTGATCAAGCTCGTCGAAGATCGCGCTTCGGCATGACCCTCCTCCTCGCCTCGCAAAGCAGCGGTCGCGCCGCGATGCTCCGTGCCGCCGGACTCGATTTCGAAACGACGGCCGCGCATGTCGACGAGGAGGCGCTGACTGCCTCACTGCTCGCCGCCGGGCAGACGCCGCGCAACATCGCCGACGCGCTCGCCGAGGCCAAGGCGGTCAAAATCTCGTCGCGACTTCCCGGCGTCACCGTGATCGGCGCCGATTCCACCCTTGCGCTCGACGATGGCGCGATGCTGTCGAAGCCCGAAAGCCCCGCGGACGCCGCCGGGCATCTCCGCCGGATGGCGGGCACGCGCCACCGGTTGTTCAGCGCCGCGGTCGCCGCGCGCGACGGGGCGCCGGTGTGGCGCGCGATCGGCGAGGCGAAGCTCTGGATGCGCCCCTTGTCGGACGCGTTCATCGCCGACTATGTGGCGCGCGAATGGGACAGCATCCGCTGGACCGTCGGCTGTTACGAAATCGAAGGAGCGGGCGTGCAATTGTTCGACCGGGTCGAAGGCGATCCCTGGACCATCATCGGCATGCCGATGCTTCCGTTGCTGGCGTGGCTCCGTGCGACCGGGCTGGCCCAAAAATGAGCGAAAACGTCATGAGCACGCCCTATGCCGAGGTCATCGGCGATCCGATCGCCCAGTCGAAATCGCCGCTGATCCACGGCTTCTGGCTCGACGCGCTCGGCCTCGATGGCGACTATCGCCGCGCGCATGTGAAGTCCGACGCGCTCGCCGCCTACATCGAGGAGCGGCGGAACGATCCCGACTGGCGCGGCTGCAACGTCACCATGCCGCACAAGGCGGCCGTGATGGATCTGGTCGCGGATCCCGGCGACATCCGCGGCACCATCGGCGCGATGAACACGATCGTCCGCCAGAAGGACGGGTCGCTGATCGGCACCAACACCGATGCCGCGGGTTTCTATGCGCCGCTCGCCGAACTCGATCTGGAAGGCGCGCCGGTTGCAGTGGTCGGTGCCGGCGGCGCGGCGCGCGCCGTGCTGTTCGCGCTGGCCCGCGCCCATGTCGGCAGGGTGACGATCCTCAACCGCTCGCCGCTGAAAGCGATGGGCCTGCTCGCGACCTTCGGCCTCAAGGGCGACGCCGCGCAGCTCGACGCGCCGCTGCCGCCGGTTGCGCTGCTCGTCAATGCGAGCAGCCTCGGCATGGCGGACCAGCCGCCGCTCGACCTCGACCTGTCGCCGCTGCCCGACGAGGCGATCGTCTATGACCTCGTCTATTCGCCGCTCCGCACGGGACTGCTGGCGGCGGCCGAGGCGCGCGGGCTCGACACCGTCGACGGGCTCGACATGCTGATCGGCCAGGCCGCGCTTGCCTTTGAACTTTTCTTCGGAGCGACGCCGCCCAAGGGCCGCGACGAAGAGCTGCGTGCGCTCCTGACCGCATGACGCATCGCCCGCGCCCCGGCTCGCGGCTCCGCCGTCCCTTCATCCTCGGCCTCACCGGGTCGATCGGCATGGGCAAGTCGACCGCGGCGGCGATGTTCGAGCGCGAGGGCGTCCCGGTCTTCGACGCCGATGCCGAGGTGCACCGGCTGCAGGGTCCCGGCGGCGCGCTCGTCGCGGCGATCGAGGCGCGCTTTCCGGGGACCACCGGTCCGCACGGCGTCGACCGGCAAAAGCTCGGTGCCCATGTGCTTGGCAACATGCACGAACTCGCGGCGCTGGAGGCGATCGTCCACCCTGCGGTCGGCAAGGCGCAGAAGCGTTTTCTCACCAGACATCGCGCGCGCGATCTGGTCGTGCTCGACATTCCACTGCTCTTCGAAAAGGGCGGCTGGCGGCGTGTCGGCGCGATCGCCGTCGTCTCGGCGCCGGCATGGATGCAACGCAAGCGCGTGATGCGCCGCCCAGGCATGACCGCGGCCAAGCTGAAGGCGATCCGCCGCCTGCAGGTTCCCGACCGCGTCAAGCGTGCGCGCGCCGATTTCGTCATCGAAACGGGCCGCCCGAAAAGCGCGACGCACCGTCAGATTCGCTTCATCGCCTCTTGTTTCCACGCCCGATAGGGTCCAGATTATCCGTTCGATGCGCGAGATTATTTTCGATACCGAAACCACGGGTTTCGATCCCAAGACCGGGGACCGGCTGGTCGAAATCGGATGTGTCGAGCTGATCGACCGCCGTGAGACGGGCGTCACCTTTCACGCCTATTTCAACCCCGAACGCGATATGCCCGCCGCCGCCGAGGCGGTGCACGGCCTGTCGATCCAGTTCCTCTCCGACAAGCCGCTGTTCGCGACGCGAGTCGACGAGCTGCTCGAGTTTCTGGGCGATGCGCCGCTCGTCGCGCACAATGCCGCCTTCGACTTCGGCTTCGTCAACGCCGAGCTCGCGCGCGCCGGCCGGCCGGCGCTCGACATGGCGCGCATGTGCTGCACCGTGCAGATGGCGCGCAAGCTCCATCCCGGTGCGAAGCACAGCCTCGACGCGCTCTGCACCCGCTATGGCATCGACCGCAGCCACCGCGTGAAGCATGGCGCGCTGCTCGACGCCGAACTGCTCGCGCATCTCTATATCGAGATGACCGGCGGACGGCAGATCGGGCTTGGCCTTGCCGCGAGCGCGGCGGCGCCGGCCGCGGCGAACGCGCCGGCGCATGCGGTGACGTCCGCGCGGCCGTTCCGCGAACCGCGTCCGCACGCCGCCAGCCCGGCCGAACTGGCTCGCCATAGCGAATTCGTCGCCGCACTGACGCAACCCTTGTGGCACGATAGCCCGTAGCGGCGCCTCCCCGCCGTTACCGAGACTCTGGAAGGAGAAGAAAAATGGAAATCCGCGTCTCTGGCCATCAGATCGAAACCGGCGAAGCGCTGCAGGCGCATGTGTCGGACCGGATGAACGGGATCGCCGATAAATATTTCTCCCGCGCGATCGGGGCGCACGCGACCTTCGGCAAGGGTCCGCACGACAGTTTCCAGTGCGACATCGTCGCGCATGTGATGCAGGGCCTCGTGCTCAAGGGTCACGGCCAGGCACAGGATGCGCATGTCGCGTTCGAGGGTGCCGCCGACCGCATCGAAAAACAGCTCCGGCGCTATATGCGACGACTGAAGGACCGCAACAACGGCCCCACTGTGCCCGCGCCGACGGTCGACGATATCGAGGACAACGCCGCCTATGTCGTGTTCGAAGCCGGCGCCGAGGACGAGGATGCGGGTGACGCGCCCGCGATCATCGCCGAAACGCGCGTCGACATTCCGACCAGCAGCGTGTCCGACGCGGTGATGATGCTCGACCTGCGCAACACCAACGCGTTGCTGTTCGTCAACAGCAAGACCGGTTCGCACAACATGGTCTATCGCCGCGACGACGGCACGATCGGCTGGGTCGAACCGCGCTGATCCCGACCGGTCCGGGCTGGTTTCAGCCTGGACCGGCTACCCCGCAGCCCGGGTCCCGAACGATAGGACTGGATTTTCTCCGCCATCCGGCCTAAGGGCCGCGCCCAACGATGCCCGATGCTGGGATGGCGGGGGCCTCCACGACGGAACCGCGATCGCTTGCCGGCATAGGGCCTGGCGACGAGCGGCATTTTACAAGATTTGACCGGACAGATGAATCTTTCTTCCCTTCTCTACCCTGCGACCGTTCGCGCGCATGTGCAGCTCGATTCGAAAAAGGCGCTGTTTCCGTTCGTCGGCGACCTCGCCAGCCGTTCGCTCGGCCTTGACGCCGGCGAAGTCAGCGAAGCCCTGCTCGAGCGCGAACGCCTCGGCTCGACCGGTTTCGGCCGCGGGATCGCGCTACCGCACGCGAAGATGGCCGATCTCGGCGGGGTGCGCGGCCTGTTTCTCCAGCTCGCCAAGCCGATCGATTTCAACGCGGTCGATGGGCTGCCCGTCGATCTGCTGTTCATCCTGCTCTCGCCGCTCGACGCCGGCGCCGATCATCTGAAGGCGCTTGCGGGGGTGTCGCGGATGCTGCGCAACGAGGCGATCGCCGACCGGTTGCGCGGCGCGAAGAGCGACGAAGCGCTCTATGCGCTGCTCGCCGACGGCGAAACGCGTGACGCGGCGTAACGCCGCGGCGCGAACCACCCGATGCGGCTGAAAAGCCGTTTCCTCGTCGATCTGCTGATCCGCCGCGCCGAAGCGGCCGGCGGTTTTGCCGCGATTCTCGCCAAGGGCGACGATAATTCGGGAATCATCCTCGTCCAGTGCAGCGATCGCGGCGTGCCCGGGCCGCTGCTCGAACGGCGCTTTGCGGCCGACGACGGCTATGTCTGGGAAGCGGTCGGCCCGCGCGGCCCAAAGGATGATGAATCACGCGAAAACTATCGAATCCGGCGGCGAAATGCCGATCCCGACCTGTGGATCGTCGAACTGGATATCGCAAATGCGCCACAACTCGTCGCGGAGTGGGCTGCGTTAACTTGACTCTGTTGCGGCGCACAATAACTGGCGCCGCTTCGATAACGCGTAGGTCGTTCCGCGGGTTGCATCGCTTAGGCGAAGCCCCGGCAAACCGGTTCGGACACGCAGTCGGACGATGACCGCAGGCGGCGATATTGGACCCTAGTCCCCCGCCTGTTTTGAGAGGTTCGGTTCATCGGCCGCCCTTTTGACGGATTACATGAGTCGCATTTTGAACGTAGCCAGCGTGGCTGCCGTCGGCATGACTGCCGCCACCATGCTGCTTCTGGCGGAACCCGGCTTTGCAAGCGATCTTGCCGCCGACGCCAATCTTCCCGCCATCATCCTGCCGGGCGCCGATGCGCCCGCCGATGAGAAGGCGGAGCTTCCGGCCGAAGCCGAATTGCCGGCCGAAGCGAGCCCCAAGATCCAGGACGAATCCGCCCCCGCGCCGAAGCCTGCGCCGGAGACGGCCGATTCGCTTGCCGACCTCGTTGCCGCGACGGCGAAGCCCGCCGATCTCGATTCCGAGCTGCGCTGTCTTGCCAGCGCGGTCTATTTCGAATCGCGCGGCGAATCGCTCGCCGGCCAGCTTGCGGTCGCGCATGTCGTGATCAACCGCGCCGAATCGGGCCGCTTCCCGAAAAGCCTGTGCGGCGTCGTGCACCAGCCGAGCCAGTTCAGCTTCGTGCGCGGCGGCCGGATGCCCGCCATCCGCAACGCCGCGCAGTGGAACAATGCCGTTGCGATCGCGCAGATCGCCCGCGACGGCAGCTGGAAGAACCACGCGCCGGGCGCGCTGTTCTTCCATGCCCGCTACGTCTCGCCGGGCTGGCGCAAGACGCGCATCGCGCAGATCGACAACCACATCTTCTATCGCTGAGTTTGATGCCGCGGGGTAGGCACGGCCTATCCCGTTCATTGCCAAGCCAGATTATGTGGCGCATGAAGGTCGCATGAAGCGTCCTCTTTTCGTCGCCCTGCCCCTCGCAGCGGCGCTCGCGCTCGGTGGCTGTGCCACGGCCGTCCCGCCGGTCGAAGTCACCCGTTTCCACGGCAACGCCCCTGCGGGCTGGGCGCCGGGAACGCGCTACACCATCGACAGCGCGCCGCTCGGCGACGCCGCGGCGATGGTCGGTGCGACCCAGCCCTCGCTCGAATGGAGCGGCTATCGCGCGGCGGTCGAGCGCCAATTGCAACTCCAGGGCCTCGTCGCCGCCGACGCCGGCGCGCGCGCGCCGCTGCGCGTGCGCATCGGTTTCGATCGCAGCGAACAGGAAGCTGCGGGCAAGCGCTCGCCCGTTTCGGTCGGTGTCGGCGGCTCGACGGGCAGCTATGGATCGGGCGTCGGGCTCGGAGTCGGGATCAACCTCGGCGGCGGGCCGCGCCGCATGCAGGATTTGCAGCTGTCGGTGCGTATCGACGATGCCGCGAGCGGGCAGGCCCTGTGGGAAGGCCGTGCGCTGACCGCGGTGCCGGTGAAGGCGCCCGCCGCGCAGCCCGGCCTGGCCGCGGCGAAATTGGCCGAAGCCCTATTCAAGGACTTCCCCGGGGAATCGGGACGCACTATCAGCGTCCCATGACCATCACCATCAACGCCGCTTTCGACAGCGGCAATATCGTCGTGGACGCCATCGACGGCACGTCCGCCCGGCTGTCCATCCGCAAGGACCGCGAGTCCGACTTTTTCCAGTGGTTCCACTTCCGCGTATCGTGCGCGGTCGGCGACGCGCTCGAGCTCGCGATCGGCGGGCTTTCGGGTTCGGCCTATCCCGACGGCTGGCCGGGCTATGCGGTGTGCGCCAGCACCGACCGCGAGCACTGGTTCCGCCTCGACACCGACTATGATGCGGCGTCCGGTACGCTGACCGTGCAGCACAGCGCCGAAAGTCCGATCCTCTGGGTCGCCTATTTCGCGCCCTATTCGATGGAGCGCCACCACGACCTGATCGCCTCGGTCACCGAATGCGAAGGCGTGACCTATCGCTGCCTCGGCACCAGCCTCGAGGGACAGTCGATTGACTGCATCGAGGTCGGCACCGGCGATGTGCAGGTGTGGCTCTACGCGCGCCAGCATCCCGGCGAATCGATGGCCGAATGGTGGATGGAAGGCGCGCTCGAAAAGCTCACCGACCCGGCCGATCCGCATGCGCGCTCTTTGCGGAACAAGTGCCGCTTTCACATCGTGCCGAACATGAATCCCGACGGGTCGGCGCGCGGGCATCTGCGCACCAATTTTGCTGGCGTGAACCTCAACCGCGAATGGCACGAACCGACCGCGGGGCGCAGTCCCGAGGTGCTTTGCGTGCGCAACGCGATGGACGAAAGCGGTGTCGACTGGGCGATGGACGTCCACGGCGACGAGGCGATCCCCGCGGTCTTCCTCGCGGGTTTCGAGGGCATCCCCTCGCTCAAGGCGGAGCAGATGGAGAAATACAAGGCGTTCGAGGCGGCGCTTGCCGCGAACACGCCCGATTTCCAGGTCGACCTTGGCTATGCCGAATCGGCGCCGGGGCAAGCGAACCTGTCGATGTCGACGACGCAGCTTGCCGAACGGTTCGGCGCGGTGTCGATGACGATCGAGATGCCGTTCAAGGACAATCGCGACCTTCCCGACCCCGTGCAGGGCTGGTCGCCCGAACGTTCGAAATTGCTCGCGCACGCCTGTCTCCAGACGCTGGACCAGATGTTGTGAGCGACGCGGGCGGCGGCTGGCGGATCGTCGAGGACGATCTGTCGGGCGCCGCCATCCGCGCCTTGCTCGAACGGCATTTCGCGGGGATGCTCGCCAATTCGCCGGCGGGAAGCTGCCACTTCCTCGATTTCGACGGGCTGCGTGCGGGCGATGTCACCTTCTGGTCGATCCACGGCGATGGCGAGCTTGCGGGCTGCGGTGCGCTCCGGATGCTCGGCGGCGATCACGGCGAGATCAAGTCGATGCGCACCGCCGATGCCTTTCTGCGCCAGGGCGTCGCCGCACGGATGCTCGACCATATCATCCAGGAATCGCATCGACGCGGCCTCCGGCGGCTCAGCCTCGAAACGGGGTCGAGCCCGGCGTTCGGGCCGGCGCTTGCGCTCTACGCGCGCTACGGCTTCGAAGACTGTGCGCCTTTCGCCGACTATCGGCCCGATCCCTTCAGCCGTTTCATGACGCGCGCGCTCTAGAAACGAAAACGGGGCCCGGAAAGGACTCCGGACCCCGCTCATGGCCCCGGAGGGCGTCGGATAAGCCCGCGTCTTACGCGGCCTTTTTGTCCTCGATCGCCGGCGCGGTGCCGCCGATCGCAATCTTGTGCGGCTTCATCGCCTCGGGCACTTCGCGCACCAGGTCGATGGTCAGCAGCCCGTCGGCGAGGTCGGCTGCGCTCACGCGCACGAAGTCGGCGAGCTGGAAGCGGCGCTCGAACGCGCGCGTCGCGATGCCGCTGTAAAGCAGCTTGCGTTCCTCGCCCTCGGCGACGGGTGCCTTGCGGCCGCTGACGGTCAGCATATTCTGCTGTGCAGTGATGTCGATTTCGTCGGACTTGAAGCCGGCGACGGCCACCGTGATGCGGAAATGGTCGTCGGCGACCTTCTCGATGTCGAACGGCGGGTAATTCTCGGCGCCCGAACCGCCGGTTTCGAGGAAATCGAATAGCCGATCGAACCCGACGGTCGAACGGCGATAGGGGGTCCAGTCGAAGCTGTTACGCATGGTCATTCCTTCCTTAAAAAAGCGAAGCAAAGGGACCGCAGCGCGTGCCGCGATCGCCACCCGGCCCCGTATCGGCGGCCGGACGATCCGAATCTGGGTGCGGCCGAAACCATTTCAAGAGGGGCGTTGGCGTTCGCCGGAAAGCCGCGCTAAAGGGCGGCGAATCGTTTCCATCCAAAGGATCGCCCATGCCTCAGCTCATCCTCATCCGTCACGGCCAGTCGCAGTGGAATCTCGAAAACCGCTTCACCGGCTGGTGGGATGTCGATGTGACCGAAAAGGGCGCGGCCGAGGCCTGGGCGGCGGGCGCGCTGATGAAGGAAAAGGGGATCGCCCCCGATACCGCTTTCACCTCGGTCCAGACGCGCGCGATCAAGACGCTGAACCTCGCGCTCGAGGCGATGGGGCGCCTCTGGCTTCCGGTCACCAAGGACTGGCGCCTCAACGAGCGCCATTATGGCGGCCTCACCGGGCTCGACAAGGCCGAGACCGCGGCCAAGCATGGCGACGAACAGGTGAAGATCTGGCGCCGCAGCTTCGACACTCCGCCGCCGCCGCTCGAGGCGGGCTCGCCCTGGGACCTGTCGCGCGATCCGCGCTATGCGGGCATCGCGATCCCGAACACCGAAAGCCTCAAGGATACGATCGCGCGGGTGCTGCCCTATTATGAAAGCGCGATCGTGCCCGAGCTCGCGGCCGGCAGGACGGTGCTGATCTCGGCGCACGGCAACAGCCTGCGCGCGCTCGTCAAGCATCTCTCGGGCATTTCGGACGCCGACATCACCGGGCTCGAAATTCCGACCGGGCAGCCGATCGTTTATGAACTGAACGACGATCTGACGGCGCGCGAGCGCTATTATCTCAGCGAGCGGTAATTCACTCCGTCATTGCGAGCGTAGCGAAGCAATCCAGAGCGGCGTGTCGCACCCTGGATTGCTTCGTCGCTGCGCTTCTCGCAATGACGAGGCGTTTGACGCTGCGTCAGTCGCGCAGCAGCTCGTTGATCCCGGTCTTGGCGCGCGTCTGCGCGTCCACGCGCTTGACGATCACCGCGCAATAGAGCGACGGACCCGGCGTGCCGTCGGGCAGCGGCTTGCCCGGCAGCGAACCCGGCACGACGACCGAGTAAGCGGGAACCTCGCCGACGAACACTTCGCCCGTCGCGCGGTCGATGATCTTGGTCGACGCGCCCAGATAGACGCCCATCGACAGCACCGCACCCTCGCGCACGATGACGCCCTCGGCGACCTCGGCGCGCGCGCCGATGAAGGCGCCGTCCTCGATCACCACCGGCCCCGCCTGCAGCGGTTCGAGCACGCCGCCGATCCCCGCGCCGCCCGACAGGTGGACGTTGGCGCCGATCTGCGCGCAGCTGCCGACGGTGGCCCACGCGTCGACCATCGACCCCTCGCCGACCCAGGCGCCGATGTTGACGAAGCTCGGCATCAGCACCGCGCCCTTGCTGACGAAGGCGCCGCGGCGGACGATCGACCCGGGGACCGCGCGGAAGCCCGCGTCGCGAAAGCGGTTCTCGCCCCAGCCGGCGAATTTCGACGGCACCTTGTCCCACCAGGTGGCCCCGCCGGCGCCGCCGTCGATGATCGCCATGTCGTTGAGACGGAAGGACAGCAGCACGGCCTTCTTGAGCCACTGGTTGACCTGCCACGTTCCCGACGCATCGCGCTCCGCGACGCGGTAGCGGCCGTCGTCGAGCCCCGCGATCGCCGTCTCGACCGCGTCGCGCACCGCGCCGGTCGTCGTCAGCCCCAGCGTGTCGCGCGCGTCCCAGGCGGATTCGATCGTCGTCTGCAGGTCGGTCGTCATGAAATTCCCCAAGGCAAAGGCAGATTGTCGAGCCAGTCGGCGATGTCGTTCGCGTGGAAATCGACATGGTCGGGCAGGTGGTCGCGATGGCCGCTTTCGCTGCCATTGTCCAGCCACACGGTCGTCATGCCGAGCGCCTTCGCGGGCGTCAGGTTGCGCGCCATATCCTCGACGAACAGGCTCTTCGCGGGATCGACGCCGAGGTGCGCGACCATCATCCGATAGGCGTCGGCGTCGGGCTTGGGCGTGTAGCGCGTGACGCGGATGTCGCAGATGTCGTCGAACAGGTCGGCGATCCCGCGTGCCTCGAGCACGCGCGCGGCATAATCGGCATCGGCGTTGGTGAAGACCAGCTTGCGCCCCGGCAGCCGCGCGAGCCCGGCGCGCAGCCGCGGATCGACGTGCAGCCGGTCGAGCGCGATGGCGTGAACGTCGACCAGGAAATCCTCGGGATGCACGCCGTGGTGGCGCATCAGCCCCGCCATCGTCGTGCCATGGTCATGGAAATATCGTTTCTGCACCCGCCGCGCCTCGACCGCATCGACGCCGAGCAGCCGCATGATGAAGGCGCCCATGCGCTCGTCGATCAGGTCGAACAGCTTCGCCGACGGCGGATAAAGCGTGTTGTCGAGATCGAAGATCCAGCTGTCGATATGGTCGAGCGGGGGCATGGCGCGGCGCATAGGGGGTGAGACGTGCCGGGGCAAGTCAGGTGAAAGCTCCTCCCCGCGGCGCAGCCGTGGGGAGGTGGCAGCGCGCAGTGCTGACGGAGGGCGATGGCGCGGTGCTGTTGCCCCTCCACCATCCTGCGGATGGTCCCCCTCCCCATGCCTTCGGCACAGGGAGGACCGCGAACCTGCGGTTAACCGCATGATGCTACCCTCGCCTCCTCGATTCCGCTAAGCTGCGGATATCCGGGCAAAGGGGAACGGCGATGGCCGACGCGAACCGACGCAGCAGCATTCGGCGGATGGCTGGGCGGCCCTTGCCTTTTCTGGTCGCCGCCGCGGCGCTGTCGCTCGCGGGCTGCGGCGGGGGTGGAGGGGCGCGGCCCGCGCCGGCTCCGGCGCCGCCGCCCGCGCCGGCCCCTGCACCGACGCCTACGCCGGCGCCGGCGCCGACGCCGCCACCGACGGGAAATTTCGACACCGCCGAGGTGCGGCGCTCCGACGGCGTCGATTTCCACGGCGCGATCACCGCCTATCAGGCGGGCGCGACGGGGCAGGGCGTGCTGGCGGGCGTGATCGACGACGGGATCGACGAGGACAGCCCCGAATTCGCGGGCCGCATCTCGCCGCTGTCGGCCGATGTCGCGGGCACGCGCGGCATCAACGGCGTGGGGACGCACGGCACCAACGTCGCGCAGGTGCTGCTCGGCGGAAAGAATGATGCGGGCACGATGGGCATCGCCTTCAACGCCGGGCTGCTCGTGCTGCGCGCCGACCGGCCGGGCAGCTGCGCGACCGAGGACCCCGGCAATGACGAAAGCGGTTGCCGCTTTCCCGAAACCGCGATCGCCGCGGGGCTCGACCGCGCGATCAATGCCGGTGCGCGCGTCGTCAATATCTCGCTCGGCGGCGAGGACGCGCCGGGCACGACGCTGCGCGCCGCGGTGGCGCGCGCGACCGCGGCGGGAATCGTCGTCGTGCTGTCGGCGGGGAACGAGGGCGACACGACGGCGAACGGCAACGACCCCGACAATCCCGAACCCTTCGCGCAGGGCTTGCGCGATGCGGGCGGCGGGCTGGTCATCATCGTCGGTTCGGTCAACGAAAACGGCGTGAGTTCGGGGTTCAGCAATCGCGCCGGTACCTACGCCGGTTCCTACCTCGCCGCGCTCGGCGAGGGTGTGTGCTGCGCCTATGAAAATGGCGTGCTCAAGACCGAGGGCAATTTCATCTTCCTCCTCAACGGCACCAGCTTTGCGGCGCCGCAGGTCGCGGGCGCGGTCGCGCTGCTGGCGCAGGCCTTTCCGAACCTGTCGGGACAGCAGATCGTCCAATTGCTCTACCAGTCGGCGCGCGATGCGGGCGCGGCGGGCGACGACGGCGTCTATGGCCAGGGCATTCTCGACATCGCGCGCGCCTTTCAGCCGGCGGGGGCGACCGTGCTCGCGGGCACCGCGACGGCGGTCGATCTCGGCGCGGCGCTCGGTATTCTCGGCGGTCCGATGGGCGACGCCGGCGCGGGCGGGCAGGGCGGGGCGGCCGGTCTCGTCACCGACGGTTTCGGGCGCGCGTTCAACGTCGATTTCGGCCGGTCGCTCGCGTTGCGGCGTCCCGACTTCAAATTGTCGGGGGCGATCGGCGGGCTGATCCGCCAGCAGAGCGCGGCCAACGACGCGCTCGCGCTGTCGCTCGTCACCGCGCCGGGCAGCGGTGGGCGCGATGCGCTGGCGGGTCTCTCCTTTCACGACGCGCAGCGCGCCCGCACGCTCGCCGCGTCGGTGATGACGCGCCTCGACGCGAACAGCCGCATCGGCTTTGCGGCCGGGCGCGGCATCGGCGGCCTGCTCGCGGGCGAGCGCGGCGACAGCGGCCACGCGATGCTGATCGGCGATGCGGCGCAGGAGGGGCTCGGTTTCGCGGTCGATCCCGGAACAGGCCTGTTGTTTCGCCGTAATATTACACAAAATCAATATGTTAATATATATGCGGAGAATGGCCGCGTATCGGGATCGCGCTGGCAGGACGATCCGCTGCTGCCCTATCGCACGCTTCGCGAAAGCCGCTATCAGCGCCTCGGCGCGAGCTGGGACGGGCGCTTCGGTCCCCTGCGCGCCGCACTGGGCGGCGCCTGGCTGCGCGAATCGGAGAGCCTGCTCGGCGCCCGCCTCGGTCCGTTCTTCGGCGCGGGCGGTGCGACGAGTCTGGTCGGCGACGCGAGCCTCGCGCTCGATATGCGGGGCGACTGGACCGTGGCGGCCGCCTGGCGCCAGATGTGGACGCGCCCCGACCGGCAAGGGCTTGTCGCGGGCGGCGCGCTCCGGTCGAGCGCCTTTTCCTTCGACGTCGCCAAGGCACATCTGCTCCGCCCCGGCGACCGCGCGGCGCTGCGGCTGGCCCAGCCGCTGCGCGTCGCGCGCGGCGGCATCGATCTGACGCTCCCCGTCGCCTATGATTATGAAACCGGCACCGCCGCTTTCGGCCGCCGCACCTATGATCTGGCCCCCACGGGGCGCGAACTGGTGGTCGAGGCAAGCTATGGCGCTGCGCTCTTCGGCGGCGATCTCCTTCTCAATACATGGTGGCGCAAGGACCCCGGCCATATCGCCGCAATGCCCGACGACCGGGGCGCGGCACTCCGCTTTACGATGGGCTTCTGATCGGCTTTAACGCTCTCCGACCAGAACAGGGGATGCTCCGATGAAGCCGTTTCATTGCTTTCCGCTCGCACTCGCCGGGGCGGCGATCGCCGTGCCGCTCGCCGCGCAGCCGCCCGCGCGCACCGTCATTCACGCCGGGCAATTGCTCGCCGAGCCGGGCAAGCCCGTGCGCGGCGCTTCGA
The DNA here is from genome assembly GCA_013821905.1 of Sphingopyxis sp. GTDB lineage: Bacteria > Pseudomonadota > Alphaproteobacteria > Sphingomonadales > Sphingomonadaceae > Sphingopyxis. Next base: position 6,316 of record PNJO01000005.1, on the reverse strand, counting down.
CGATTGTCGTCGAAGGCGGCAAGATCGTCGCGATCGCCGACGGCTTCCAGCCCGCCGGGGCCGGCGCGACGCTGATCGACCTCAGCGACAAATATGTCCTTCCCGGCCTCATCGATAGCCATGTCCATCTGACCAGCGACGCGGGCGGCATCGCCGGCCAGCTCGAGGAAGTGACGTTGAGCCCTGCCGCGCAGGCCTTCAATGCCGAGGTCAACGGCATGAAGACGCTGCGCGCGGGTTTCACCACCGTCCGCAATCTCGGCGACGGCGATGGCGCGACGCTGGCGCTTCGGGATGCGATCCTCGCGGGCAAGGTGCAGGGGCCGCGCATCGTCGACGCGGGCAACAGCCTGTCGGGCAGCGCGGGGCATATGGACGGTTCATTGGGCTATCGCGACGAGCTTCGCCCCTTCTTTGCGGGCGCGGGCAACACCTGCAACGGCGCCGACGACTGCCGCCGCGCGGTGCGGCTCCAGATCGGTCGCGGCGCCGACGTGATCAAATTCGCCTCGACCGGCGGCGTGAACAGCCGCATCGGGGCAGGTCTCGGCAAGCAGATGTTCGACGACGAGGCGCAGGCGATCGTCGACACCGCGCATCTGTTCGGAAAGAAGGTGGCGGTCCACGCGCACGGCGCCGACGGCATCCGCCTCGCGCTCTCGGCCGGGGCCGATTCGATCGAGCATGGCACGATCCTCGACGAAGCGACGATCGCGCAATGGGCGAAGTCGCGGACCTATTATGTCCCGACGCTGTCGACGGTGAACGGCTACAAGGAACGGCTCGCTGCCAACCCGGGGGCCTATGAACCCGATGTGCTCGCCAAGATCCGATGGCGGATCGAGATCACCGGCAAGAGCCTCGAGCAGCTTGTGCCCCGGGGCGTGCGCATCGCCTTCGGGACCGACGCGGGCGTGTCGAAGCACGGCCGCAACGGCGACGAGTTCGAACTGATGGTCCAGCATGGCATGACCCCGGTCGAGGCGCTCAAGGCCGCGACGGTGAACGCCGCCGACCTGCTCGGCCTCGGCGAAGAGATCGGCACCATCGCGCCGGGCAAGAGCGCCGACATCATCGCGGTGACGGGCGATCCGGTCGCCGATGTGCGCCTGCTCAAGAAGGTCGATTTCGTGATGGCACGGGGGGAAGTGGTCGACTGAGTCAGAGCGCGTCGCGAAGTGCGAGCCAGCGTTCGCTCTTCATGGCGAATCCGACCGTGTTCGCGGCGCTGCTCGACGGTAGGTCGACGATCGTGATTCCGGCGAGCCGCGGCAACTGCCTCCGCCCGATCACCGCCGCCTTGCCGCCGTTGAACGCGATCATCCGCAGGTCGGGCAGGTCCGCGACCAGCGCGGCAAGATCGTGCGCTTCGGCCTCGCGAATCTCCGAATCGCTGCTGGAGCGCCGTTCGGCGCTGCGGATCACGTCCCACAGCCCGACGTTGGCCGCGCGCAGCGCCGCGAGCCGCGCATCATAGGGCATGTCGGCGAGCGGCCGGTCCACGACTGGGGCGAGCAGCCGCCAGAACTGGTTCGTCGGATGTGCATAATAGCGCTGTTCGGCGAGCGACCGCGCGCCGGGCAGACTGCCGAGAATCAGCAGCCGCGTGTCGGGCGCGACGTGCGGGGCGAAGCTGGCATGGCGGATGGCGGACATGGGGTGTCGATAGCCCGCCCGGACCCGCGCAACAATATTGCCCGCCCCTTGACCCGGAAGGGAATCGGGTCTAGGGGCACGCTCGACCGAAAAGGGCGGTTTGCTGCCTCTTCCGGTTACAACAGCGCTTGAACATTGCTGGCGCGGATGGAGCCTCCGGAAGATCATCTTGGTCTGCCGGGGTCTTTTGCTGTTACAAGGTCACCCGTTTTTCGCGGTTTTCCGTGAGTTTCGGACGATGCTTCATCCACCGCGGTACAGTAACCGTTCGCTCCGATGGGCGGACATATCAAGGTGAAGCATTCATGCCCACGATCAACCAGCTGGTCCGCAAGGGCCGGACTCCCCAGAAGGTGAAGTCCAAGGTCCCGGCGATGGACGCAAACCCGCAGAAGCGCGGCGTTTGCACCCGTGTCTATACGACGACCCCGAAAAAGCCGAACTCGGCGCTCCGCAAGGTTGCGAAGGTCCGCCTGACCAACCAGCGCGAAGTCATCACCTATATCCCCGGCGAAGGCCACAACCTCCAGGAACACAGCGTCGTGCTGATCCGCGGCGGCCGTGTGCGCGACCTTCCCGGTGTGCGTTACCACGTCCTGCGCGGCGTGCTCGATACGCAGGGTGTGAAGGACCGCAAGCAGAGCCGTTCGAAGTACGGCGCGAAGCGTCCGAAGTAAGGACCGCTTTTCGGCATTTGATCATCCCGTGACGCAGCTCGCGCCGGGATGCTGTTGTAAAAGGAATTACCTATGGCTCGTCGTCGTCGTCCTGAACGCCGCGAAATCCTGCCCGATCCCCGTTTCGGGGATGTCGTGCTGTCGAAGTTCATGAACAGCGTCATGCTGGACGGGAAGAAGTCCGTCGCCGAAAGCATCGTTTACGGTGCGCTCGAGTCGGTCGAAGCCCGCGCCAAGAAGGAACCGCTCGGCGTGTTCCACGAAGCGCTGGCGAACATCCGTCCGAACATCGAAGTCCGCAGCCGCCGCGTCGGCGGTGCGACATACCAGGTCCCCGTCGAGGTCCGCCCGGACCGTGCGCAGGCGCTCGCGATCCGCTGGCTGATCACCGCCGCGCGCAACCGCAGCGAGACCACGATGGCCGCGCGTCTGTCGGGCGAGCTGCTCGACGCGTCGAACAACCGTGGCAACGCGGTCAAGAAGCGCGAAGACACGCACCGCATGGCCGAAGCGAACCGCGCTTTCAGCCACTACCGCTGGTAAGCGCCTGCGGGATGCCCCGGGTCTCGCGATCCGGCGTCTCGCAATCGTAACAATCGTTCCTATATCGGGGGCGGCTCCAAAGGCCTCCCCCAAAACCCAAGGAAAAGATCATGGCACGCAGCCATCCGCTCGAACGCTATCGCAATTTCGGTATCATGGCGCACATCGACGCCGGCAAGACCACGACGACCGAGCGCATTCTCTATTACACCGGCAAGTCCTACAAGATCGGCGAAGTCCATGACGGCGCCGCGACGATGGACTGGATGGAGCAGGAACAGGAACGCGGCATCACGATCACGTCGGCTGCGACGACCTGCCTGTGGAAGGCCGATGAGGGCAAGGGCCCCGAACATCGCCTGAACATCATCGACACCCCCGGCCACGTCGACTTCACCATCGAAGTCGAGCGCAGCCTGCGCGTGCTCGACGGCGCGGTCGCCGCGTTCGACGGCGTTGCCGGCGTCGAGCCGCAGTCGGAAACCGTGTGGCGTCAGGCCGACAAGTATCGCGTGCCGCGCATGTGCTTCATCAACAAGCTCGATCGCACGGGTGCGAACTTCTATTATTGCGTCCAGACGATCATCGATCGCCTCGGTGCGGTTCCGGCCGTCCTCTATCTGCCTATCGGTGCGGAATCGGACTTCAAGGGCCTCGTCGACCTCGTCAACGAGCGCGCGATCATCTGGAAGGACGAAAGCCTCGGCGCCGAATTCTTCTATGAGGAAATTCCGGCCGACCTCGCCGACAAGGCTGCCGAATATCGCGAAAAGCTCGTCGAGCTCGCTGTCGAACAGGACGACGACGCGATGGAAGCCTATCTCGAAGGCAATGTTCCCGACGTCGCGACGCTGAAGGCGCTGATCCGCAAGGGCACGCTCGGCCAGGCGTTCGTTCCGGTCCTCTGCGGCTCGGCGTTCAAGAACAAGGGCGTGCAGACGCTGCTCGACGCCGTCGTCGACTATCTGCCTTCGCCGCTCGACATCGAAGACGTTCAGGGCATCAACCCCGACACGAACGAACCCGATTCGCGCGCGACGGCCGACGACGCGCCGCTGTCGATGCTCGCCTTCAAGATCATGAACGACCCGTTCGTCGGTTCGCTCACCTTCGCCCGCATCTATTCGGGCACGCTCACCAAGGGCAGCTATCTGAACTCGGTGAAGGACAAGAAGGAAAAGATCGGCCGTATGCTCCTGATGCACGCGAACTCGCGTGAGGACATCGAGGAAGCGTTCGCGGGCGACATCGTTGCGCTGGCGGGCCTTAAGGAAACCACCACCGGGGACACGCTCTGCGCCGCCAACGCGCCGATCATCCTCGAGCGGATGGAATTCCCCGAGCCGGTCATCGAGCTGTCGGTGGAGCCGAAGACCAAGGCCGACCAGGAAAAGATGGGCATCGCGCTCAATCGCCTCGCCGCCGAGGATCCCTCGTTCCGCGTGTCGACCGACCATGAATCGGGCCAGACGATCATCAAGGGCATGGGCGAGCTTCACCTCGACATTCTCGTCGATCGCATGAAGCGCGAATTCAAGGTCGAGGCGAACGTCGGCGCGCCGCAGGTGGCGTACCGCGAATCGCTCGCGAAGCCGGTCGATGTCGACTACACCCACAAGAAGCAGTCGGGCGGCTCGGGCCAGTTCGGCCGCGTCAAGGTCAGCGTCGCTCCCGGCGAGCGCGGCTCGGGCATCACCTTCATCGACGAGATCAAGGGCGGCAACATTCCGCGCGAATATATCCCGTCGGTCGAAAAGGGCATGCGCGAGTCGGCCGAGAACGGCCACATGATCGGCTTCCCGATCATCGACTTCGAAATCCGCCTGACGGACGGCGCCTACCACGACGTCGACTCGTCGGCGCTGGCGTTCGAAATCGCGGGCCGTGCGGCGATGCGCGAAGTGGCGGCGAAGGCTGGCATCAAGCTGCTCGAGCCGGTGATGAAGGTCGAGGTCGTGACTCCCGAGGAGTTCATGGGCGACGTCATCGGCGACCTCAACAGCCGCCGTGGCCAGATCCAGGGCACCGACAGCCGGGGCAACGCCCAGGTCGTCGAGGCGATGGTCCCGCTGGCGAACATGTTCGGTTACGTCAACCAGCTGCGCAGCTTCACCCAGGGGCGTGCCCAGTACTCGATGCAGTTCTCTCACTATGAGGAAGTGCCGACGAACGTCGCCGAAGAGGTGAAGGCCAAGATGGCCTGACGGGTCGGGGCCGCGCGGGCTTGCACCGCGCGGCAAGACCTACTAAGGGCGGCGCCTGATTCAGCAGGCTCGTCCAGGACTGATCAATTCAACTGTCGAACAAGAAGGTTCCAAAATCATGGCTAAGGCTAAATTTGAGCGGACGAAGCCGCACTGCAACATCGGCACCATCGGTCACGTCGACCATGGCAAGACCTCGCTGACCGCCGCGATCACCAAGGTGCTCGCCGAAAACGTCGCCGGCAACGCCGCCGTCGACTTCGCGAACATCGACAAGGCTCCCGAAGAGCGCGAGCGCGGCATCACCATTTCGACCGCCCACGTCGAATATGAAACCGACGGCCGCCACTATGCGCACGTCGACTGCCCGGGTCACGCCGACTATGTGAAGAACATGATCACCGGTGCCGCCCAGATGGACGGCGCGATCCTCGTCGTGTCGGCCGCCGACGGCCCGATGCCGCAGACCAAGGAGCACATCCTGCTCGCGAAGCAGGTCGGCGTTCCGACCATGGTCGTCTTCCTCAACAAGGTCGACCAGCTCGACGATCCCGAGCTGCTCGAGCTCGTCGAACTCGAAATCCGCGAAGAACTTTCGAAGCGCGACTTCGACGGCGACAATATTCCGATCATCGCCGGTTCGGCCCTCGCCGCGCTGGAAAGCCGCGACGACAACATCGGCAAGGACGCGATCCTGAAGCTGATGGCTGCTGTCGACGAGTGGATCCCGCAGCCGGAACGTCCGCTCGACAAGCCCTTCCTGATGCCGATCGAAGACGTGTTCTCGATCTCGGGTCGTGGTACGGTTGTGACCGGCCGCGTCGAAACCGGCATCGTCAAGGTTGGTGAAGAAGTCGAAATCGTCGGCATCAAGGACACCAAGAAGACCGTCGTCACCGGCGTCGAAATGTTCCGCAAGCTGCTCGACCAGGGCCAGGCCGGCGACAACATCGGCGCGCTGATCCGCGGCGTCGGCCGTGAAGAAGTCGAGCGTGGCCAGGTTCTGGCGAAGCCCGGCTCGATCACGCCGCACACCGAGTTCACCTCGGAAGTGTACGTCCTGTCGAAGGACGAAGGCGGCCGTCACACGCCGTTCTTCGCGAACTATCGTCCGCAGTTCTACTTCCGCACCACGGACGTCACCGGCGAGGTCATCCTCCCCGAGGGCACCGAGATGGTCATGCCGGGCGACAACGTCCAGCTGTCGGTCAAGCTGATCGCCCCGATCGCCATGGA
>PNJO01000004.1 GCA_013821905.1 Sphingopyxis sp. | reverse complement strand
GCCCGCCGTGTCCGCACGGTTCCTCAGGCGGCAGCGGCCAATATTCTCGTCTCGATCACCCGGACGAACATGTCGGGGTCCTGCGCGCCCGAGATCAGCATACGTCCGTCGAGGATGAAGGCCGGTACGCCGGTGATGTTCCGGTCGGCCCAATAGGTCTCCTCGGCGCGGACCATGTCGCCGAACTCCCCGCTTGCGAGGATCGCGGCGGCGCGTGCGCCATCGAGCCCGACCGAGGTCGCCACATCGGCCAGTACCGCATGATCGGAAACATCGCGATTGTCGGTGAAATGCGCCTTGAACAGCGCGAGCTTCAGCGCGGTCTGCACCCCCGTCGCCGCCGCCTGCTCGGGTTCCTCCAGCGCCGCGGCCCAGGTCAGCAGCCGATGCGCGTCGAAACTGTTGCGCATCCGGAAGCCGGGACCGCGGTTGAAGGCAAAACCCAGCTCGGCAGCGATGTCCGCCAACCGCCCGCTATTGGCGCGGCTCTGTTCGACGCTGATGCCATATTTGCGCATCACATGCTCGGCCGCGTCTTCGCCGCCGGGCGGCATGTCTGGGTTCAGCTCGAACGGATGCCATTGCACCCGAAACTCGAGTCGTCCTTCGAAATGGGCCATGACCTGCCGGAACTTCAGCCAGCCGATGATACACCAGGGGCACATCACGTCGGACACGATGTCGACCGAAAGGCGCGGCATGTCGTTCACGACAATTCTCCCTGCCGGCAGGTCTCCGGCCTAAATCCTGTCGGACTCGCGACGATCCTTGCCCGACCGCCGGTCGCTCTTGCGCCGGTCCGGACCCTTGTAGTCGGGATCGTCGGCCGTGCGCCGATCATCCCCTCGCCTGTCGGCATTCCGGTTGTCGTCGGCTGCCATACGCTCCCCCTTCTCCACAAAGGAAAACAGAAGCGACCCAGCGTCAGTTACTCACATAATAGTTAAGATTACAAGTCGAGCCGCGTCAAAGCGGCGGTTCGGCCGGTATCGGGTCCGCCGCGGTAACGACCGGCGGCCGCGACAACACCCACCAGCCGCCGACCATCAACAGCACGGTCAGCGCCTCGATGATCATCGCCTGCGCGATCCCCGAATTGACCGGATCGCCGCTCGCCGCACCGAACAATCGGCCGGCGAGCGCGGTCCCGTAAAGCGCGGCGGGCACGAGCAGCGCGCGCACCCAGCCGGGCACCAGCACCCCGATCGCGGCGCTGCCCGCGGCAACGAGGAAAAAGGCCGACAGGTCGGCGCGGATCGTGTTGGTCGCCGTCCCCTCGACCAACAGGCCGAAGGTATCGCCGTAGCTTGCGGGATCGAGCAACCCGCGCGCGCCGACGATGACGAAGAACAGCGCCCACAGCAGGATCGCGCCGCGCAAAACCCAGTTAATCATTGACCTTCTCCCCTTTTGCGCAAGGCTGCGTCATCGGGGCAGAAAGTTCAATCTATTCTATGGCCTCGGCGGCAAAAGTCTCTTCGATCCAGCCGCCGCCGAGCACGCGGCTCTCGTCTGCGGCGTCATAGAGAACCGCGGCCTGACCCGGCGCGACGCCATATTCGGCGGCAGCGAAGATCAGCCGGTCGCCCGCGACCTGCGCGGGCACGGGCTTTGCCATGCTGCGCACCTTGGCGAGCACCGATCGCCCCTCGATATCGGCGAGCCAGTTCGCCTCGCCCAGCCGCGCGCCCGACACCGCGAGCGCACGCCGCGGACCGACGACGACCTGCTTCTTGTCGGCGTCGAGCCGCACGACATAGAGCGGTTCGGCCTGCCCGCCGATCTCGATCCCGCGCCGCTGGCCCACCGTATAATGGATCAGCCCCTTGTGCGCGCCGAGCACCATGCCGTCGACATGGACGATCTCGCCCTGATCGTCGGCTTCGGGACGCAGCTTCTTGACCAAGGTCGCATAGTCGCCATCGGGGACGAAACAGATATCCTGGCTGTCGGGCTTGCCCGCGACGCCGAGCCCCAGGTCGCGCGCGATCTCGCGCACCACGCTCTTTTCGAGCCCGCCGAGCGGGAAGCGTAAAAAGTCGAGCTGCTCCTGCGTCGTCGCGAACAGGAAATAGCTCTGGTCGCGCGCCGGATCGACTGCGCGGTGCAGCTCGGCACCCGCCGGCCCCATGACGCGGCGGACATAGTGGCCCGTCGCAAGGCAATCGGCGCCCAGTTCCTTGGCGAGCTGGAACAGGTCGGTGAACTTCACCCCCATGTTGCAACGGACGCAGGGGATCGGCGTGCGGCCCGCCAGATATTCGTCGGCGAACTGGTCGATGACCGTGTCGCGAAAGCGGCTTTCGTGATCGTGGACATGATGGACGAAGCCCAACCGGTCGGCGACCGCGCGCGCGTCGCGGATATCCTGCCCGGCGCAGCACGCCCCGACGCGCTTCGCCTTGGCGCCATGATCGTAAAGTTGCAGCGTCACACCGATCACCTCGGCACCCGACCGCGCGGCGAGCGCAGCGACCACACTCGAGTCGACTCCACCCGACATGGCGACGACGATTCGCCGATCCTTTAACGGTTCGGCGAGCTGGAAGTCGGCGCGGGCAAGCCCGGCGGGGGAAAGCGTCGTGATCATGGTCGGCGCCATCTAGGGAAGCATGTGCGAAAATGCCAGCTTTTCCGCCGCAACTGTCAAGATATTGACGCGGATTAAGCTTCGCTAACAGGTTCTGAAACGGGCATTTACGGGACCTTAGCTCCTCTCGCCTAGACGAGTCTCATGAACCTCGTCCCGTCCGATCATCCGCGCCTCGCCGGTGCGGCCAGCCTGTCAAAGCCCGGCTTTGACATCCTGCTGGCCGTTTCCAGCGCGCGCCAGTCCGCGCTGCCGACCGCGCGGCTGCTGCGCGCCAGAGAGATGAGCGAGTCGCGCCGGGCGAAACTTAACGCGCTGTGCGAAATGCTCGGCGGGCGTCCCGGCGACTCGTGTCGCGGCGGCGGGCGTCCGGTCCGTTTCCTCGACCTGTCGGACGGAACGAACGGCCTGCCCGAAACTATGAACGGCCTGTTTACCAGAGGGTTTCAGCCGATGTTGAACCCCTCGCATATAAACCGATGGTCGTCGGCCCTGCCGACGCCCCCCGACGAAGTAATTGTGGAATGACTATGATCGAGAACCAGAAAATCCGACCCGCCCAGGTCATCGGTCCGCTCGGCGAGCCGTTGACGCTCGACTCGCTGCCCCCGGCGAATACGACCCGCTGGGTCGTGCGCCGCAAGGCAGAGGTCGTCGCCGCGGTGAACGGCGGCCTGCTCACGGTCGACGAAGTATGCGAACGATATGGCCTGACGCTCGAGGAGTTTGCCGGCTGGCAGCGCTCGATCGACCGCAGCGGCATGCCCGGACTGCGCGTCACGCGCATCCAGCACTATCGCGATCTCTACGAGCGCCAGCAGCGCTTCTGATCGCACCCGCAATATGGGTAGGAAGAGGGCGCTTTCGGGCGCCCTCTTTTTATGGCTGGCCCGGGGCGTCGCGACGCGCGCCCGCTGTCGTCAGGGTGTCAGCAGCCAACCGGCGATGCCTCCCCCCAACACCAGGGCGGGGGTGACGAGCTTTCCCTTCCAGCGCCAGACGATCAACAGCGCGCTGCCGAAAATCAGCGCTGCCGACAAGGGGCTCGAAACGCGCGCCGCCGCCGACAGACCGAGTTGCACCATCGTCGCCGCGATGATCCCGACCACCGCCGCCGCGACGCCGGCGAGAATGCGATGCAGCGCCGGGTTTTCAACGATCGCTTCCAGCCGCTCGAAAAATATCATCGAAAAGGCGAAGGCCGGCAGGAACATCCCCGCCGTGATCGCAACCGCGCCCGGCAGACCGCCGGCGACATAGCCGGCAAAGGTCGCAAAGATGACGAGCGGGGCCGGCAACATTCCCGCCAGCGCCACCCCGTCGAGGAAACTCGCATCCGACAGCCAGCCGCGGCCGACGGTGTCGGTACGGATATAGGGGATGGCGGTATAGGCGCCGCCAAAGGTCAGCAGCCCACCCTTCAATCCCGCGACGAACAGCGCGGCCACGCCCGGCTCGCTCGCCGCAGCCCCGACGCGCTCCACCGGCCCCACGTCCGGCACGAAGGTCGACATCGCAGCCGCGGCGGCAACGATCGCAGCAACGACGACCGGCCGCCCTCCGGCCGCATAGACGGCGCCGGCCGCGATCAGCGGAATCCAGAACGGCACCCCGGCCAAGGTCGCGCCGAACGCGAGCCCCGCGAGCAGCCACAGCAACCGGTCCTCCAGAATATGCGTCCCGATTCGCTGCACGGCGCGCAGGATGATCGCGAGGACCGCGATCTGGACGCCGAGAAAGACCGGCGCCATCGCCGGATGGCCAGCAATCCACTGCGTGTAGAGCCACGCCGCGCCGAGCATCAGCACAAAGCCCGGCAGCATGAAGCCCAGCCCGGCCAGTAGCCCGCCGATCCGCCCGCGTGCGACCATGCCGAGGTGGACGCACAATTCATGCGCCTCCGGCCCCGGCAGGACCTGCATAACCGCGAGCAAACGGTTGAACCGCTCCGGCGAAATCCAGCGCTCTTCCTCGACCAACGCCTGCTTCACCATCGCGATCTGGGCGACGGGGCCGCCGAAGGCGAGCGCGCCGAAGCGCAGGAAGCGCAGGAAAAGCTGCAGCAGCGACGGGCTGGGCGGGAAATATCGGTCGGTCGTCATGATCTGCACGCTCCTTGCTGCACACGCAGCTTATGGAGCGGAGCTTGGGCGATGCATCGCCGGAGACCGGGCGTCCGCACTGCCCGCAACGCCTTCCTAGCTCCGGCCTTCGAGAATGGGAAGACGGACTTTGTTCGAGCGTCATGCGCCGCATCGGGGGCTGACCGGTGACCTCTTGTTGCGCAATATTCCCGGCGCATGTGACGCGCGTCACCGCGACGTCCTGCCGCCGCGCCTAACTCCTCCTGCGTGGCCGCGCGACAGTCCGAAGCGGACGCTACGGCCTCACCCTTCCGCCGCCGGACGCGACCGCCGGCGGCGGAGGGGACTAGCCGCTCCGCCTCAGATTGCCGCGAGGGCGCGGAACACATCCTCGACCCCAGGCGCGTCGCGATCCGCGCGCAGCGACGCGATCCCGCCGGCGACATCGAGCTCATATTCGGCGACCCCCGCCGACTCTGACCGCCACTTCGCTCCCAGCGACTTGACCAGCCGCCGCGCCGCGTCATTTTCCGACAGCATATGGACATCGAGCGTCAGCATATCCTCCGCCAAACACTGGATCAGCAGCGCCGCCGCCAGCATCCGCGCCAGCCCCTTGCCGTGATATTCGTCGACCACCGCGACCGAAAATTCACCCGCGACCCCGCCCGGAACGTGACGGACGGCGTGCACAGCGCCGATCGCGGGCAAGTCCGGACATTCGGCGCACAACGCGCCCCAGCCGATATGGTCGTGACCATCGACGTCGGCGAGCCTGTGCACCACCGCATCGGGCAACACCGGCGCCGGTGAGAAGAAGCGCAGATAGCGCGATTCCGCCGACAGCCGCGCGATTCCGTCGCGGATGCGCTCTTCATCGGCGGGGGTGATCGCACGCAGCGACACCAGCGTCCCGTCGTTGAGCGCGCTGTGCACGACGATATCTTCGATCGGTGCGCGTAAGGTCGCCATCGCAATCCCCAATCACGTGACGATACAGGTCGCCACCGCGATTGACAAACACCGCCCGCGCCGGGGTTTTGGCCACTTGGGACAGGATGAAAGTCCCAAGAAATTTAACATGTTAAATTGAATTTTCCTGAACCAGTGTCGCGAGGTTCGATTTTCCGGTGCCCCCTCTCCACCCCCTGCCTGCTCCCGCTTCGGCAGCCGCCGGTCCCGACCGTCCCGAAACGCTCGGCACACGCCTCGCGCGCCTGCGCCGCGCGCGCGGGATGACCCAGACGCAGCTCGCCGAACGGCTCGGCGTTACTGTCGCAACCGTCAGCTATTGGGAGCATGACCGCTCGCGGCCCAAGGCGGCGCGGCTGCAATCGCTCGCCCCTTTGCTCGACATCGCGCTCGCCGAGCTGATCGGGGCCGAGGTCGCGCGCAACGTTGCCAGCCTGCCGCAACTCATCGCCCGCATGCGTGCCGAGATCGCCAGCGCCGCGGGCACCAGTCCGTCGAAGGTGCGGATCCTTATCGAAATGTAACAATTTCACGGCGACCCCTGCCGCGATCAACCGGCGAATGCCCCGCACCGCACCCCCTCAACCGGGAGCGCGGCCCGCCCCGTCAGGCATCGTCACCCATCCGCAGCGCGGCGATGAACGCTTCCTGCGGGATGTTGACATTGCCATATTCGCGCATCCGCTTCTTGCCCTCCTTCTGCTTTTCGAGAAGCTTCTTCTTGCGGGTCGCGTCGCCGCCGTAGCATTTGGCGGTCACGTCCTTGCGCAGCGCGGCGATGGTTTCGCGGGCGATCACCTTGCCGCCGATCGCCGCCTGGATCGGGATCTTGAACATGTGGCGCGGGATCAGGTCCTTGAGCCGCTCGCACATGCCGCGGCCGCGCGCCTCGGCGCTGCCGCGGTGGACGATCATGCTCAGCGCATCGACCGGCTCGTTGTTGACGAGGATGCTCATCTTGACGAGGTCGCCGGGGCGGTGGCCGATCTGGTGATAGTCGAACGACGCATAGCCGCGACTGATGCTCTTCAGCCGGTCGTAGAAATCGAACACCACCTCGTTGAGCGGCAGTTCGTAGGTGATCTGCGCGCGGCCGCCCACATAGGTCAGATTCTTCTGGATGCCGCGGCGATCCTGGCAGAGCTTGAGGATCGAACCCAGATATTCGTCGGGGACATAGATCACCGCCTCGATCCACGGCTCCTCGATTTCCTCGATCCGGTTCGGGTCGGGCATGTCGGCGGGGTTGTGCAGCTCCATTTCGGTCGGGCCACCATCCTTCGACCGGGTGAGCTTCAATTTGTACACCACCGACGGCGCGGTGGTGATCAGGTCGAGGTCGTACTCGCGGGTCAGCCGCTCCTGAATGATCTCGAGGTGCAGCAGGCCCAGGAAGCCGCAGCGGAAGCCGAAACCGAGCGCGGCGCTCGTCTCCATCTCGAAGCTGAACGAGGCGTCGTTGAGGCGGAGCTTCTGGATGCTTTCGCGCAATTTCTCGAAATCGTTCGCGTCGGTCGGGAACAGGCCGCAGAAGACGACCGGCTGGACCTCCTTGAACCCCGGCAGCGGCGCCGCGGCGGGTTTCTTCGCGTCGGTCACGGTGTCGCCGACGCGCGCCTGCGCGACGTCCTTGATCTGCGCGGTGATGAAGCCGATCTCGCCGGGGCCGATCTCGGTCAGCTCCTCGCGCTTCGGCGTGAAGCAGCCGACGCGGTCGATCAGGTGGGTGGTGCCCGCCTGCATGAACTTGATCTGCTGACCCTTCTTCAGCACGCCGTCGACGACGCGGACGAGGATGACGACACCGAGATAAGGGTCGTACCAGCTGTCGACGAGCATCGCGACGAGCGGCGCCGACGCGTCACCCTTCGGCGGCGGGATCTTCCTGACGATCGCTTCGAGCGCTTCCTCGATGCCGATGCCCGACTTGGCGCTGGCGAGCACGGCGTCGTCGGCGGGCAGACCGATGATATCCTCGATCTCGGCCTTCACCTTGTCGACGTCGGCGGCTGGCAGGTCGATCTTGTTGATGACGGGGACGATCTCGTGGTCATGCTCGATCGACTGATAGACGTTCGCCAGCGTCTGCGCCTCGACCCCCTGCGCCGCATCGACGACGAGCAGCGCGCCCTCGCACGCGGCGAGCGAGCGCGACACTTCATAAGCGAAGTCGACGTGGCCGGGCGTGTCCATGAGGTTGAGCTCATAGGTCTCGCCGTCGTGCGCCTTGTACTTCAGGCGCACCGTCTGCGCCTTGATCGTGATCCCGCGTTCCTTCTCGATATCCATATTGTCGAGCACCTGCGCCGACATCTCGCGCTCGGTGAGCCCGCCGGTGAACTGGATCAGCCGGTCGGCGAGCGTGGATTTCCCGTGGTCGATATGGGCGATGATCGAAAAATTGCGGATGTGCGAAAGAGGCGTGGTCATGCGCGGCGCACTAGCAGGGGTTTGCGGCGCTGTCAGCAGTGACTGACAGCGCGTCGCAGGACGGGCAATTTCGTCGGAAGGTCACAAAGGTCACGGCACGTACCCCTCTTGTTTCCCTCCCCATCGCGGACCCGGCTGGCGCGACGGGGTGGGGAGCGTGATGGGGGGCAAGGCCATGACCGGGAGGCTGGCATGGCGGGATAATGTAGGAAAGGGGTTTTTGGCGGGGTGCTGAGGGCGCGGAGAAGAGGAGAGCGTGTCGCTACGAGCCTATGATGGGACAGGTAGCCTGAGTGCAAGGGTGTAGCGCGGCCTCGGCAGGTGTATGCTCGTAACGATGGACAACCGATCAGCAGATAGTCGCAGCCGATTGATGGCGAGGGTTCGTGCGAAAAATACCAAGCCCGAAATCGAAGTAAGGTCTTTACTCCATAAGCTGGGCTATCGCTTTCGCCTTCATAGGAAAGAGTTGCCGGGGAAGCCGGACATCGTTTTCAAGCGTCGGCGCAAGGCCATATTCGTTCACGGCTGCTTCTGGCACGGGCATGGTTGCCGTATCGGGAAGCTGCCAAAATCCAACATCCAGTTCTGGCAAGACAAGATTGAGCGAAACCGCGCGCGCGATGCCGAGAACCGGTCCGAACTGGAGAAGCTTGGCTGGTCCGTCGACGAGGTTTGGCAATGCGAACTAAAGGATAATCAAGCCCTTACGGATAGATTGCAGAAATTTCTGGGGCCGACAAATTCGATCGACATTCCCTAAATGTTCTGCTACGACCCATTCATGAGATTCGAAGGGAGTTTGAAATGAGACCTATCGGGATCGACCTTTTCGCCGGGGCTGGCGGGATGAGTCTTGGCTTTGAACAAGCTGGTTTCGATATCGTTGCTGCGGTGGAGATCGACCCCGTTCACTGCGCTGTCCATAAATTTAACTTCCCACATTGCGCCGTGATGCCGCGCTCGGTCGTCGGATTGACGGGAAGCGAAATTCGTGTGGCGGCTGGAATTGGTAAAAGGCGTGTCGATGTAGTTTTCGGAGGAGCTCCATGCCAAGGCTTTTCCATGATCGGCCAACGCGCCCTCGACGACCCGCGCAATGCACTTGTGCGGGACTTTCTGCGCATAGTTGCCGAACTCGAAGCCAACTACTTCGTCTTCGAGAACGTCAAAGGTTTAACGATTGGCCGACATCGCCAGTTCTTGGACGAGATCGTGGCCACAGCGGACGAATTCGGCTACGATGTCCTCTCCCCTTGGCGCGTGCTCGATGCCGCACACTTCGGCGTCCCCCAGCATCGGGAACGTCTATTTCTTTACGGTGCGAGGCGGCCGAAAGCTCTGCCTAGCTATCCACAGCAAACGACCAAAGCGGCCGATGGTCGGGGCAAGGCTCCGGCCACACTTCCCGTGGGGCCGACTGCTTTCGACGCGTTGTCCGATATTCCCGACGCCGACCTGTTCGATGAGCTAACCCATACAGACGAAGTTCGACCGGAGGCATGGGGCGAGCCGAGTATCTATGCCGGCGAGCTTCGTTGCCTAACCAACGATGCTTGGCACTACGGTTACGTTCGCGAATGGGATCCTTCGCTGCTAACCTCGAGCACAAGAACCGAACATACCCATATATCGCGACGGCGCTTCTCCGCTACGATCGGCGGCGAAACCGAACCGGTATCGCGGTTTTACAAGCTCGCGCCCAATGGTTTAAGCAATACGTTACGCGCCGGAACCGATGGCGCGCGAGGTGCCTTTACAAGTCCTCGACCTATTCATCACCAACATCCGCGCTGTGTTACAGTTCGGGAAATGGCACGCTTGCACGGCTATCCGGACTGGTTTCGGTTCAATGAGACCAAATGGCATGGAGCGCGGCAGATCGGAAATTCGGTACCTCCTCCTTTAGCACGTAAAGTTGCATCGCAAGTTCTGAAAGCAATGGGCGCATTACCGGAACGACCGTTCGGAACAATCGCGCTTGGTAACAGCTCATTATTGCGGATGAATCTGTCTCAAGCGGCCGAACATTTCGGCGTAGTAGCGATCCCGTCCAAACGGGACCGAAAAAGCGGTGCAACCAAAAGAAAACAAACTGATATTGAAGAATCGAACCTCGACGACAAGCAATCGGCCTATGCCTGAACCGCGCGGACAAAATCGATATAAGGCCCTGATCGAAGCAATATTTTTCGATCATTGGAACGCTGAAATCACGTCGTTCGAATTCGAACGAACGGAGATTGAGTCCAAGGCAGTCCAATTGGGGATCCACCTACCGAGAAACATCGGCGATGTCGTTTATGCGATACGATACCGCACCGCACTTCCGGAAAAGATATTGGAAACGCAAACGGGCGGACGAGAGTGGATCATCGAAGGAGCGGGTCGATCCCGTTATCGTTTCCGTCTGGTCAAAGCGACGCGAATTATCCCACGTGACGATCTGGTTGTCGTATCGATACCCGACGCAACGCCTGAGCTGATACGCGCTTACGCGCTCGACGATGAGCAAGCATTGCTGGCAATAGTCCGCTACAATCGCCTGATCGACACATTTCTGGGGATCACCACGTATAGCTTGCAGAATCATTTGCGTACCACGGTCGATGGAATTGGCCAGATCGAGATCGACGAGCTCTATGTAGGGCTCGATCGGGATGGTTGCCATTATGCCATTCCAGTTCAGGCGAAAGGCGGTAACGATCAGATCGGGGTGGTCCAAACGACGCAAGATATCCGATTTGTAGAACAACGCTTTAATGGGATGCGCTGCCGCGCAATTTCGGTGCAATTCATGGAAGGCGGAGTTGTGGCGATGTTCGAACTCACACTGCAAGACGATGAGCTACGCGTCGTGGAAGAGCGCCATTACAAACTCGTCCCAGCCGAAGATTTGGATGAGCGGGCGATACGAAATTATCGGCATTAGTAGTTTGGACTAAATTGCCAACCACCGCGCACAATCATCCCGCACCCGCGCATCGGCATCCCGTAACCCCCGCTCCAGCACCGCCGCCCTCCCCTCGCCCTCCGCCACAGCCGCCAGCGCCGCGATCGCGTTGGCGCGGACGCGGGGGACGGGGTGCGCTTTCGCGAAATGTTCGGCAATATCCTTGCCATTGTCGGTCAGGTGGACGGCGCAGCGGAGGAGCATTTCTGCCGGGGTCAGCGTTGGGCGCCTGGCGATCGTGCCGCGTTCCAGATCGACGATATATTGGTCGCGCCAGGGAATGTGCTCGCCCTCGTCCATGATGTTGAGGCTGACCGACAGGCGTTCGGGCGGAAGCTGGCTGTGGATGTCGCGGTGGGCGCGGTAGAGCATCATCCGGCCCTCGCCCAGCTGGCTGCGCTCGACAAAGCGGAGGCTCAGGGGTTCGCCGAGGCGACCGTCGACGCTGTCCGCATCATATTCATAATAGTCGCTGACATAGCCCGGCCCCCAATAGCCGGTGGTGAGGAAGTGGAAATTATGGTCGTGCGGCAGGCCGTAGGCGAAAGTCGCGGGACCGCTCGCGGCATAGACAGCGTCGGTCGCGGCGGGCCAGAGGTTGGCGCGCAGGTAGAAGCCGCGCGCGCTGCGGTGGAGGAGGAAAACCTGCGCCGAATAGCGGTTGGCCTCGAGCTGGTCGGCGTAGCTTGCCTTGAGTTCGGCGACGACGCGACCGGCGAGAAAATCGCGGTTGCGCTGAAGGCCCGCGAGCAGGCCGGCGCAGCACGCGACACTCGCCTCGTCGGCGAGGTCGACGCCGCTTTCGTCGAGACGCGCGGCGACCTCCTCGAGATCGAGCACCGGCCCGGCGGGCGGGTCGATCAGACAGGGCATGGCGCGCGCGTCCCATCATGCCGCGCCGGTTCGGGGGTGGAGGGCGCCGGGCTTGTGCAAGGCCCCGGCCCTCCACCCCCCTCCCGCCCCGTCTCACCGGAAGGCAGGGAGAAGAGCATGGCGGTTGCCGCGGCAGCGCGGCGGATTTCGGGATGCGGATCGCCCGCCGCCATCGCCGCGAGATGCGGCCGCGCCGCGGCGGCGTCGAGCGCGACGAGCTCGCGCATCGCGTGCCAGCGCACGGCGAAGTCTTCGCTCGCCGCCTCGGTGACGAACAGCGATACGGCGTCGCGGCGACCGAAGTGTCGCAGCACGGTCAGCGCCATCGCGCGGAAGCTGCTGTCGCGGCGCGAGGCGCTGACGTGGACGAGCCGTCCGTTTGCCAGATCATGGGCGCGGATCGGCAGCGGCGACGGCGGCTGGACCGCGAGTTCGAGGAGCAAGGTGTCGACGCTTCCCCCGGCGAGCGTGAAGCTGCTGCGCGCGGTGTCGAGATGCAGGATCTCGCCGTCGGCGAGCGGGCGCGGCGCGTCGCTGCGGCAGCGGGCGGCAGTGGCCGCGGTGAAGGCGCCGGCCGCTTCGGCCGCGCCGACCGCGACATGGTGCAGCGCCATCCGGGCGCCGCCGCCGGCCAGCACGCGGATCGCGGCAGCGCCGGGGACGAAGAGCGCGGTCGCGGGTGGGGCATCGCCTCCGCCGGCAGGACGGAACTGGAGCGTCAGCCGGATCGCGCCCTGTTCGGCGAGGACAAGCCCGCCCGTCTCTTCGCCGCCGCCGACAAGGCGCAGCGGCGGACGGGCGAAGGGATCGGCCGCAAGCAGCTCCACCGCTGCTGCCAGACGCGCGGGCAGCCAGCCGGTGTCGGCGAGCCACGGCCGGAGGCGCTCGATCGCCGCTTCGGGCGGCGCGTTACGAACCTCCGCCATCGCCGCGAGCAGACCGCCGGGCGCCGCATCCGCCGCCTGCCATTCGGCCTGCAGCGCCGCCGCAGCGCGCCGCCTGGAGTCGCGGCGCGCGCGGTCGGCGCGCGGGAAATGATCGTGGCGCGAGGTGCTTGACGGCATGGCGGTGCAGGCCCGCGCGTCAATCGTACACGATCAGCACGACGGTCACGGTGACCTCGAACACCGACGGCCCCGTATGTGCGAGCAGCGACCCGAACAGGCCGACCGCCGTGTCGAGCACCGGCACCGCATCGATATCGATCGACGGCAACTCCATCATCCCCTCCTCCAAGACAAACGGCTGGATGCGCCGCCCGCACCGAGGCTAGGCAACCACGCGCGCGGCGCCAGTTAACTTATCGTAATGCCGCCGATGTCGCTCGTCGAAGTCCGGTTGCCGGGCGCAGGGCGGCCGATAGGCTGACCGCGACACCAACCGGGAGACATGTCATGCGCCTCGCCCTTGCCGCCGCGCTTTGCGCCCTGCCCCCGCTTGCCGCGCCCGCGGCCGCCGAAAGCCTGCTCGTCGGGAACAAGGGCGAGGATACGCTGAGCATCATCGCGCTGGGGAGCGGCGCCGAGCTGGCGCGGCTGCCGACGGGGAAGATGCCGCATGAGATTGCGATCTCGCCCGACGGCCGGCAGGCCGCGGTCGTCGCCTATGGCAGCACGACGATCGATGTGTTCGACCTGGGCAGCCGGACGAAGCTGAAGACGATCGACCTCAGCCCCAACCAGCGGCCGCACGGGCTGCTGTGGCTGTCCGACGGGCGATTGGTCGCGACGACCGAGGGCAGCGCAACGGTCGCGGTGGTCGCGCCGGACGGGGCGGTGACGTCGATTGCGACGGGACAGAAGGGCACGCATATGGTCGTCGTCGCGCCGGACAACCGCACCGCCTATACCGCCAATATCGGGTCGGGGACGGTGAGCGTGCTCGACCTTGCGAACGGCAGGAAGCTGCGCGACCTGGCGGTCAGCGGCAAACCCGAGGGGCTGGCGCTGACGAAGGGCGGGCGCGAGCTGTGGGTCGGCGATCTCGACGCGCCGCGCGTATCGGTCTGGGATACGGCGAAGGGCGAGAAGATCGCCGAGCAGCCGGTCGACCCGGTCGCGATCCGCGTGCTCGCGAGCCCCGACGGCAAGCTGGTCGCGACGAGCAATATCGCCGCGGGCACGATCAGCCTGTTCGACGCCGGAACGCGCGCGCCGGTGAAGACGATCGCCGTGTCGGGCGAGCAGGCGAAGGGACAGGTGACATTGCTGTTCAGCCCCGATTCGAAGCGGCTCTATGCCGCCGAGACGGGCCACGACAAGGTCGCCGAGATCGACGTCGCAAGCGGTGCGGTGCTGCGGCGGATCGCGGCGGGGAAGAATGGCGACGGGCTGGCGATTGCGCCCTGACTGCGGTTTTTGGGGTAAATTTCAACCTTTCGCCGCCCCGGACTTGATCCGGGATGACGATGAAAGAAGCGACGCTTTCAGTCCGCGGGCTGTCCCTGCGCGATCCCCGGCGAAAGCCGGGGTCCAGATGGTGAGCACAGCCTTCCCTTCATGGGCCCCGGCTTTCGCCGGGGATCGCAAACAAACGCTACCGGCTAGTTCCGATCGCTAGCCCTCACGCCAGCCAATCCACAGGGACAGGCCCGGCGGCGGATCGGCGGGTGGCGTTTCGACGCCATGCCGCACCGCGTCGGCGCGGGCGCGGTTCAGAATCGCGTCGGGGACACCGGCGGCGTGGAAGATATGGTCGGCCTCGCCGAGCAGCCGCGCGGCGCGCAGCGTGAGATCGTCGGGGTCGGCGCTGGCGAGCAGGATGGTTTCGAGGCGCGCGGCCGTGGCCGCCGCGCCGCTCGCCAGCCAGTCTTCGACCTTGTCCGCCGCCGCGCCATCGAGCGGATCGAGCGCGCCGCCGGGCACGAGCGCGGCGTCGATCGCGCGGCGGCGGTCGGCGGCGGCGGGCCAGCGCGCCTTCATCGCGCCGCGCGCGGCGTGGAGCGCCGATGCCAGCGCGCCGAGGCGGGCGGGGAGCAGCGCTTCGATGCGCTGGCGCACGGCCTTGGCGAGCCCGGCCGAGGCGCCGCCGGTGCCGATCGCGATGGTCACCGGATCGCGGTCGACGATCGCGGGGGTGGTGAAATCGCAAAGCTCGGGCCGGTCGACGACATTGACGAGCAGGCCGCGCGCGCGGAGCTCGGCTGCGGCCGCTTCGGCGCCCGCGTCGAGCGCGACGAAGGCGATTGTCGCGCCCGCTTCCCACGCCGTGACGATCCGCCCGCCCGCGCGAGCGATCAGCCGCGCCTTGGCATCGGCAGCCTCCCCCTCCCCGACCAGCACGACCGTGCGGCCGCGAAGGTTCAGGAAGACGGGAAGCTGTTTCATGCGTCAGTCGATCCAGTCGGGCACGCGCTCGGCGGCCATGATCGTGCCCGCGGCGATGCGATCGGCAACGACGACATAGCGGTCGCCGTCGACGAGCACCTCGGGCACGAGGCTGCGGCTGTTATAGGTCGACGCCATCGTCGCGCCATAGGCGCCCGCGGTGCGGAACACGGCGAGATCGCCGGGCTCGACCTTGTCGGTCAGGCGGTCGCGCGCGAAGGTGTCGCCGGTCTCGCACACCGGGCCGACGATCGCGGCGGTCATCTTTTCACCCGAAGGCTTCACCGCGACGAAGTCGTGATACGCGTCATAAAGCGCCGGACGCGCGAGGTCGTTCATCGCGGCATCGACGATCACGAAGGGGTTGGTCGCGCCGGGCTTGACCCACAGAACCTCGGTCAGCAGCACGCCGGTGTTGCCCGCGATGACGCGGCCGGGTTCGAACATCAGGGTGACGTCCCAGTCCTTCGTAACGCGCGCGACCATCGCGCCATATTCGGCGGGCGTCGGCGGGTTGTCGCCGGCCTTGTATTCGACGCCGAGCCCGCCGCCGAGATCGACATGGGTGATGCTGTGCCCCGCGGCGCGCAGATCGGCGACGAGGCGGCCGACGCGTTCGAACGCGGCTTCGAGCGGCGCGAGGCTGGTGAGCTGACTGCCGATGTGGACGGCGATGCCCCGCATCTGCAGCCCCGGCAGCGCGGAAAGACGGCCGAAGATTTCGGGCGCGACGTCGATACCGACGCCGAACTTGTTGTCGGCCTTGCCCGTCGAAATCTTGGCGTGCGTGCCCGCATCGACGTCGGGATTGACGCGCAGCACGGCGGGCGCGGCCATTTCCTTCGCGAGCGCGATTTCGGACAGCGCGACGCCCTCGGGCTCATGCTCGATGTTGAACTGGCCGATGCCGCGGTCGAGGCCCAGTGCCAGCTCGGCGCGCGTCTTGCCGACGCCCGAGAAAACGATGTCTTCGGGCGCCATGCCCGCCGCGATCGCGCGTTCGAGCTCGCCGCCCGAGACGACGTCGGCACCATAGCCCTGCCGCGCGAGCACCCGCAGCACGCCGAGGTTCGGGTTGCACTTGATCGCGAAGGCGAGATGCTTCTTCGGCACGTCCTTGAGCCCGTCGGCGAACTCCTGCGCGCGCTTTTCGAGCAAGGCGCGCGAATAGACATAGACAGGGGTGCCGATTTCCTCGGCGATACGCGGCAGCGGGATGTCTTCGGCGTGCATCACGCCGTCACGAAATTCAAAATCATTCATCGAAGGAAGTCCTGTGGCTCAGCCCGGAGGCGGCAAGTCAAAATCGTCGGGTTCGCGTTGCTCGGACCGTTTGAGAAGTTCGTCGCTGCGCGCCGGCTTGGCCTGCGCGTCAGGCGTCGTAAGCTCCTCCGTCGTCGGGGCGCGCTTGGCACCCACGGGAATCGCCGGGGCGGGTTCGCCCGCCGGCGGCTTCAGATCTTCCTTGGCCCCGCATGCGCCGAGAAGCGCGGCAGCGGCAAGGGTCGCGGTGATGAGGCGGCTGTTCGCCATCAATCCTGTCCTTCCAGCGCGGCGCGGGCCGCGGCGATGGCTTGCCTTACCCGTTCGGGCGCCGTGCCGCCATAGCTGGTGCGACTGGCGACCGAGGCTTCGACGGTGAGCGCGGCGAGCACCTCGGGCGTCACCGCCGGATGGATCGCGGCGGCATCGGCGGCGGGCAGCGCCGACAGTTCGGCGCCCAGTTCCTCGGCGCGCTTGACGCAGGCGCCGACGACATGATGCGCCTCGCGGAACGGCAGCCCCTCCTCGCGCACCAGCCAGTCGGCGAGGTCGGTCGCGGTCGAATAGCCCGACGCGGCGAGCGCGCGCATCCGGTCGGTGCGGAAAGCCAGCGTCTCGACCATGCCGGTCATCGCGGCGAGCGACAGCGCGAGCGCGTCGAAGGCGCCGAAGACGGTTTCCTTGTCGTCCTGCAGATCCTTCGAATAGGTGAGCGGCAGGCCCTTCACGATCACGGCGAGCCGCTGGAAGGCGCCGAGCAGCATCCCTGCGCGCCCGCGCACAAGTTCGGCGGCATCGGGGTTGCGCTTTTGCGGCATGATCGAGCTGCCCGTCGACCAGGCGTCGGGCAGGCTGACGAAGCCGAAGGGCTGGCTCGCCCAGATCACGACCTCTTCGGCGAGGCGCGAGAGGTGGATCGCGGCGATCGACGCCGAGGCGCAGAATTCGAGCGCGAAGTCGCGATCCGACACCGCGTCGATGCTGTTCGCCATCGGGCGGTCGAAGCCGAGCGCGGCGGCGGTCGCGTCGCGGTCGAGCGGAAAGCTGGTGCCCGCGAGCGCGGCGGCGCCGAGCGGCGATTCATTGAGCCGGCGGCGCGCATCGGCGAAACGCGAACGGTCGCGCGCGAACATCTCGACATAGGCGAGCAGGTGATGGCCGAGCGTCACCGGCTGCGCGACCTGCAGATGGGTGAAGCCGGGCATGATGCTGCCCGCATGTTCGTCGGCGCGCGTCAGCAGCGCGGTCTGGATCGCGGCGAGCCCGGCGTCGATCCGTTCGCAGGCGGTGCGTGTCCACAGGCGGAAATCGGTCGCAACCTGATCGTTGCGCGAGCGCGCGGTGTGGAGGCGCCCGGCAGCTTCGCCGACGAGCTCCTTCAGCCGCGATTCGACGGTCATGTGGATGTCTTCGAGGCCGACGTCGACCGGAACGCCGTTCGCGGCGAATTCGTCGGCGATCTGCGCGAGCCCGCGGTCGATGACCACGGCATCCTCGGCGGCGATGATTCCGGTCGCACCGAGCATCGCGGCATGAGCGCGGCTGGCGGTGATATCTTCTTCCCACAGGCGCTTATCGACGGGGATCGATGCGTTTATCTCTTGCATGATCGCCGCAGGACCGCCACCGAAGCGGCCGCCCCACATGCTGCTCTTTTCCGGAGTATTCGCCATTCGCCGCGTTCCAAGCCCGTATCTTGCCATTCTCGCCCTGCTGCTCGCGGGGTCGGTCGCGGGCTGCGATAGGGAAAAGCAGGCGGGCGGGCAAGCCGGGCAAGGCCAAGCAAATGTTTCGGCGGGCGAAGCGAAGGGCGTCGAACATTTCGCGCATCGGGTCGATCGCGGCAACAAGGGCAAGGCGGCGCCCACCGCGGCCTTCACCGGCCCCGACGATGCGCCGGTGACGCTGGCGGCCTTCAAGGGCAAGCCGCTGCTCGTCAATCTGTGGGCGACCTGGTGCGCACCGTGCGTCGCCGAGATGCCGACGCTTGATGCACTCGCCGCCGCGAGCGGCGACCGGCTGACGGTCCTCGCCGTCGCGCAGGATCTGCAGGGCGCCGAGATCGTCGATCCCTGGTTCCAGAAGGCGGGGCTGAAGGCGCTACAACCCTATCTCGATCCCGAGAACGGGCTGCTCGACGCCTATAATTCCGCGCTGCCGACGAGCATCTACTACGACGCCGACGGCCGCGAGCTGTGGCGCGTCGTCGGCGCGATCGACTGGCAGGGTGCCGAGGCAAAGGCGTTGCTCGCCGAAGCGGGGTAACGGCCCGCCACCGTCACCCCGGCAAAGGCCGGGTCTCGACGGTGCACAATGATGCGAGGTCGGGATCCCGGCCTTCGCCGGGATGACGAAGGGGACGGACGTGCAGGATTATTCGGCCATTCGCGAGGAGGTCGCGAAGCTCTGCGCGGCCTTTCCCGGTCCCTATTGGCAAGCGAAGGACCGCGCGAGGGAATATCCGTCGGAGTTTGTCGCGGCCTTGGGTGAAGCGGGCTATCTTGCCGCGCTGATCCCCGAGGAATATGGCGGCGCGGGCCTGCCCCTGTCGGCGGCCGCGGCGATCCTCGAGGAAATCCAGCGGCAGGGGTGCAACGGCGGCGCCGTCCATGCGCAAATGTATGTGATGGGCACGGTGCTGCGCCACGGGTCGGAGGAGCAGAAGGCGCGCTATCTGCCCAAGGTCGCGACCGGCGAGCTGCGCTTGCAGGCGTTCGGCGTCACCGAACCGACGAGCGGCACCGACACGCTGAGCCTGAAGACCGTCGCACGGCGGGACGGCGATGAATATGTCGTCAACGGCCAGAAGCTCTGGACGAGCCGCGCCGAGCACAGCGACCTGATGATCCTGCTCGCGCGCACCACCCCGCGCGAAGAGGCCGCGAGCCGCACCGAGGGACTTTCGGTCTTTCTGGTCGACATGAAGGACGCGCTCGCCGCGGGTTCGCTGACGATCCGGCCGATCGATACGATGATGAACCATGCGACGACCGAGGTCTTCTTCGACAATATGCGCATTCCCGCCGCGAACCTGATCGGCGAGGAGGGCAAGGGATTCCGCTATATCCTGTCGGGCATGAACGCCGAACGGCTGCTGATCGCGGCCGAGTGCATCGGCGACGCGAAATGGTTCATCGACAAGGCATCGGCTTATGCGAAGGAGCGCGTGTTGTTCGGTCGCCCGATCGGCCAGAACCAGGGGGTGCAATTCCCGATCGCGCGCGCCTATGCGCAGATGCGCGCCGCCGAGCTGCTCGTCCACGACGGCATCGCCCGATATGAAGCGGGCGAAAATGCGGGCGCCGAGGCCAATATGGCGAAAATGCTCGCCGCCGAGGCGAGCTGGGCCGCGGGCGAGGCCTGCATCCAGACGCACGGCGGCTTCGGCTTCGCCGCCGAATATGACATCGAGCGCAAATTCCGCGAAACGCGCCTCTATCAGGTCGCGCCGATCAGCACGAACATGATCCTGTCCTATGTGGCGGAGCATGTGCTGGGGATGCCGCGGAGTTATTGAAAAAAGGCGGGCCGCGAAGGGCCCGCCCAGTGTACGGCCGGCGACTTGGGGTCATGCCGGCCGCCCCTTCCTTCGTAAAAGTCAGCGCTGGTCGTCCGCGCGCGGCTCGCGGGCGGGCGCGGGCGCCTCGCTCGCTTCCTGCGCCTTGGCCTCGTCCTTGAGCTGGCCCTTGGTCATGCCGGTGACGAGCACATCGCCCGAGCCGGCGAAGCTCGCAGCGGGCAGCGTCGCGAAGCGGTCGCCGACCTCGACGGTCACCGCCTCGACCACCCCGCGCCCGGTCTGGCGCACGCTCTGGACATAGCCGATCGCCTTGCCGCGCGCGTCGGTCACCGTCATGCCGGGTTCGACCGCGAACATGCCGTTGCCGCTCGCCGCGCCGCTGCCCGCGGCGGCAAGCTGGCCGAGGCTGCCCTGAAAGCTGCCCGCCGCCGAGCCGGCGCCGCCCGCCGATCCCGACACGCCCGACAGCGCGCCGCCAGCCTGGTCGCGCACGCCGCCGACAGCGCCGCGCGCGGTGCCAGTGACGGTCGACGCGGTGCCGCGCGCGGTGTCGACCGCACCGCGGCCGGTCTGGCCCACGAAATCGGTGCCGACCGCCTGCACGTCGAGCGCGCCCTGTCCCGATGCGCCGCCTTCGCCCGCGGCGTTGCCGCCGATGGCGTTGCCGAGCAATTGGCCGTTGCCGTTCGCCGAGCCCTTGCCGCGGACTTCGCCCTGGCCATTGCCCTGGACGCGGCCCGAGCGGCGGTCGACCTTGGCCTCGCCGCGGCCCGAACCGGTGAGGTCGCCCGCCGAGCCGAGCGTGCCGCCGACGGGGCCGGCGGGACCGCCGAGCGTACCGCCCAGAGTGCCACCGAGACCGCCGGTCAGCCCGCCGCCGCCGCCGCCGAGCAGCTGCGCCGAGGCGGGAGCCGACAGCGCCATCGCCGAAGCGGCGAGCGCGAGGGTCGAAATGAGGATGCGGTTGGCCATGTGTCTTCTCCTGAACTTGCAGCCCGCAACCCGGGCCTGGCAGGAGAACGATGGCGCTTCCGATTTTCTTCCCGAAAAATTCGGGAGGCGCGTTTCAGCGGCCGCAATCGCCGCAAATCAGCCCGTGGCCATAGATAGTGTCGCGGCCCTTCTTGCCGAGGTCGCGCGCCTCGCCGATCAGCGCGGTCACCGATTCCTCGACCCGGCCGACGACGGGCGCGGGATAGAAGCGCACGAGCCGCCCCGCGACGAGCGGCGCGGCGAAGGAGGTGCCGCGCAGCCGCTCGGTCGAGGTCGCGCCCGTCGCGGCGAGCACGTCGGCGCCCGGCGCGGCGAAGTCGACCGGCGTCTTGCGCCCCGCCTCGGGCAATGCGCGACCCTTGGCATCGACCCCGGTCACCCCGAGCACGCCCGGATAGGCGGCGGGATAGGCAGGCGGCGCGGCGGGCCCGTCGTTGCCGACCGCCGCGACGATCAGCATGCCGCGTTGCTGCGCGCGCGACACGGCGGTACGCAGCAACTTGTTGTCGGGGCCGACGAGGCTGATCGTCGTCACCGCGACGTCGCCCTCGACCAGCCAGCCGAGCGCGCGCGCGATCGCGCTGGCGTTGCCGCCCGCGGGGTCGCTGCCATAGACGTCGGCGGCGCGCAGCCTTTGCCCCGGCGCCGCGCCGCGCACCGTGCCGCTGCCGACCAGCAGCGAGGCGACCGCGGTGCCATGACGGCTCGCCGCCGGCGCGCCCTTCGCAAAACCCCGCTGCTCGACGCGCCCGGCGAGCGAAGGATGCGCCGCGACGCCGCCGTCGATCAGGCCGAGCGCAGCCGGACCGGGGGTCGAGGTGGCGGCCAGCGCCGCGCCCGGCAGCACCCGGCCCGAACCCGGCGCGCCGCTGGCGAAGTAGAGATGGTCGGCGTCGATTTCGGCTTCGGGAAGCAATTTGCCGAGCTGTTTCTGCGCGCGCGCGAGGCTGCGGCCCTTGGGTACTGCAAAGCGCACCATCTCGAGATCGAGCCCCTCGATCCGCTCGCGGTCGATCACCGCAAAGCCTTCGCCCGCCGCGCGCTCGATCATCGCGGCGTCGACCCCGGTCGCGACGAGCACGCCGCGCACCGCCGGCTCGCCATTACGGTCGACCTCGACCCGGTCGCCATGGTCGCGCAGCAGGTCCGTGATCCGGTCGAGCCGCAGCCGCGCCAGCGTCGCGCGCGTCGTCGCCAGCGGGTCGATATCGAGCCTTGGCAGCGGCGGGACGATCCGCCCGGCCTCGGGCAGCGGCACCGCGATCTGCGCCTGCCCTGCGCCGGCGACCAGCATCAGCGGAAGCAGAAACAGGCCGGCCAGCAATCGCATCATTCATCCTTGTCGCAGCCGGAGCCCGTCGCTCCGGAATTTTTTTAGCAGGATGCGGAAGAAACGATAGAAGGCGGTCGTTTCTTCCCCGCACGGCAAAAAGGCGGATATGCGCTTCGAAGAACAATTGATCGACATTCTGCCGCGCCTGCGCCGGTTCGCGCGCGGGCTGGCGGGGAGTGCCGCCGACGCCGACGACCTGTGCCAGGCCGCGATCGAGCGCGCGCTGAAGTCGCAGGGCCAATGGCAGCAAGGAACGAGACTGGACAGCTGGATGTACCGCATCACCCGTAACCTGTGGATCGACGAACGCCGCGCGAGTGGCCGCCGCGGCGTCCATGCCCCCATCGACGAGGCCGCCGTCCAGATCGCAGGCGACGACGCCGACAGCGTCGAGGCGGGCACGCTGCGCGGCGACATCGACAGCGCGATGGCGCGTCTGCCCGATGAGCAGCGCGAGGTCGTGATGCTCGTCCTCGTCGAAGGCTATGCCTATCGCGAGGCGGCGGAAATATTGGACGTGCCGATCGGCACCGTCACCTCGCGTCTCGCGCGCGGACGCGACACGCTGATGCTCCTGCTTGGAGAAGCCGCATGACCTATGACAAGGCCGTCATCGCCGCCTTCGTCGACGGCGAGCTCGACGATCTGACCGCGCGCCGGATCGAACGCGAGGCTGCGGCCGACGCGGCGCTCGCCGCCGAGATCGCGCGCCACCGCGCGCTGACCGACCGGCTGCAACGCCATTATGGGCCCGTGGTCGAGGAGGCGATCCCCGGCGAATTGCTGAAGCTGCTCGCGCGCGCCGAGGCGGATGCCCCGGCCCCCACCGTCGACACCAGCCTCGCTGCGCGCCGCGAGGCGAAACGCACGCGCTTCGCGCCGATGCACTGGGGTGCGATCGCGGCGTCGCTGGTGCTCGGGCTGACGCTCGGTACCCAGCCATGGCAGGCGCCTGCCGATGTCTCGACCGACGGCGGGGCGCTGGTCGCATCGGGCGCGCTCGCCACTGCGCTCGATACGCAGCTCGCGTCGAACCAGCGCGCCGACGCGCCGGTCCGCATCGGCCTCAGCTTCCGCGACCGGACGGGACGCACCTGCCGCAGCTTCGAAGGCACGGCGCTGGCCGGGATCGGATGCCGCAGCGACGACGGCTGGACGCTCGAACGCACGATGCCGGGAAGCCGCCAGGCCATTTACCGCCAGGCCGGTTCGGGCGAACTCGCGGCGGCGGCGGCGGCGATGATGGCGGGCGATCCCTTCGACGATGCCGCCGAGCGCAAGGCCCGCGCCGAAGGCTGGCGCTGAACCATCCACAAACGGACAAGAGAAAGGGCGGGCGCCCCATGTGACGCCCGCCCTTCCCTTGCGACCCGGAAGTTTCCTCCCGGGGAGCTCATGGCGCGGTTCAGCCGACCGTCACGCGGCCGCTGCGATAGCCCTTCTTGCGCATTTCCTTGACATAATCCTTGTCGGCGTCGGTCACTTCGACCGCCCATTCGTCCCAGGCGTCCCAGCGGTCCTCGCGATCGGTTGCGTGACGAAGGTCGCTGATCAGTTCCTTCTCGGCCTCGAGGATGTCGGCCTTGTAATTATACCAATATTGGTTGTGGACGCCGGCGATCGGCGCGGTGCGGATTTCCGGGCGTTCGAAACCCGACGGCATCGAGCCATAGGGCACCGCGGCAACCGCGGCGCCGGCAGGAAGCGCCAGAAGCATCGAAAGGGCGGTCCATTTTTTCATCGTCCATCTCCTGATTGACAGACCCACATCGCGGGCGGTCAGAGGAGCAACGAAACAAATGGCCGTTTTCTTCCCGGTCCGACGTCGAATCTGCACGGGCCGTGGCGGAATCGCCTAGCCGGGATGCGCCTCGTCGCCGACCGAGGAGCGGAGCAGGCCGCGAAACACGTCGAGCGCGCTGCGTTTTCCCTGCGTCACGTCATAGACGTCGCGCGCGATCGGCATGGCGAGCCCGTGGCGTTCGGCGAGCGCGATGACGGTCGGGGCGCTCTTCACCCCTTCGGCGACCATGTTCATGCCCGCGATGATCTCGTCGATGTGACGCCCCTTGCCGAGCTCGACCCCGACGTGGCGGTTGCGCGAGAGCGGGCTGGTGCAGGTCGCGATGAGGTCGCCCATGCCGGTGAGCCCGGCAAAAGTCTCGGCGCGCCCACCCATCGCGACGCCGAGCCGCGTGATCTCGGCAAGCCCGCGCGTCATCAGCCCGGCGCGCGTATTGTCGCCCGCGCCGAGCCCGTCGCCCATGCCGACCGCGATCGCGATGATATTTTTGAGCACCCCGCCGAGTTCGCAACCGAGCAGGTCGGTGTTGGTGTAAACGCGGAACAGCCCCGAGTGGAACACCGGCTGGAGCGCGCGGACGACGATCGCGTCCTCCATCGAGAGGACGCTCGCCGCCGCCTGCCCCGTCATGATCTCGCGCGCGAGGTTCGGGCCGGTGAGCACGCCGACGGGATGGCCGGGCAACACCTCCTCGATCAGTTCGGTCATCCTCTTGCCCGAGGACAGTTCGAGCCCCTTGGTCAGGCTGATCACCGGTACCCACGGGCGGAGATGCCGCTTCGCCTCTTCGAGTACGCTGCGGAAGCTGTGCGAGGGCACGCCCATGACGAGCACGTCGGCGCCCGCGACGACCTCTGCCATGTCGGCGGTGGCGCGGAGCGCGGACGGCAGCTTGATGCCGGGCAGATATTTGCGGTTCTCGTTGTCGGCGTTGATGCCGTCGACCGTCTCCGCGTCGCGCGCCCACAAGGCAATCGGCGCATTGCGCGACACGACCGAGGCGACCGTCGTTCCCCAGCTACCCCCGCCGAGCAGGCCCACTTTGAGGCGCATATCTCTCTCCCCTGTTTCGGGCGAGAGTGGCGCGAGATCGGGGGGTTGGCAAGTTGCACTTCGCCATCCCGGACATGGCCCCCGAACCGGGCAAGCTGTGACCCCCGGCGAAAGCCGGGGCCCACGGGCATGGCGCCGTGCCATCTGGGCCCCGGCTTTCGCCGGGGATCAGTTACGGGGTAACGATGTCAGGGATGCTCGGCGAGGAACGCGCGCTGGACTTCGGCGGTCGCTTTCGGATCCTCCATCATCGGGACGTGCGCGACATGCTCGAAGATATGGCTGCGGCTGTTCGCGATGCCCTTTTCGAGCACCGCGACGCAGCTGACGTCGATCAGCTTGTCGTGGCGGCCCCAGATGATCAGGGTCGGCACCGTCACCTTGCCGAGCTCGTCGTTGAGCGGCTTCGCCTCCATCTCGTCGGCGATCGTCCAGAAAATCCTGTCGAGCAGATCGCGATGCTTCAGCGCATCGGCGTAGATCACCGGCTTCAATCGCGCGGGCACATAGGTCGGCTTGTGGACGACGAAGGCGATCAGCCGGTCGGCATCCTCGAGGTTGGCGATGACGAGCGGGTTATAGTCGCGGTTCGCGGCGAGCTTCTGCAACTCGCTTTCGTCGGCGCCGAGGATGCCGGCGTTGTTCATCAGCGTCAGCGTGCGCAGCGCGCCCGGATAGTCGATGGCGAAGCGCAACGCGATCCAGCCGCCCATGCTGTTGCCGCCCAGATGCGGACGCTCGAGACCGAGCGCATCGAGAAAGCCCTTCAGCCGCGCCGCCTGGCTCCCGACGTCGAAGGGCAGTTCGCCGTCGCGGTCATTCTCGCCGAAACCGGGCAGGTCGGGCGCGATCAGCCGATAGTCCCTGGTCAGCCACGGGGCGTAGAAGGTCCAGTGGTCCTTGTCGGCGCCGAAACCATGCACCATCACCAGCACCGGCTTCGACGGATCGCCGCCCTCGAGATAGGGCCAGACGCGGCCATCGACCGTCACCGTCCTGCGCTCGACCCGCGCGCGCTTGCGCATCAGCCAGCGCGCCAGCAGCACGATCTGCTCGGGGAAGAAGAAATAGAGCAGGGTCAGGAAGACGACCGCCGAAATGAGGGCGATGATGAAAAAGCTCATGATGCGGTTCCGCCAGCGAGGTGCGCGTCGAACCAGCCGATGAGGTCGTCGAGGACGGCGTCGCGCTCGGGCTCGTTGTAGATTTCGTGAAAGAGGCCGGGATAGATTTCGAGGCGCTTGTCGGTCGAGCCGACATTGGCGAATAGGTAGCGCGAGCCCGCAGGGGCGGTGAGCCGGTCGGTTTCGCCATGCTGGATCAGGATCGGCAGCGCGATCTTCGGCGCATCGGCCTGCGCGACCGCCATCGCGTCCATGAATTCCTTGCCGAGCCGCGCGCCGATCTTGCCGCCATAGACGAGCGGGTCGGCCTGATAGGCGGCGACCACCGCCGGGTCGCGGCTGACGCCGGTCGCGTCGAGCGACAGCACGCCGAGGCGCGGAAAGAAGCGCGACAGGAAGCGGCTGATCCAGACGGTGAAGCGCGAGGGCGGTTCGGCGGGCAGGATCGCGGGGCCCGACAGCGCGGCGGCGACGAACGCGTCCTGCCGTTCGACCAGAAACAGGGTCGCGATCAGCCCGCCCATGCTGTGGCCGAGCAGCAGGCGCGGCGTGTCGGGATGGTTGACCTCGACGAGGGTGAGCAATTCGCGCATTCCGTCGAGAAAGGCCGAGAAACGCGGCACGAAACCGCCCTCGCCGTCCGATTTGCCATGCCCCCAATGATCGACCGCATAAACCGCATAGCCCGCGTCGGTCAGCCGCTTCGCGACATGCGCATAGCGCCCGGCATGTTCGGCATAGCCATGCGCGAGCAACACGACGGCCTTGGGCGGTCCTTCGGGCAGCCAGTGGGTGACGTGGAGCGCGGCGCCGGCGCCGGCCGAATCCGCGGGAAGGACGAGCGCGCCCGTCGCCACGATCAGCGAACCGCCTTTTTCAGCGCCGAGCTGCGGTGGCCGGGGCCATCGTCGCCTGCCTTGTCGATCTTCGCGAGGATCGCGTCGAGCGCACGGCTGATCGCGGTCTGCGTACGCACCATCTCGATCTTCGGCCAGGCGGTGCGCTGGCCGGTGTCGATCAGTTCGTCGATGTCGTCCTGCGCGAGGTCGCTCAAAATCTTGGTCGGCGACCAGAATTTGGGCGGACGGATGATGTTGATGTCGCCGGTATATTCCTGATTGATCACCGAACGTGCCATGTTCGCGAGGCTGTTGAGCGGCGGCACCAGTTCGAGCGGCTTCTGGAAGATCACCATGTTCGCGTTGAGCCACGCCTTGAAGGTCGCGATCGACGCGTGCTGAATGGCCTCGATCGGCGCCATCTGCTTGCGCGTGTCGGTCGCGAAGGGCAGCGCGAGCGGGTTCGCCTGGCTGACGATATGATGGTTGACGCCATAGAGGCGTTCGAGCCGCTTGGTCGGAATGTCGTGCGTCACCGACCCGTCGACCCAGCGCCGGTCGGGCTGATAGGGAACGCGCGCGCCACTTTCGTCGCGCGCCATCAGCATCACCGGCGGGAACACGCCGGGCACCGCGCACGACGCCAGCACCGCCTCGCGGATCAGCACGTTCGGCGCGGTGATCGCGTTGAGCAGCCGGCCGTTCTGGTGCTTTTCCGCCGGCGCGACCGAGACGTTCAGATGGCGGCCGCTGATCTCATAGGCTTCCTGAAAGGTCAGGTCGGGGATCAGTTCGGCCAGCCGGTCGCGCACTTCGTCGGGCGCCAGCCGCTTCATCTCGGGATCGCGGGCAGGATTGGCGAGGCGCTTGCTTTCAAGGAAGGGGCCGACGTCGGCGTCCTTGCGCGTGCAGACGATCGCCGCGACGATCGACCCGCCGCTCGACCCCGCGAGGATGTTCGGGAGCACGCCCTGTTCCCACAACGCCTTCACGACGCCGACGTGGAAGAAGAGGAAGCTGCCCGAGCCTGAAAGGAGCAGCGCCGAGCGGCCGTAGCAATGCTGCGCGCGGCGGAAGAAATCGCGCTTTTCCTCGCGCGGGATGCTGCGCGACGCGGCGATCTTGTCGAGCGCCGCGACGACCTCGGCGACATAGGCCTCGATCAGCTTCTTCGTGCCGAAGCGCGCCTTCTGATAGAGGCGCTCGGCGCCCATGCCGTCGATATTGCCGTGGATGCCCTCGTTGAGGACGAAGAGCAGCCCCTTGACGTCGCCCGCCGCCGACAGCTTGCGCAGTTTTTCCAGCCGCGCGCGGATCGCCTTGTAATCGAAATGCCGGCTCTCGTCGGCGTCGCGCCACACCTGCATCCCCGATTTCGCGTCGGCGGCAATCGCCGCTTTCGACCAGGCGGCATAATCGGTCGCTTTCACAAGCTCGGCGTCGGCGCTGAGCGTCGGGGCAAAAATCATTCGGTCATCCTGCATGGTTTCTATTTTCAGCGATTCTTGCTGGTTGCGTTGTCTTTGGCAACTGTTTTGACATCGCTGTCCTCCTCCCGTCACCCCGGACTTGATCCGGGGTCCCGCTCAGCGACGGTGAAAAGCGGGACCCCGGATCAAGTCCGGGGTGACGAAGAGGGAGGCTTCTTCCCCTTCGCCGGGGATTTCGGTTTCGCCTTTGGCTTGCTCGCGGGTTTCTGGGCAGGCTTTGCCTTCGCCTTGGGTTTTGCAGCCGGAGCCGGAACCGCCTTCGGCGATGCCGTAGCGGCTTTCGGCTTTGCCGGCGCCTTCTCGGGCTTCGGCGTCGCGGCCATCAGGTCGGCGAAACTTTCGTCGATGCATTCGCGGAAAAAGGCGATGTCGGGCATGATCTCGCGTTCGCAGATGATCGAGAAGGCGATGCGGCCGTTGTAGCTGGGGGTCGCGATGAACAGTCCCATATTGTTCGCGAGCGGGGCCATGCCGTGCTGTTGCACGAGCTGCGCGCCCGCCAGATAGAGCGGCACCTGCGCGCCGGGCACGTTCGAGATGAAGAGGTTCGTGCCCCGGACGGCGAAGCGTTCGCTGGTCAGGATGCGCGCGACCGCGGCCATGGTCGCGCCCGGAATATGCTGCGACAGGTCGGTCATGATCCGCGCGCTGACGCCGGCCTTCGCTTCCTTCGCCTCGACCGTGTAATCACGCACCGCTGCGAGCCGCGCGAGCGGATCGGCGATGTCGGTGCGCACGGGCACGCTCATCGCCGACACCTGATTGCCCGGCGTCGACGCCTTGCCCGCCCCCTTCTCCTTGCCGCGCAGATTGATCGGCGCGACCGCGACGACGCTCTCCTTCGGCAGTTCCTTGTGCTTCGCGAGATATTTGCGCAGCGCACCGCCGACGGTGGTCAGCACGACGTCGTTGACCGTCGCGCCCGGCACCTTCTTGCGGATGTCGGCGACGTCGGCCAGCGCGACCGTCGTCCCGTCGAACATCTTGTGCGGGCCGACGGGGACGTTGAAGCGCGTTTCGGGGACGCCCGCGGTCATCCCGCCTTCGGCCATCGACTTGCGCGCCGAGGCGACGATCGCGGGCGTGACCTTGAGCAGCGCGTTCATGAACTTGACCGGCGACTGCATCGACGCCGACCAGGCGCGCGTCACCGTCTCGGCGCTCGACGGCGCACGGCCGAGCTCCTCGACCGGCGGCGGCTCGGCGATCGCGGGCGTGCCCTGCGCGTCGATGTCGCTCATTGCGATGAAGGCGTGCGCGCCCGATGCGCCGTCGACCGCGGCGTGATGGACGCGGTGAAGCATCGCGAAGCTGCCCTTGGGAATTCCCGGGATCCGGTCGAGCCCCTCGATGACATAGATGTCCCAGAGCGGCCGGTTCATGTCCATCGGCTTCGAGAACCAGCGCGCGACCGCGATGCAGAACTGCCGCCAGTCGCCGGGTTCGGGCAGGCGCGCGTGGCTCATATGCGCCTCGATATCGAAATGCTCGTCCTCGACCCAATAGGGATGGTCGAGATCGAAAGGCAGCCGGTGCAGGCGACGCTTGAACAGCGGCGAGGTGTGGACGCGGCTCTCGACGTGGCGGATGATATCCTTGAACCGCACGAAACCGCCCGGCGCGGTCGAGGGGTCGTAGATATAGACCCCCATGATGTGCGTGAGATTGTTCGCGGTCTGCGTGTAGAGGAACTGGGCGTCCTGTGCGCTGAGCTGTTTAAGCATATCGGGTTCCTTGGCAGGGCCAACCATTCGTCATCCCGGCGAAGGGGGCTGGGAGGCACGTGACTCCCAACACGATCTCGCCGGTGCGTTGTGTCGAGAGGGTGAGATCCCGGCCTTCGCCGGGATGACGGAAGAGGGGTGAAAGCTTAGGCATCCGATCCTCCCGGCAATCTATCCGCCAGCGCCGTCGTCGACAGGCGCATCGATTCCATGACGTTGGCGAGCCCGCGCAGTTCCAGAAGCAAGGCGCGCCGTCCGGCGAGGGCCTCCGGCGCTGCGGCTTCGGCGAGCCCCATATGCCGCATCAGCGACAAGGCGTTTTCAAACAGCAGCTTGCCGATCGCCGCCTCGCTGCTGATCCGGCGAAGCAGATAGGCCTGCCGCCCTTCGACCAGCGCGGCCTCAAGCAGCGCCTTCGCATCGACCTCGTCCCCCGGCCTCGCGCGCGTGAGCAGTTCGGCGACGACCGAATAGGCCTCGGCAAAGGGCAGCAGGATCGCGTGGCCGACGACCGGCTGGCAGCGGCGGATCAGCGACGCGACGCCGCTCGCGCCGCTCGCCAGACGCCGGTCCCACACGGGGTCGATGCGCGTCAGTTCGGCCTCGATCGCAGCGCGATGCTCGTCGCGCGGGGGGTAGAAGAATTCGAACTTGAACAGGTCGCGCAGCCGGTCGACATGATCCCAGAAAGCCGCCGTCGTATCGCCCCTGTCGGTATCGCGCAGCTGGAACAGCGCCAGCTCGATCATCGCGCGGTCGAGGAAATGGTGCGCGATGATGTTGCGGTAGTAACTCGCCATCGGGTGCTTGGCAGGGTCGATCGAATAGACATTCTCGCTCCCCGCCTCGTAGCGGGTGAGCAGGCCGCCGGCGATCAGCGTATCGACGGTGGCGGTAATCGCGCTCTCGCACCCTTCCGCCAGCTCCTTGCTGAGCCGGATGCCGCGCACGCGCGCCCAGTCGGTGATCGCCGCGATCGCCGCGAGCAATTCGGCAGCGGTCGCGCCGCGCGGCGCGAGCCCGAGCAGGATCAGGCACATCACCGAGGTGACGGTGAGCGGGGTGACGCGGTTCGCCTCGACCGCAACCGCGAAGGCGATGCGTTCGAGCGCGCGCTTGTCGTCGGGCCCGGGCGCTTCCGCAATCACCACCGGATCGCCGATGTCGAGGCGGATGCGCCCCGACGGTTCCTTCAGGCTCTTCATATAGCCGATGAACCACGACAGGCTTTCGGGCTTCTTGCTTCGCCCCGTCTGCTCGGCGGCATATTCCTCGACGTCGCGGATCAGGTCGAAACTGGTGACGAAGGGGATGAAATGAACGTCCTGCGTGCCGGTCGCGTGCGCGGCGTCGAGGACATATTTCATCAGGCCGTATTTCGGCGGCATCAGCTTGCCGAGGCGCGAGCGCGTCCCCTCGAACGCCCAAGAGAGCGGAAAGCGTTTGGCGAGCAGCCAGGCGATATAGTGGCGTAGCACGAGCTTATAGACCGGCTGGTCCTGGAAACTGCGACGGATGAAGATCATCCCCGAGCGGCGGAAGAATTCGCCCATCACCGCGAAGTCGAGGTTCGCGCCGCCGAAGCTGTGCAGCATCGGCATATCGTTCTCATAGGTCAGGCGGCTGGGCGTCGCGCCGTCGATATAGGTCTTGTGCGTGAAGAGGATCGCGGTCGGATGCTCGCGGAGGATGCCGCGCAGCTTGGCGAGCTCGGCGGCGTCGACCTCCATCTCGGGCGCGTAGCCGCCGAACATCATCCGGTCGAGCCGCGCACGCAGGTCGAGGAACAGCGCCGACGGCCGCGCGATGACCTCCTTCATCAGCGGCCGCGCCTCGCGATAAAGGTCGGCAACGGGGCGTCCAAGCTGCTCGGACAAATCGGCCAGCGCGGCGCGGAACTTGGGGCTGGTGCGCAGGCTGTCGGCGACGAAGCGCGGCACCTTGTAGCGCGTGCCCCGGATGCCGCGCTCGGCGACGTCGAGCGCGAGCGCCGCCTGCCGCGCGACGAAGCCCGCGAATTCGGGGCTGTCGGCGCCCTCGCCGTCACCGCCGCCGGTCTGTGCGCAGAAACGGTCGCGCAAATTGTCGAG
Source organism: Sphingopyxis sp. (assembly GCA_013821905.1). Taxonomy (GTDB): domain Bacteria; phylum Pseudomonadota; class Alphaproteobacteria; order Sphingomonadales; family Sphingomonadaceae; genus Sphingopyxis. The sequence goes on along the minus strand of PNJO01000004.1, from coordinate 23,279 downwards.
CGTCGCCGCCTCGCCGACCAGGATTTGCGCGCGCCGCCGGTCGCGCATCAGGATCAGCCGCGCGCGCAAGGGGCCGGGATGGCGCGGATCGCCGAAGATCAGGTGCCGGAATTTGAGCGCGCGGTCGCGGTCGAAATTGGGGATGCGCCATGCGACGCGCAGCGGCACCACCTGCCGCGACGCCGCGCCGCCGAGCCGCGCCTGCAGCACGTCGACGGGCAGCGCATGATCGCCGTCCTCGATGTCGAGGCTCGCCCATTGCGGCTCGCGATCGCCCCCGGGATCGTCAAACGTCGCGTGGATCCAGTCGAGCAATATGCCCCGCTCGACCCCGTTGCGCGCGTCGATGATATAGAGCCGGTCGGCCGCCTGCTCCACCAGGATCGGGGTGCGGGGCGTTCCGTCGGCCATAGGCTAGACCGCCGTCATTGCGAGGAGCGAAGCGACGCGGCAATCCCCGGCTCGCGACCATCGTGCAAGGTCGATGGCTGGAGATTGCTTCGCTTCGCTCGCAATGACGATGTCGGACATGCGCTAAGCTTTCCCTCCCTTTCGGGGATGGGCTTTCTTTTCCGCAGCCTTCTTTTTCGGTGCAGCCTTTTTGACGGGCGCCTTTTTCGCCGGCCCCTTCTTCACCAGCTCCGTTCCGGGCGCGGGTTCGGTCGCGACCGATTCCGCGACGCTTTCCTCCGCCTGTCCCAGCGTGCGCAGGAACATGTTCCGCACATCGCGGACATGATCGTTCAGCGTCGCGACCTTCCATTTCGACGTATCGACCGGCGGCAGCACGGTGACGCGCACCGTCGCGGGGCGCATCACGAACTCGTTCTTCGGCGCGACGTCGGTGGCGTTGTGGATCACGATCGGGACGATCGGCACCCCCGCCTGCATCGCGAGGTGGAAGGCGCCCTTCTTGAAGGGTTCGAGCTTGGGCGTCAGGCTGCGCGTGCCCTCGGGCGCGATGCAGATCGACTTGCCTTCCTTTTGAATCGCATCGACCAAAGGCTCCATCGCCTTGATCGCGCTCTTGCCGTCGGCGCGGTCGACGAAGACGGTACCGCCCCATTCCATCAGCTTGCCGAGAATGGGGATGTCCTTGATTTCCTTCTTCCCCACCCCACCCATGTCGCGGCGGATGAGCTTGGCGAGGATCATCACGTCCGCCTTGCTCTGATGGTTGAAGATGAAGACGCAGGGGCGCGACGACCAGAGATGCCGCTCGTCCTCGACCTCGAGTTCGACGCCGGTGATCGCGGTCGCGAAGTCGCCGAACAGCCCGATCGAGAAATTCGCCGCCTCGCGCTGCGAGCGGGTGAGCGCCCAGATCGGCAGGCCCGCCGCGAACGCACCGACGAGCGATCCGGTGGCATAGATGGTGCGGGTGTAATCGACCCACGACGGCGTGCCACGGCTCGCGAAGCGCTGCACCGGCCAGCCCCGCTCGTCGGCGATGCCTTTGAGCTTCATGTTCGGATTGAGCGGGCGCGGCTTGCCGACGCGTTCGAGCAGTTCGATGTCGTCGTCGCTGTCGGAGTAGAAAAAGCTCTGGTCGAGATCGAGGCCATATTCGGCCGCCAGTTCCTCGGCGGCGAGCACCTTGCCCTCGCCGAAACACAGGGGGCGGATGATCTCGCCGGTGAAGACGCCATCCTCGATTTCATAGGCCGAGCATTTGATGTCGGTGATGCCGAGATCGCGCGCGGTCGGTTCGATCTGGTAGATCGTCGCCGACGAGATGATCGCGACGCGGTGTCCCTTCGCCTGATGCGCCTCGATGATCGCGCGCGTCTCGGGATAGATTTTCCGCGCGATATGCTTCTTGTAGAGCTCCTCGCCGAACTGGCTGAAGCTTTCCTCGTCGACGCCCCTCATGAATTTGGCGGCGGCGGACATCAGCCCCGAGAAACCGATCTGGCCGAGACTGTGCTGCGCGATGACCTGCGCGGTTTCGGCGATCTCCTCGACCGACATTTCGCGGCGCTGGAATTTCTCGCGCAGCATCGCGGTCGCCGAATAGCCGGAGATGATCGTCCCGTCGAAATCGAAGAGCGCGGCGATATGGGGTCCGGGTTCGGACGCCAGGACTTCTTCCAAATGCGGCTGCGGCCTCGGCACGCGCATCTCCCCACCAACGGCTATATTGCCGTTTTACAAAGGCACGATGGCAGTAAAGATGGCGTTTATCAATGGACCCATTTCGGTCGTCCCAGCGAAAGCTGGGACCGGAGGCAGACTGGTGCTTGCCCGATGGAGATCCCAGCTTTCGCTGGGATGACGATCAGGGTCTGAGCGCCGCCGCCTCGCGCGCCAGCGCTTCGACCCGCACCGGATCGAGCGGCCCCGACGGGACGACCCAGCTGCCGCCGACGCAGAGCACCGGATCGAGCGCGAGCCAGTCGGGCGCGGTCGCGGCGCTGATGCCGCCGGTCGGGCAGAAATTGACCCCGCCGAACGGGCCCGTCAGCGCCTTGAGCGCCGGGATGCCGCCGCTCGTCGCGGCGGGGAAGAATTTGAAGCTGTCGAGCCCCAGGTCGAGCCCCGCCATGATGTTCGCCGCATTGGCGACCCCGGGCAGGAAGGGAATGCCCGCCGTCACCGCCGCCTGACCCAGGCTGTCGGTGAGTCCCGGCGAAACGATGAATTCGGAGCCCGCGTCGAGCGCGTCCTGCAGCATGTGCGGATTGAGCACCGTGCCCGCGCCGACCACCGCGCCCGGCACCGCCTTCATCGCGCGGATCGCGTCGAGCGCGGCGGGGGTGCGCATCGTCACCTCGAACACCTTCAGCCCGCCCGCGACGAGCGCCTCGGCCATCGGCACCGCATCTTCGACCCGGTCGATGACGATCACCGGGATAACCGGCGCCAAACGCATGATCTGCTCGATACCGCTGTCGGACATTCTGTCACACCTTCTTCGTCATCCCGGCGAAGGCCGGGATCTCATCATTGCGTTTGACACCACCGTCGAGATCCCGGCCTTCGCCGGGATGACGGAAGGTCAGGTAACCGTCTCCATCGCCGCGAGCATCGCCGAGCCGCCTTTTTCCGCTTCGTCGGCGTGAAGACGGAACAGCGCGAACAATTCGCGGCCGACGCCGAGCGCGGGCGGCGGTGCGACCGCCGGCGCGCGCGCCGCCCATTCGGCTTCGTCGACCAGTGCGACGACTTCGCCGTTCACCGCGCAGACGCGCACGATGTCACCATCCTGGAGGCAGGCGAGCGGGCCGCTGACCCCGTCGGGGCCGGGCAAGGCTTCGGGTGAGAGGTGGATCACCGCCGGCACCTTGCCGCTCGCGCCCGACATACGGCCGTCGGTGAGCAGCGCGACACGATAGCCCTTGTCCTGCAGCACGCCGAGCGCCGGGGTCAGCTTGTGCAGTTCGGGCATGCCGTTGGCGCGCGGGCCCTGGAAGCGGACGACGACGACGACGTCGCGGTCGAGCTCACCCGCCTTGAACGCGGTCAGCACCTGATTCTGGTCGCTGAAGATGCGAACCGGCGCCTCGATCGTCCAGCGATCCTCGGCGACCGCACTCGTCTTGATGATCGCGCGGCCGAGGTTGCCCGACAGCAGCCGCATCCCGCCATCGGGCGAGAAAGGCGCCGCGACCGGGCGCAGCATCGTATCGTCGCGGCTCTCGGCGGGGGCAGCCTGCCAATGGAGTTCGTCGTTCACGAGCACGGGCTCGGCGGCATAATCGGCCATCATCCCGCCGACGGTCAATATGTCGCCGTGGAGCAGCCCCGCGCCGAGCAATTCGCGAACGATAAAGCCGATCCCGCCCGCGGCGTGAAAATTGTTCACGTCGCCCGCGCCGTTCGGATAGACGCGCGCGAGCAAAGGCACCGCGTGGCTGAGCTCGTCGAAATCCTGCCAGTCGATGACGATCCCGGCTGCGCGCGCGATCGCGGGCAGATGGATCGCATGGTTGGTCGAGCCGCCCGTCGCGAGCAGGCCGATCGCGGCGTTGACGATCGCCTTTTCGTCGATGCAACGCGCTAGCGGGCGATAATCGTCGCCGTTCCAGCCGATCCGCGTCAGCCGGTGCGTCGCGGCGCGCGTCAGTTCCTGCCGCAGCTTGGTGTTCGGGTGGACGAAAGCGGCGGCGGGGATATGGAGCCCCATCAGCTCCATCATCATCTGGTTGCTGTTCGCGGTGCCGTAGAAGGTGCAGGTGCCCGCGCCGTGATAGGAGGCTGCCTCGGCTTCGAGCAGCTCGTCGCGGCTTGCCTTGCCTTCGGCATAGAGCTGGCGGACGCGCTGCTTTTCCTTGTTCGCGAGGCCCGAGGGCATCGGGCCCGCAGGCACGAGGATCGTCGGCAGATGGCCGAAACGCAGCGCGCCGATCAGCAGCCCCGGAACGATCTTGTCGCAGATGCCGAGCAGCAGCGCGCCCTCGAACATCGCGTGGCTGAGTGCGATCGCGGTGCCCTGCGCGATATTGTCGCGGCTGAACAGCGACAGGTCCATGCCCGCCTGCCCCTGCGTCACGCCGTCGCACATCGCCGGAACGCCGCCCGCGACCTGCGCGGTCGCGCCGGCCTCGCGCGCGAACAATTTGATCTGTTCGGGGAAACGTCCGTACGGCTGATGCGCCGAGAGCATGTCGTTATAGGCGGTAACGATGCCGATGTTCATCGCCGCGCCGCCGCGAATGACGGCCTTGTCGCCCTCCGCCGCGGCGAAGCCGTGCGCAAGATTGCCGCACGACAGATTGCCGCGATTGGTCCCGGCGTCGCGCTGGCGCTCCATCAGGTCGAGATAGGCGGCGCGGCGCGGCGCGCTGCGGGCGATGATGCGGTCGGTGACCGCGGCGATGGTGCCGTTCAACTCAGTCATGGTTGTTTCCCGTCATCCCAGCGAAAGCTGGGATCGCTGTCCGCAAGGCACTGAGCAGCATGCGATCCCAGCTTTCGCTGGGATGACGATGTTGATCGTCAATCATGCCAGCTCGCTCCGTCGCGCTCGATCAGTGCGATTGCGCTCGACGGCCCCCAGCTTCCCGCCGTGTAATTCTGCGGCACCATATCGACCGCCGCCCAGGCATCGCGGATCGAATCGATCCACTGCCACTGCGCCTCGACCTCGTCACGGCGCACGAACAGCGTCTGGTCGCCCTCGATGAAGTCGAGCAGCAGGCGTTCATAGGCGATGCGCCGCCGCTCGCCGGCAAAGCTGTGCGAGAGCGAGACGTCCATCGTCACTTCTTTCAGCTTCACCCCGTCGCGGTCGAGCCCGGGCTGCTTCGCCATCACCTTGACCCTTATATTCTCCTCGGGCTGCAGGTTGATGATCATGCTGTTCGCATCGAGCTTGCCCGCGCCGACGCGCGCGAAGATATTGTGCGGCACCGGCTTGAACTGGATCAGCACTTCCGATTTGCGTTCGGGCATCCGCTTGCCGGTGCGCAGGTAGAAGGGCACGCCCTTCCAGCGCCAATTGTCGATATAGGCTTTCAGCGCGACGAAGGTTTCGGTGTTCGACGGATTGCCGAGCTCGTCGGCATAGCCCGCGACCGCGCCGCCATTGACCGCGCCGCTCGTATATTGTCCTTTGACGCTGTGCGCCTTCACATCGTCGGCGCTCATCTTGCGCAAGGAGCGGAGCAGCTTGACCTTTTCGTCGCGCACCGCGGTCGAGGACACGCTCGCGGGCGGCTCCATCGCGATGATCGCGAGCAGCTGGAGCATATGGTTCTGCACCATGTCCTTCAGCGCGCCGACGCCGTCATAATAGGAAACGCGCCCCTCGAGCCCGACGGTCTCGGCGACGGTGATCTGGACATGGTCGATCGCCTGCGCATTCCACAGCGGCTCGAACAGCATGTTCGCAAAGCGCAGTGCGAGCAGGTTCTGGACCGTCTCCTTGCCCAGATAATGGTCGATGCGGAAAACATGGTCCTCGGCAAAGGCGTCGCCGACCTCGGCATTCACCGCGTGCGACGAGGCGAGATCGTGGCCGATCGGCTTTTCCATCGCGATGCGGCATTCGGCGCAGGCTATGCCGGCGGCCTTGAGCCCCTGCGCGATCGGGCCGAACATCGACGGCGGGGTCGAGAGATAGGCGCCGATCGGGCGGCCGAGCCGGTCGCCGAGCTGCGCGGCCAGCGCGTCGTAACCGGTGCCCGCGCCGGCATCGACGGGGCAATAATCGACGCGTTCGAGGAAGCCCGCGATCTGCGCATCGTCGAGCCGGTCGGCGGGCAGATGATCGGCCAGCGCCGCGCGCACCATCGCATGGCAGCCGGCGCGGTCCATCTGCGACCGCCCCGAGGCGATGATGGTCAGCTCGTCGGCGAGCAGTCCGTCGACATGGAGATTGTAGAGCGAGGGGAACAGCATGCGCTGCGCAAGGTCGCCCGTTGCGCCGAACAGGATCAGGGTCTCGACTTTGACGCTCACTATCATCCCCTTGGATATCGATCACCGACGTGGCGGATGCGTGTCCTGAAATCAACGCGCATACGTAAGCCGCATACGATGTCTCCCCATTGGCAAAGGCACCCGCCTTGGCCTAGGAAACCGCGCAATGACCGACGCGCCCACACCCTATGATGTCATCGTGATCGGCGGCGGCGTCAATGGCGCAGGTGTCGCGCGCGATGCGGCCGGGCGCGGGGCGCGGGTGCTGCTGCTCGAAGCCGGCGATCTTGCCGAGGGCACATCGTCGAAATCGACCAAGCTGATCCACGGCGGGCTGCGCTACCTCGAACATTATGAGTTCGGCTTGGTGCGCGAGGCACTGAAGGAACGCGAAATCCTGTGGAGCATCGCGCCGCACATCATCTGGCCGCTGCGCTTCGTCCTGCCCTATCGCGACGGGCTGCGCCCGCGCTGGCTGCTGCGGCTCGGCCTGTTCCTCTACGACCATATCGGCGGGCGCAAGAAGCTGCCTGCGACGCGCTCGGTCGACCTCAGGCACCATGTCGCGGGCGGGCCGCTGCAGCCGCAATATGCCAGGGCGTTCGAATATTCGGACGGCTGGGTCGACGACGCGCGGCTGGTGCTGCTCAATGCGCGCGATGCCGCCGATCGCGGCGCGCGCGTCAAGACGCATACCCGCGCCGAGCAGATGCGCGTCGAGGACGGGCTGTGGGTGGTCGAGGCGAGCGACGACCGCGGGCACAGCTATCGCTTCACGGGCAGGAGCCTCGTCAACGCGGCGGGTCCGGCAGTGCTCGACGTGCTCGGCCGCGCCTCGGCGCCGCCCGATTATAGGATGCGGCTGGTGCGCGGGTCGCACATCGTCGTGCGCCGCAAGTTCGAGCACGACTATGCCTATTTCTTCCAGCTTCCCGACGGGCGCATCTTCTTCGCCATTCCCTATGAGCGCGATTTCACGCTGATCGGCACGACCGACCAGGACCATGACGGCGCGCTCGCCGATATCCGCGCGAGCGCCGACGAGATCGAATATCTCTGCGAGGGCGCGAGCCAGTATTTCAAGTCGCCCGTCACCCCCGCCGATGTGGTCTGGACCTATTCGGGGGTGCGGCCGCTGATCGAGGACGGGTCGGGCAAGCCCGAGGCGGCGACGCGCGGTTACCGCATCGACCTCGACACCGACGAGGGCGCGCCCTTGCTCACCATCTATGGCGGCAAGATCACCAGCTACCGCCATGTCGCCGAACATGCGGTCGACGAATTGGCGGAGCATCTGGGCGCGCTGTCGGGCAAGCGCTGGACCGCGAAAGCGCCGCTGCCGGGCGGGGACTTCCCGACCAGCGGCGCCGCGGCGCTGCGCGCGCGGTACAAGCTCGCCCACCCCTTTCTTCCGGCGGCGACCGTCGACCGGATCGTCAAGGCCTATGGCACCGATGCGGCCCAATGGCTCGGCAAGGCCGACAACTGGGACGCGCTCGGCGGCGAGATTGCGCACGGCCTCAGCGCCGCCGAGGTCGAATGGATGATGACCCACGAATGGGCGCGCGACGTCGAGGATATCCTCTGGCGGCGCAGCAAGCTGGGGCTGCTGTTCACCGAGGCGGAGGTGGCGAAGCTGGCCGCTTGGCTGGAAGCGAAGCGGCCCGTTCCTTCACTCGCTTAGTAATTTTCGTCATTCCCGCGAAGGCGGAAATCCCTTTTTTTGCGCCATCAAGCCGGATCCCCGCCTTCGCGGGGATGACGGGGATGGGTTATGCGACCAACGCCAGCGCGTCCGCGCCCGCAGGGAAATGCGGCCGCCCGCTCGTATCGTGCACCGCCGTCCACACCGCTTCGGCGACGTCGGCCTCGGTCGTGAACATCGCCGGCGCGGCCATGCCCGCGAGGATCGGCGCGGCGTGGCCGGCATAGGGTTCGGGGAGCACATCGGCGAGATCGACATCGGTATTCGTGGTGAAGGCGGTCGTCGGGCCATAGCCGGGCTCGACCAGCTTCACCGTCACGCCGAACGGCGCGAGCTCGTGGGCCAGCGAATAGGTGAAGCCCTGCACCGCGGTCTTGCTGCCGGTATAGGCGGCCGCATAGGGAAAGGAGGCGAGCGTCGCCGACGAGGTGACGTTGACGATCGTCCCCGAGCCACGCGCCCGCATCTGCGGGATCGCCGCCTGCGTCATCGCGATCGTGCCCAGCGTGTTGGTCGCATAGACGTCGCGGATGCGCTGCATCGGCGAATGTTCGAGCGCGCCGAACAGGCCGATCCCGGCATTGTTGACGAGCACGTCGATCGGGCCCGCGAGTTCGAGCGCGAGCGCGATGCTGTCGGGGTCGGTGACGTCCAGCGCGAGGAGGCGCAGCCGGTCGGAGGTTTCGAAAAGCTCGGGGCGCGGGCTGCGCATCGTGGCGACGACGTTCCAGCCGCGGGCGTGGAAGTGGCGGGCGGTCTCGAGGCCGTAGCCCGACGAGCAGCCGGTGATCAGGATGGTCTTCATCTTTCGTCCTTTCATGCTTGCGATGAAAAGCCTCTAGCCAGCGCGATCAAGACTATCTATAATCCGAAGTCCATATTTCTTTATAGATCATCCTGATATGCTCGACCCACTCTCCGACGTCATCGCGCTGCTGCGCCCCAGCACGGTCTTTTCGAAAGGCATCAGCGGCGCGGGGCGCTGGGCGGTGCGCTATACGGCGTTCGGGCATCCGAGTTTCTGCACCATACTCGAGGGATCGTGCCGGCTCGACGTCGACGGGCAGCCGCCGGTAACGCTGGAGGCGGGCGATTTCCTGCTGCTGCCCGCGACGCCCGGTTTCACCATGTCGGGGTTCGAACCCGCCGAGCCGGTGGCGCTCGATCCGCACGCGACGGCAGGGGTCACCGGCGAGGTGCGGCACGGGACGCCGGACGGCCCGCCCGATGTGCGGATGCTCGGCGGCTATTTCCTGTTCGCCTCACCCGACGCCGATTTGCTGGTGTCGCAGCTTCCGGCGGCGATCCACCTGCGCGGAGCAGAACGGCTTGCGGCGCTGGTCCAGATGGTGCGCGGCGAGACGGGCGAAGAGCGGCCGGGGCGCGACCTCGTGCTCGCGCGGTTGGTCGAGGTGCTGCTGGTCGAGGCGCTGCGCGCGGTCGGCGGCGACGAGGCGCCGCCGGGACTGTTGCGCGGCCTCGCCGATGCGCGGCTGGCCGGGGCGATCCGCTGCATTCACGACGAGCCGGCGCGGCCGTGGACGGTCGCGGCGCTCGCGAAGGAAGCGGCGCTGTCGCGCTCGGCCTTCTTCGACCGTTTCGCGCGCATCGTCGGGGTGCCGCCGATGGAATATCTGCAGGGCTGGCGGATGAGCCTCGCGAAGGATATGCTGCGGCGCGGCGCGGGCAAGCTCGACGAGATCGCCGAACGGGTGGGTTATGGTTCGGCGAGTGCGTTCAGCACGGCGTTCGCGCGGCAGGTCGGAATGCCGCCGAAGCGCTTTGCGATGATGGCGGGTTAACGCGGCTTGGGGTCGGGCTTCTTCGGTCCCCGCGCCGCTTCCTCGCGCAGCCGGTTTTCGCGTTCGGCCAGTTCCTCGAAACGGCAGAGCGGGATTGGTGGGGGCGGTTTCTTCTTTTCGGTCATTGAAACCTCGTCACCCCGGGCTCGACCCGGGGTCCCGCTCATTTGAAGGAAAGCGGGACCCTGGATCAAGTCCGGGGTGACGGGTTTTTGAAATCGAGCCTCCCTGTTGCGCAGCGATGGGGAGGTGGCAGCGCGAAGCCCTTCCCACGGCTGCGCCGTAGGGAGGGTTTCGAGTTACGCCGCCTCGACTTCCGCTTCGGCCGGCAGGCGGATCATGTAATCGAACGCCGACAGCGCTGCCTTCGAGCCTTCGCCCATTGCGATGACGATCTGCTTGTAGGGCACCGTCGTGCAGTCGCCCGCAGCGAAGATGCCCGCCTGACTCGTCTCGCCGCGATGGTCGACCTCGATCTCGCCGTGACGCGACAGGGTGACGCTGTCCTTCAGCCATTCGGTATTGGGGACAAGACCGATCTGGACGAACACGCCTTCGAGTTCGATCTGGTGCAGCTCGTCCTTGTTGCGGTCCTTGTACGACAGGCCCGTGACCTTCTCGCCGTCGCCGAGGACTTCGGTGGTCAGCGCCGAGGTGATGATCTTGACGTTGGGCAGGCTCGCCAATTTCCGCTGCAACACCGCGTCGGCGCGAAGCTGGCTGTCGAACTCGATCAGCGTAACGTGCGCGACCAACCCTGCGAGGTCGATCGCCGCCTCGACGCCGCTGTTGCCGCCGCCGACCACCGCGACGCGCTTGCCCTTGTAGAGCGGGCCATCGCAGTGCGGGCAATAGGCGACGCCCTTGTTGCGATATTTGTCCTCGCCCGGCACGCCGAGCTGGCGCCAGCGCGCGCCGGTCGAGAGGATCACGGTGCGCGCCTTCAGCGATGCGCCGCTCGCGAGCTTTACCTCGTGGAGGCCGCCTTCTCTCTTCGCGGGGATCAGCTTTTCGGCGCGCTGCAGGTTCATGATGTCGACGTCATAATCCTTCACATGGCTCTCGAGCTGCGCGACGAGCTTCGGCCCTTCGGTGTGCTGGACCGAGATGAAATTCTCGATTCCCATCGTGTCGAGCACCTGACCGCCGAAGCGTTCGGCGGCGATGCCGGTGCGGATGCCCTTGCGCGCGGCATAGATGGCAGCGGCAGCACCGGCGGGGCCGCCGCCGACGACGAGCACATCGAACGCGTCTTTCGCGGCGATCTTTTCGGCGGCCTTGGCTTCGGCACCGCTGTCGAGCTTCGCGAGGATCTGTTCGAGTTCCATCCGGCCCTGGCCGAAATTCTCGCCATTGAGGAAGATCGTCGGCACCGCCATGATCTTGCGATCCTCGACCTCGGCCTGGAACAGCCCGCCGTCGATCGCAGTATGGGTGATGCGCGGGTTGACGACGCTCATCAGGTTGAGCGCCTGCACGATGTCGGGGCAATTCTGGCACGACAGCGAGAAATAGGTTTCGAAGTGGAAGTCGCCATCGAGCGCCGCGACCTGCTCGAGCACCTCGGGCGCGACCTTCGGCGGATGCCCGCCAGTCTGGAGCAGCGCGAGCACGAGCGAGGTGAATTCATGCCCCATCGGGATGCCCGCGAAGCGCACGGCGACGTTGGCGTCGCTGGTGCGGCGGATCAGGAAGCTGGGGCGGCGCGCGTCGTCGTCGACACGGGTCACGCTGACCTTGTCCGAGAGCGCGGCGATGTCGTCGAGCAGGGTCGCCAGCTCGGCCGACTTGGCATCGTCGCCGAGCGACGCGATCAGTTCGATCGGTTCACGAAGGTTCGTGAGGAGACCTTGAAGCTGCTGCTTCAGATTGGCGTCGAGCATGGGGAGAGCTCCTGCGAGAAGAGGGAGGGAATTAGGGCGTGTCTCCCCGCGAAGGCGGGGATCCATCTCCTGCCGGTGCTATTTTGCACAGTCCGGTGATGGGCCCCCGCCTTCGCGGGGGCACACCGCTTTTATGTTAGTGTCAGCTTAGATCTTGCCGACGAGGTCGAGCGAGGGAGCGAGCGTTTCGGCGCCCTCTTCCCACTTCGCGGGGCAGACTTCGCCCGGGTGACTGACCCAGTACTGCAGCGCCTTGATCTTACGGAGCAGTTCGGCGGCGTTGCGGCCCACACCCTCGGGGGTGATTTCGAGCAGCTGGATTTCGCCCTGCGGGTCGACGACGAAGGTGCCGCGGTCGGCGAGGCCGACGCCCTGGCGCAGAACCTCGAAATTGTTCGAGATCACGTGGTTCTGGTCACCGACCATGTAGTAATTGATCTTGCCGATCGCCGGCGAGGTGTCGTGCCACGCCTTGTGGCTGAAATGCGTGTCGGTCGACACGGCATAGACCTCGACATCCATCTTCTGGAGCGTCGGGTAGATGTCGGCGAGATCTTCGAGTTCGGTCGGGCAGACGAAGGTGAAGTCGGCCGGATAGAAGAAGAAGACCGCCCACTTGCCCTTGACGCTTTCGTCGCTGACATCGACGAACTTGCCGTCCTTGTATGCGGTGGCGTTGAAGGGTTTGATGGTCGTGTTCAGAACGGACATGCGGGAGAGCTCCTTTGTTGTTGGAGCGCTCCCCTAGCCACATATGTTGCAGCGCGAAAAGTGAAAATATCCGGCGCTTTGATCGAAAATTTCGATCACTCGGCGAGTGCGGGCGCGGCGGGTGCGGGCTGGCGCGACAGGAGCAGGATCGCGAGTCCCACGACCGCCATCGCAGCCCCGGCGATCGACACGGCGGGAAAGCAGAGGCCGAGGCCGATCACGCCGCCGCCGACCGCCGCGCCGATCGCGTTGCCGAGGTTGAAAGCGCCGATGTTGACCGCCGAGGCGAGATTGGGCGCATCGGATGCCGCCTCCATCACGCGCATCTGGAGCGGCGGGACGACGGCGAAGGTCGCAACGCCCCAGGCGAAGATGGTGACCGGCGCGGCGAGCGGCGAGAACATCGCGAAGGCGAAGACGACGAGCGTCGCGGCGAGGCCGGCCAGCGCGATGACGAGTGTGCGATCGACCGACCGGTCGGCGAAAATCCCGCCCAGCCAGTTGCCGGCCGTGAGGCCGAGGCCATAGAGGACGAGCATCGCGGTCACATACATCGTCCCTGCCCCCGTCGCATCGGTCAGGATCGGCGCGATATAGGTGAAGACGGTGAACATCGCCGCCGAGCCGATCGCGGTCAGGGCGAGCGCGACGAGCACCTCGCCGCGCGTCAGCACGCGCAACTCGGCCAGCATGTCGCCGCCCTCGGCGCGCGGGATGTCGGGCAGCGCGAAGCGCAGCGCCGCCATCGTGAACAGGCCCCAGATCGCGATCAGGGCGAAGGCGGTGCGCCAGCCGAAAGCCTCGCCGATCCAGGGCGCGAGCGGGACGCCGACGACATTGGCGATGGTGAGGCCCATGAACATTGCGGCGACCGCGCTCGCGCGCTTTTCGGGCGGGACGATGCTCGCCGCGACGACCGAACCGACGCCGAAAAAGGCGCCGTGGTTGAGCGAGGTGATCACCCGCGCGACCGTCAGCATCGCATAGTCGCCGGCGATGGCGGACAGAAAATTGCCAAGCGTGAAGATCCCCATCAGCGCGATCAGCAGGGCGCGGCGCTTCATCTTCGCGGTGGTCAGCGTCATCAGCGGCGCCCCGAGCATGACGCCGAGCGCATAGGCGGAGACGAGCAGCCCGGCCGCGGGGATCGAAACGCCGAGCCCCTCGGCCATATCCGGCAGCAGCCCCATGGGCGCAAATTCGGTGATGCCGATACCGAAGGCGCCCGTCGCGAGCGCGAGCAGCGGAAAATTGATCTTCATCGCGGTTCCTCCCGGTCAGACGAGCGGCGGGTTCAGGCGGGCGAACCCTTCCTGTTGCCGGTACGGGGTGTGCGGATAGGGCGGCAGGACGTCGCTCGCGGCGTCGAGCACGGCAATCTGGTCCGCGGTCAGCGCCCAGCCCACCGCGCCCAGATTCTGCCGGAGCTGCTCTTCGTTGCGCGCGCCGATGATTACCGACGACACGGTCGGGCGCCGGAGCAACCAGTTGATCGCGACCTGCGGCACCGTCTTGCCGGTTTCGGCCGCGACGGCTTCGAGCGCGTAGACGACGCGGTACAGCAGTTCCTCGGCGACAGGCGGCGCGAACTGTTCGGTCGCGTGGAGCCGGCTGCCCTGCGGGACCGGGCGCCCGCGTCCGATCTTCCCGGTCAGGCGGCCCCAGCCGAGCGGGCTCCAGACGAGCGCGCCGACGCCCTGGTCGGCCGCAAGCGGCATCAGATCGGCCTCATAGGCGCGCCCGATCAGCGAATAATAGACCTGGTGCGCGACAAGACGCGGCGTGCCGAGCCGGTCGGCGGCGGCCTGCGCCTTCATCAATTGCCAGCCCGGATAGTTGGACACGCCGGCGTAGCGCAGCTTTCCCGCGTCGATCAGCATCGCCAGCGTCTGCAGCAGCTCTTCGACCGGGGTCGAGGCGTCGAACGCGTGGAGCTGGAGCAGGTCGATATGGTCGGTGCCGAGCCGGCGCAGCGACGCCTCGACCGCACCGATCAGCCGGCTGCGCGAGGCGCCCCAATCCTGCGGACCATCGCCTGTCGGCAGGCCGGTCTTGGTCGACACGAGCACCTTATCGCGGCGCCCCCGGATCGCCGCACCCAATATCTCCTCGGACGCCCCGCTCGAATAGACATCGGCGGTGTCGAAGAGGGTCACGCCGGCATCGAGGCTGATGTCGACCAGCCGCCGCGCCTCGGCCGCGTCGCTCGTGCCCCATGCGCTGAACAGCGGCCCCTGGCCGCCGAAGGTCCCGGTCCCGAAGCCGAGCACCGGCACGCGAAGCCCCGACGATCCCAATTGACGATATTCCATGTTCCGCCCTTTCGATTGCGTTGGGCGCATAGATGGACTCGCCTGGCTGACCGGAGTAGCGCTTCAACAAGCGAAGGATTTTTGAAATGAACGCAAAGATGAAGGGCGGCGGCGATCGCGCCCGATCGATGGAGATTTTCGCGGCGACGGTCGCGGAGGGTAGTTTTTCGGCCGCGGGCCGCTGCCTCGGCCTGACCCCCTCGGCGGTCAGCCGCACGATCGACCGGATCGAGGCCAGGCTCGGCGTGCGGCTGCTCCTGCGTTCGACGCGCGCGCTGGCGCTGACCGCCGAGGGCGAAGCCTATCTGCGCGCGGCGCGGCGCATTCTTGCCGATATGGGCGATGCCGAGCAGGCGATCGCCGACCAGGGCGCGCCGCGCGGCCGGCTGCGTATCAGCGCCGCGCAGGCACACGGGCGGCTGACCATCGTCCCGCTGCTCGGCGACTTCGTCCGGCTTTATCCGCACATCCTCGTCGACATCAGCCTCGCCGACCGGCTGGTCGATATCGCCGCCGGGCAGGCCGATGTCGCGATCCGCTTCGGGCCGCTCGCCGACAGCACGCTCACCGCGCGCAAGCTCGGCGACAATCGGCGCGTCATCGTCGCCTCGCCCGCCTATCTTGCGCGCCACGGCACGCCGCGGGTGCCGGAAGATCTGCACGGTCACAATTGCCTGAACTTCAACTTCCGCCGCGCCGAGCCCGTGTGGCCGTTCCGCGACGGCGGGCACGACTATGCGCTGGCGGTAAGGGGCAATATCGAGGCCAATAACGGCGAAACGCTCGGCCAGCTCGCCACCGCGGGGGTCGGCATTGCGCGGGTGGGCGCGTTCGGCGTGGCCGAAGAGCTCGCCGACGGCAGGCTGGTTCCCATCCTCGAGGATTTCAATCCCGGCGATGTCGAGACGATCCACGCCGTTTTCGCGGGCGGCGCGGGCACCCCCGCGCGCGTTCGCGTCTTTGTCGACTTCCTCGTCGAACGGCTGGGATCGGGAGATTTGCGAACATCGCAGCCGTCGCCGACATCATGAGGCGAAAAATGGCGCGCCCGGCAGGATTCGAACCTGCGACCACCCGCTTAGAAGGCGGGTGCTCTATCCAGCTGAGCTACGGGCGCGCGGCGCTGGTACGCGCGGCGGCGAATAGCGCGGTTTGCGCGGGCTGCAAAGCGCGTTAAGCAGCGAACCCATGTCCGATTCCTCCCCGACCGGCCCCGACGCAGCGCCCGCGCATGTCAGCGCGGCGAGCGTTCGTCATTTCCGTTATTACGACCTCGTCATGGCCGCGTTCGTCGCCGTGCTGCTCCTGTCGAACATCATCGGCGCGTCGAAGCTGTCGATGGTCGGCGGGCTGACCTTCGGCGCCGGCATCCTCTTTTTTCCGATCAGCTATGTGATCGGCGACGTGCTCACCGAAGTCTATGGCTATGCCCGCGCGCGCCGCGTGATCTGGACGGGCTTCGCGGCGCTGCTGTTCATGGCGGTGATGAGCTGGATCGTGCTCGCGATGCCGCCGGCGCAGGACTGGTGGTGCAGCGGCACCGAGACGCTGGTGCTGAAATCGGGCGAGGCGTCAGGCCCCGGCGCGGTGTGCCAGCAGACCTATGAAAGTGTGTTCGGCGCCGCGTGGCGCATCGTGCTCGCCTCGATGATCGCCTTCTGGGCGGGCGAATTCGTCAACAGCTACGTCCTCGCGCGGATGAAGCTCGCGACCGGGGGACGGCATCTGTGGATGCGCACGATCGGCTCGACGGTCTTCGGGCAGGGCATCGACAGCCTGATCTTCTATCCCATCGCCTTCCTCGGCATCTGGGAAACCGAACAGGTATTCCTCGTCCTTGCGACCAACTGGGCGATGAAGGTCGCGTGGGAAGCCGTTCTGACCCCCGCAACCTATCTGGTGGTCGGCGCGTTGAAGCGGCGCGAAGGTGTCGATGTGTTCGACGAAGGCACCGACTTCAACCCGTTCGGCGCCAAGGTTTGACTTCCATGACTTTGATAGAACTCGCGTCGCTGTTCGAGGCGCGCAAGCTTGGCGTGATCGAGAGCACGGGGCTCGATAAGGACGCGCTGCACATCTATTTCGGGCTCGCGCTGTTCCTGGGCGTCCGGCTCGTCTGGCGCTGGCGCGGCGGCTGGTTCGTCGCCTGGCTCGCGGCGCTCGCGATGGCGTGCGGCGGCGAATGGCTCGACATGACCGCCGAATATAGCAAATCGACGATCCAGCCCGACGCGGCGCACTGGCACGATATCTGGAATACGATGTTCTGGCCGACGGTGCTGCTGCTTGTCGGGCGTTGGCTGCAGCCGGGGCGGAGAACGCCGGCCCCCGCCGCCGACGCGCCGGAAGCGGACGGTTTCAGCCCTGAAATCCTCGGCGAGGAAGCCCCCGTCCCGGCGCGGTCAGGCGAGGACGCCGAGCGCCGCCTCGAAGAGGCGTAGCCCGTCGGTGCCGCCGTGCGCGCGGTCGATCGCGCGTTCGGGATGCGGCATCATGCCGAGCACATTGCCCGCATCGTTGAGGACACCCGCGATATTCCGTGCCGAGCCGTTGACGCTGTCGGTGTAACGGAATGCGACGCGCCCCTCGCCCTCGATCCGGTCGAGCGTCGCGGCGTCGGCGAAATAATTGCCGTCGTGGTGCGCGACGGGAATGTTGATCTGCTCGCCCGCACCATAGCTCGCGGTGAACAGCGACTGGCTGTTCTCGACCGTCAGCGCCACGGTGCGGCACACGAAGTTGAGCCCCGCGTTGCGCATCAGCGCGCCCGGCAGCAGCTGCGCCTCGGTCAGCACCTGAAAGCCGTTGCAGACCCCAAGCACGGGCACGCCGCGGCCTGCGGCATCCGAAACGGCGCGCAGGATCGGCGACCGCGCCGCCATCGCGCCCGAGCGCAGATAGTCGCCATAGGAAAAGCCGCCGGGCAGCGCGATGAAGTCGATCCCGTCGGGCAGCGCGCTTTCGCGGTGCCACACCATCGCGGGCGCCTGGCCGGTGACGGTTTCGAGCGCGACGGCCATGTCGCGGTCGCAGTTGGAGCCGGGAAAGACGATGACGGCGGTCTTCATAGCGCGGGCTCCTTTTACGGGCGTTCGATGCGGTAGTTTTCGATCACCGTGTTCGCGAGCAGCCTGGCGCACATCGCGTCGAGATCGGCATCGCTCGTCCCGTCGGCGACGTCGAGTTCGATGAAGCGGCCCGCGCGCACGTCGGCGACGCCGCCGAACCCCAGCCCTTCGAGCGCATGATGGATCGCCTTGCCCTGCGGGTCGAGCACCCCCGGCTTGAGCGTCACATAGACATTCACTTTCATGGGGCGGGCCTTTTGCTGGAAGGGCGGGAAGATGGGCGCGCCTATGCCCGCGAATCGCGTTTCGGGCAAGGGCCGGAGCGGCGAAAAATGGCGCCGTTCGCATTGCGAACCAATCGCATCTTTCCAGTTGCGAATCCCTCGCACTATCCCTAGATAGGTCTTGTTGAGAAGGATTCGCACATGGTCGTCTGTGTCTGCAACGCAATAAGGGAAAACGAGCTGCGCGATGTCGCGCGCGACGGCCAGTTGCGGTGCGCCAAGGCAGCCTATGCGCAATTGGGTCGCAAACCCAAGTGCGGCCAGTGCCTGCCATTCGCTCGCAATATCATCAGCGACGTCGCCGCGAACGCCTGATTTTTCGCAGTTTTCTGCCATTTTCACTCTTGGCCTGACGGGGTCCGGGGCGGTATGATGCCGCCACTCCCGCAAACCAGAAAATGACAGGACTGACACCATGAAGGGCGACGAAAAGGTCATCGATTTCCTCAACGAGGCGTTGAAGAACGAGCTGACCGCGATCAACCAGTATTGGCTGCACTATCGCATGCTCGACAATTGGGGCGTCGCGAAGCTCGCGCATTTCGAGCGCGAGGAATCGATCGACGAGATGAAGCACGCCGACAAGCTTGCCGACCGCATCCTCTTCCTCGGCGGCCTCCCCAATTTCCAGATGCTCGGCCGCCTGCGCGTCGGCGAGACGGTCGAGGAAATCCTCAAGGCCGACCTCGCGCTCGAAGAGGAAGCCATCCCGCTGCTCAAGGATGCGATCGCGCATAGCGAAAGCGTGCGCGACTATGTCAGCCGCGACCTGTTCGCCGACATCCTCGAAAGCGAGGAGCATCATGTCGACGAACTGGAAAAACAGTTCGAGATGATCGAGCGGATGGGCATCGAGAATTACATCCAGCTCCAGTCGAAGCCCGCGGGCGACGACTGACCCCCGTTTCGGGGCCAAAACCCACGGTTTTCAGGGGCGCTTTCGAGCGCCTCTTTTTTTGCTTGTATTTGCGAATAATTCTCAATAGCACAGTCGGGCAGTCCCCTCCTGCCGGCCGCTGCATCATGCGGCGGCCGGCATCCTTTTCGGCACCAGCCGGGGCACTGCGCAAGACTGGGCCGACGGGAGGATCGCGCATGGAAAGCAGCACCCTGATCCGGCAACTGACCGAGCAACCGCTGGTCCGCGACCTTCCGGTCGATGCCGCGCAGGCCGTGCTCGCGCTGCGTTACTGCATCCTCTGCCGTCGCAGCGAACGCGACCCGATGCCCGAACTCGAACGCCGCTGGGGCAATATCCTCGCCGTCCGGCGCTTTCGCCTGGTGGTCGAGGCGATCGGCCATAGCTGGCCCGATCCCTTCGCCGTCGCTCCGCCCTGCTGCCCGCGCGCCAGTTTCGACGAAGCGCTGCTCGCCGCGATGGTCAGCGCCGCATCGCGCCGCGACCGCGCGCAGTTCGACGTGCTGACCGGCGAGATGCTGGGCGGCGATGCGCGCGAGATGATCTTCGTCGCGCTCGAAAATTTCGTCCGCGCCCGGGGGCCGGGGCGGGTTTAGCGTCCGCTGCTTCGGGGTGGAGAACCACCCTTCGTCGTCCTCGAACGAGACACGTGGCTCGTTCGAGGATGACGATGAAAGAAGCGACGTCCTCAGCTCGCAGACTGTCCTCACGCGATCCCCGGCGAAAGCCGGGGCCCAGATGGCGAGCACGGCCTTCCCTTCATGGGCCCCGGCTTTCGCCGGGGATCGCCAACGGACGCCAACGGCCAGTTTCTCGACCGCAACCCGCTATTCGCCGCCTATTTCGCCGCCTTGTCGCTCACCGCCTTGATCACCAGCGCCTTGTCGTCGACGAGATAGCGCTTCGCGAGCGCCTGCAGGTCGGCGGGGGTCGCGGCCTCGACCTCGGCGATGCCCTTGCGGCTGCGGTCGAGGCGCGCCGGCTGGCTCGCCGCTTCGTTCACATAGGGCAGCCAATAGGCGTTTTCGCGCCGTGCCTTGGTCATCGCCTCGACGAGCGGCTTGCGCGCGCGCTCGATCAGGTCGGCCTCGACGGGCTGGTCGCGCAATTCCTTCGCAATGGCGAAGATCGCGGCGCGCGTCGTCGCGAGATCCTTGTGATCGACGTTGCTCGCCGCGAACAAATGGCCATAGCCGGGGAATTCGTCCGACAGGCTGGCACCGGCACCGGGGCTGTAGCTTTCGCCGAGCTTTTCGCGCAGCTCCTCGGTCAGCTTGAGCTGCATCACGCGCGCCAGCAGATTGAGCCGCATCGCCTCGGCAAGGTCGCTGTCGTCGCGCGCGGGCCAATAGACCCGCAGCTCGGCCTGCTCGGCCGGTCCCTTGTGGATCAGCGTGCGCTCGCTGCGGTCGGCCGCGAACTGGCGGATGCGCGCGTCGGCCCGCGGGTCGAAGGCGGCGCGGCGAACGGGCAGCGCGCCGAAAGTCGCCGCGATTGCGTCGATCGCCGCCTGTTCGTCGATGTCGCCGACCACCCCGATCTCGATCGCGCCATGCGTCAGACTGTCGCCGATCGCCGATTTCAGCTGCGCCCAGTCGAGCGTCATCAGCTTGTCGAGCGGCGGGTTGACCGAGCGCGGGTCATTGTTGGCGAGGATGCCGCCGGCGTCGCGCCCGAGCACGGCGGCGGGGGTCGCGTCGTTCGCGGCATATTGTTGCGGCAGGAATCGGCGGATCAGCGCAAGCCCGTCGGCGCGATAGCCGGGGTGCGTCAGAAAGGCCGCCATCAGCTTGGCCTGCAGCGCGAAATCCTCGGGCGAGGTCAGCGCGGCGCCGCCGAAGGCATCGGCATTGGCGCCGAAGGCGGGGCTGACCGTCTTGCCGGCGAGGATGCTGCGCAGCTCGTCGGCGCTATGCGCCTCGAGCCCGCCGATCGCGAACGTTCCGGCGAGCGCGACCCTGGTCGGATCGTCGCGCGTCGCGAGCAGATTGCCGCCGTCGACGCGCAGCCCCAGATAGACGCGATCCTTCTGGAAATCGGTCTTCTTGATGTTCAGCATGACATTGTTGGCGAACCGGATGCGGCGGATGCCGAGGTCCTCGACGCGGTCGTCGCCGACGATCTTTCCGGGCGTACCGAAATCGTCATAGGCAAAGGCCGCGCTCGACGCCGCGGCGGGCGCCGCGACCGCGACCTGCGTCGAGGCGCGCAGCGCCGCGAGGATCGCGTCGTTGCCGCCCTCGACGGGCTTTTTCGCGGTGACGCGCGCAAGCGGTGCGCTCAGCCCCTCCATGCGCTTGCGAAAGGCGGCGGTGACCGTCGCCGCGTCGAGCGACGGCGCGGTCGCCTCGAACAGGGCCTGCGAGGTTTCGGGGCGGACGAAGACGAAATCGCCCTTTGCCGCCGCGACCAGCGTGTCGGCGAGCGTATCGCTCCGCCGCGTCGTCACGCCGGCGACCGCATTTTTGAGCGCGGTGCGGCGGTTGGCGAGCTGTTCGTCGACCTCGGCCTGGGTGAAGCCGTGCTGGATGGCGCGGCGTTGCTCCTGTTCGATCAGCGCGAGCGCCTCTTTCCACGCGCCTTCCTTGGCGACGGCGCCGACGGTGACCTGGTCGAAGACCTTCCACCCCGCGGCATCGCTCAGATAGCCCGCGAGGATCGGCGAATCCTCGTTGAGCGCGATCTTCGCGAGCCGGCGGCTGACGATCGCCTCGCCGATTTCCTCGGCCAGGCTGCGCGCGCGCTTCGCCTTGCTGTCGGGTTCGTCGACATAGGGTTTGAAACTTGCGATATTGACCGAGTCCTGGATTGCCGGGTCGATGAAATCGTCGGCCGCCGCGGCGCGCTTGTAGTCGACCGTCCCGATGTCGGGATCGGCGCCCGCCGGGCCGCGGCCCTGCCAGTCGGCGAAACGCGCCTTGATCTTCGCCTCGACCACCGCGGGGTCGAAGTCGCCGACCATCACCAGCGTTGCGCGTTCGGGGCGATAATAGCGGTCGTAAAGGTCGCGGATGCGCGCCGCGGGCGCATTTTTGATCACCTCTTCGGTGCCCACCGGAATGCGGCTGGCGACCTTCATGCCCTGCATCTGGAAATCGAGCTGGTCGATCAGGCTGCGCAATTGATAGGTGTCGCGCGCGCGGCGTTCGGACAGGATGATGCCGCGCTCGCGGTCGACCGCGGCGGGGTCGATCGTCAGCTCGCCCGCCGTCTCGCGCATCAGCATCAGCCCGGTATCGACCAGATCGTCCGACGCATTGGGCAGGTCGAGCTTGTACACCGTCTCGTCGAAGCCGGTCGAGGCATTGGTGTCGGCGCCGAACGCCAGCCCCTTGCGCTCGAGCAGCTTGATCATCTCGCCCTCGGGCACGCCCTTCGAGCCGTTGAACGCCATATGTTCAAGGAAATGGGCCAAGCCGCGCTGGTCGTCGGCCTCGGCAAAGCTGCCGACGTCGAAGCGCATGCGCAGCGCGACGCTGTCCTTGGGCGTGCTGTTCTTCAGCAGCGCATATTTCATCCCGTTGGGCAGCACGCCGAAAATGATGTTCGGATCGACCGCCACGTCGCTGGCGGCGAAGTTCCACGCCTTCGCGGCCTCGCTCTGCGGATTGGCCGACGCCGTCGCGGCGGGCTTCGCAGCGTCCCGCGCATAGGCGGGAGCGATAGCGACGGCGAGGAGGACGAGGGGCGACAGGGCGGCCGAGGCGCGCCGGACGATCGGGATGGTCATGCGATCCATGTGACGACCGCCCCCTGGACGGTCAAGCGGGCTCAGGCGCGATGTCCGATCATTTCGACCGACGACGTCGGGTCTCGATCGACGGCCTTGACGGCATAGAGCGCGTGGTCGGCGGCCTCGTATAATTTGCGCGCGGTAGCGCCGTGATGGGGCCAGACGGCGACGCCGACGCTCGCGCCCACGCGAACCGTCACCCCGCCGACGCGATAGGGCGCGGCGAGCCCCGACAGGAGGTGATCGGCGAGCGCGGTCGCGCGCAGCGGCGAACCCGCGGGCGCCAGGATCGCGAATTCGTCGCCGCCCTGCCGCGCGACCACCGCATCGTCGCCGCACGCCCGGCGCAGGCGCGCCGCGACTTCGCAGAGCAGAAGGTCGCCGACCGCATGGCCGTGCCGGTCGTTGACCGCCTTGAACCCGTCGAGGTCGAGCAGCGCGACGGTGAAGCGGTCGTCGGGCCCGGCGGCGGCGATTTCGGCATCGAGGCGCATGTCGA
>PNJO01000003.1 GCA_013821905.1 Sphingopyxis sp. | reverse complement strand
GGTGCTCGTGTCGACCTCTGTTTGAGCAGGCAGCGCCGCCTGGACGCGGTCGGCGGGCACCTCGAGCCCGGCCGCCGACGTATCGGCACGGCCTCCATCGCCGGGATCGATGACATGGTGCGCGTCGGCCGCCACCCGTTCGATCGCCGGTCCCGAAGAAAATTCATGGATCAGCAGACCGGCGCGCTCGGAGGGGTGAATCGCTGCCGGAACCGGCGCACTCGCCGACGGCTCGATCGCCGCGGCCGCCATCGCGCTGCTGTCGGCTAGTGAGGCCTCGCCCGGCTGCGCAGCGAGTGGCGTCGCGGCGGCCAGCCCGGCGACAAGCATCGCGGTCGACACGCCGGTCGTTCCCGCGGCAGCGGCGCGTTGCTGCTCGGTCGCGAAATGGGTCGCGAAGGCGGCGTCGGCGATCTTGCCGGTGCTGCCGTCGGCGCGGGTGAAGCTTGCTTCGCCGCGAACATGCACATCGCCGTTCGCCGCCGTATATGGCTTGCCGTCGGACAGCAGGGAAATGCTGACGATTCCGGCATCGATCAGCGAGCGGAACTCGCCGGCATCGGTAACGCCATTGCCGTTGGCGTCCTGCCAGATCCCGAACTTCGCGAAATCCGTGTCGGCGGCGTCGAGCCGGCCGTCGCCGTTGCTGTCATAGTCGGCGGCCAGCCCCTGCAGGTCAGTCAGGCCGTCCCTCGCAAAGACGAGTTCGGGGCCGTCGACCTTGTTGTCGCCATTGCTGTCGATCGCGAGCAGGCCGTCGTCGGCCGCGACCCAGGCGGTGCTCTCGGCCTCGCCGTCGCCGCCATAGTCGAAATGTACACCCGCCGCGCCGGGCAGGAATTCGACGCCGTCGCCGTCGAGATCGACCGCGATCGGCGGTGCGAGCGCGGTGATTGTCACCGACAGGTTGGCGGTCGCCGTGTCGCCGTCGCGGTCGGTCACGACATAGGCGAAAACCTCGG
Source organism: Sphingopyxis sp. (assembly GCA_013821905.1). Classification (GTDB taxonomy): domain Bacteria; phylum Pseudomonadota; class Alphaproteobacteria; order Sphingomonadales; family Sphingomonadaceae; genus Sphingopyxis. Next base: position 55,352 of record PNJO01000003.1, on the reverse strand, counting down.
TTGCGGTGATCGTGATCGGAGTCGGCGGCTGGTAATTATACTGGCCGGAGGCGAAATCGAGCGTCAGCGTGCCGCCCATCGGTGTGGTAATCGCGTTGAGCGTCGTGCCCGCGATGGTGCCGCCGGTCGAGACGGCGATGCTCGACGCGCCGTCCCAAATATAGGTCGTCGAACCGATGGTGATCGACAACAACCGGCCACCGTCGGCGCCAAAGGCGTCGTTGGCATCGAGATCGCCCGCCACCGCGGCGGGGACGATCACCGACAGCAGGGTCGCGACCAGATCCTGGAAATCGTCGACCAGGATCGGATTGTTGTTCGGCGCATCGTTGAGGTCGACGTCGCGCAGGCGCTGGATGTTGAGCGGCTGGAGCGGATCATTGTCGATGCCGATCGCGGTCACGTTGATATTGTTGCTGTCGACGAAATTGTTCCACGCGGCGGCGGTCGGCGCGGTCAGCGAATTGATCACCGAGATCGGGACGCCGCCGAACTGGATCTGCTGGTTGGGGTTGCCGTCGCTGAGGAAGAAAACCTGGTTGCTCGCACCGGGAACCGGGGTGAAATTGGCGAGCGCGGTCTGGATCGCGCCCGAGTAGTTGGTGTTGAGGCCGATGCCGTCGGGCGGCAGGTCCTGCGACGGCCGTTCGCCGCCGTCGGCCGGATTGAGCGACGACAGATAGGCATTGGCCGCCGCCGCGCTCGAGAAGGACGGCGAGGCGAACGAGCCCGACGAGAAGATCACGAAGCGGATGGTGAGGCCACTGGCCGCCGCATTGTCGAGCTGGGTCAGCGCGCCCTGCACCGCGCCGATCATCGTGTCGAGTTCGCTGGCGTCGATGCTGTCGCTGAAGTCGAGGATGAAGAGCGTGTTGACGTCCTGCTGGATCTGCGCCGACGATCCCGTCTCGCCGAGCGCGGTCGGCGCGTCGTCCTCGATCACGATCTGGATCGCCGCGGCGTTGGTCGTCGTTACCGTGCCGTCGGACACTGAAACGGGGACCGAGAAGGACTTCAGATCCTCGAGCGCGATCGTCGGATGGTCGACCGCGCGCGACAGCGTTACCGTATAGGCGCCGCTCGGCGCGAGCGTGACGCGGATCACCTCCGACCCGCCGACCGATCCGACCAGCGTTCCGGTGCCGGCGCCCGACCAGGTCACCGGGACGCCACCGGCGGTGAGGACGGCGCCGGGGTTGCCCAGCGTCGCGGTCAGCGTCTCGCCGGCGTCGGCGTCGGCGATCGCCAGCATGCCGCCGATCGTCGTGCTGTTCGTCGTGTCGAGCGTCGCGTTCGGCGCATTGTCGGCGATCCCGCCGGGCAGGCCTTCCTCCGAAAGGCGTGCGATTGCGGTGCCGATCGTCGGCGCGTCGTTGGTGCCGAATATGGTGATGCTGAGCATCGAGCCGACCGACAGCGCGCCGTCGCTGATCGTATAGGCGAAGCTGTCGACCAGCGTCTGGCCTGCGTCGAGCGCGTCGACCGCCGCCTTGTCCTCGTCGAGCACATAGGTGTAGCTGCCGTCGGCGGCGATCTCGAGTGTGCCGTAGAGCCCGACATAGGTGCCCGCCGAGGTGACGCTGATCGCCTCGAGATCGGGATCGTTATCGGCGACGTCGGCGAAGCTGCCGAACGGCGCGCCGGGATGCGCGATGTCTAGGAGGACATTGCCGCTGGCGCTCGGGTCCGACCCGCTCGGCCCGTCGAGTACCCAGTTGGTGTCGGCGCGCGCGACCGGGAAATCATTGGTGCCGGTGATGCTGATCGTGATCGTCGCGGTGGAGGTGTCGCCGTCGGCATCGCGGACGACATAGTGGAAGGTGTCGGTCAGCGTCTCGTTCGCGTTGAGCGCGATGACCGCTGGATCATCGGGATCGAGGTCGTAGCGATAGCTGCCGTCGGCGGCGACGATGATCGAGCCATAGTCGCCGGCGAGCGACGCGCCCGGCGTTCCCGCGGTCGCGCCGAACGCGACGCCGACGACGCTCAGTCCGCCGTCGGACCCCGCGCCGTCGGCCGATCCGTCCATACCGTTGATGTCGGTGCCGCCGGTGCCGGTCAGCACATTGCCGTCGGCAAAGATCTCGCCGTCGCGCGACACATTGTCCGCGTCGTCCACCGCGACCGGGGCATCGTCGCGGATCGCGAAATGGCCGGTGATGTCGGCGGTCGTGCGCGCGGTGTCGCCGTCGCCGTCGGTCACGATGGCGGTCAGCGTGACCAGATTGCTTCCCGCGAGGAACAATATCTGGTCGGGCCCGCTGTCGGGGTTATGGATCACCGCGCGCGACTGGTCGAAGGTCACGGTCCCGTTCGCCGCTACCGAGATGCGGAACACCTCGTGCGTCGCCGTGCGGCCATAGACGATGCCGCCTTCGATCGAGAGGAGAACGGCCTGACGGGTCAGGGCATCGATCAGCCCGCTCGCGCCGGCCGTGACGCCCAGTTCATAGGCGATGCTTCCCGGGCCGTCGGCGCCGAAATCGGTCGTCTGCGCGAACAGCCCCGCCAGGTTGGCGCTGGCATTGGCGGCGAAATTGCTCTCGTCGACGACAAGAACGGGCGCCGGGCCGCCGCCCGATATCGACGGTCCGTCGTCGGCGAAGCGGATGTTGCCGCCCAGATCGATGGCGACGGTATCGGAGATGCTGTCACCGTCGCCGTCGACGATGGTCGCGGTGCCGCGAAGCTCGACCAGGTCGGCGGCGAGGGTCACGAGCTGCGCCTCATAATTGCCGGGCGACCCCGGCAGCGGATGGTCGATTTCGGCGAACTGGGTCAGGGTGACGACCCCGGTCGCGGCGTCGACGGCGATGGAAAAGATGGGCGTGCCGCCCGCGCTGCCGACGATCTCGCCGGAGACAAGGGCTAGCGTGACCGGCACGCCGTTGCTGGTCAGGGCGGAGGTCGCGGCCGCCGAGCCCAGCGCCAGGGAATAGGTCCAACTCGCAGCGCCGGTCCCGCCGGGACCGTCGGCGCCGAAATGCATCGCCGCGACCGAGAATGCGCCCGACAGATCGGCCGTCGCGACGTCGAAGGCGTCGCCGCGCGTGTCGGCGTCCTGCGTCGTCAGGATGATGTTGTCGGCGTCGATATTGGTCGCGTCGATCGACGGGCCGTCATCCTTGAAGACCAGCGCATTGCCGACGAGGATCATCGTCGAGGCCTGGTCGCCGTCGCCGTCGGTCACGGTCGCGGTCAGGCGGATGAGGGTCGAGGACAGGGTGATGCTGTCGTCGGGGCTCGTCGTGTCGGAATGCCGCACCGCGCGCATCTGGTCGAGCGTCGCGGTGCCGTCGGATGCGACCGAGAGGCGGAAGGCGACGATCGACGGTGAGTCCTGAAGGCGGCCCTCGACGACATTGCCCAGCGCTTGCAGGACGATCTTCTGCCCGGTCGCGGTGTCGATCAGCCCCGACGCGCGGGTGACGTCGAACTGATAGTTGACCGAGCTGCCGGCCATGTCGGCGCCGATCACGATGTCGAACAGGCTGGCGAAACTCGCCGTGGCATTGGCCGCCAGATTGGTTTCGTCGACGATCAGGAGCGCCGCCGGCGAACCATGTCCGCTGATCGACGGGACATCGTCCGAGACCGACAGGTTGACGGTGCCCGCGGCGGTGTCGCCGTCCGCATCGGTCGCAACGATGTCGATCGCGCCGAGGTCGGCGATGTCGTCGATCGTCGTGTCGGGGTGCAGGCCGTAATTATACTGCAGCGTCGCGGTGACGGTCGCGACATGGCCCGAAACGCTGAGGTCGATCACGATCACCGGATTTTCGTCGGCATCCCAGCCGATGATCTGCGTATCCGATTCGAGCGTCCAGCTCAGCCCGCCGTCGAGCGTCGACAGGTCGCCGAAGCCGATCGAGACGATAGCGTCGGAACCCTGGGTGAAGACGATCTGTCCGCTCGCCGCGACGGGCTGTTCGCCCGACGGCGTCGATCCGGTTTCGAGATGCTGGTCATCGAGCGTCAGGGCGACCGGATCGCCGGCCGTCGGGTCGGCGCCATCGGCGAGGCGAATCTGCTGCACCGCCGACGACTGGTCGCCGTCGCCGTCGGTGATCACATAGGTGAAATCGGCATTGACGACGAAGGGGTGCGTCTTGACCACCGGATCGAAGGTCCAGGCGCCGCCGGGCTGGAAAGTATAGCTGCCGTTCGCGTTGCTGAAGCTCGTCGTGCCGGTCGCGGCGACCGCGACGACGACCCCACCGATCGTGACCGAGGTGACGGTCGCGCCGTCGGCCCCCGCCGTATCGTTCGCGAGCAGATTGCCCGAAATCGGCGGCGCATCCTCCGCCACCGTGATCGACGGCGCCGACCGCGCGGTCGGGACGTCGTCGACGACGTCGATCGTGATGACGTTCTCGGTCGCGTTGCCGAAGGCATCGGTGACGATATAGGTGAACGTCTCCACCACCGGCACCAGATTGGCGCCATTGTTCGCGGTCACGCCGTCGATGGCGCTCGTCAGCACATAGACATAGCTGCCGTCGGCATTGAGCGTGAATGTGCCGTGGGTGCCGACGCCGTCGCCCGACAGCGCGAATTCATAGGGCCCGTTTCCGCCCGCGACGCCGTCGTTGAGGTCGCCGGCGATGCTTTCGGTGTCGCTGGCGGGGTCGCTGCCGGTCGGTAGCCCCGCTTCCTCCACTTGCAGTGCGACCGGATCGGCCGACAGGCCCGAATCGGCGAGATGGATGGTCAGCGTCGTCGTCGAAAGGTCGCCATCGCCATCGACCAGCGTATAGACGAAGACATCCTCGGCCCCTTCGGGCGCGACCGCGTTGGGATAGGCGGCATAAACATAGCTGCCGTCGGCCGCGAGGGTCAGCTCGCCATAGAGTCCGGTGATTACCGCGCCGACGCCGCCGGTCGCGGGCGCGGTGCCGTTGCCCGCCGCCGCGCGTACGCCCGCAATTTCGACGCCGTCGGCGCCGGCGACGTCGTTCGCGAGCAACCCGCCGGCCGCATCGACCTCGAGCGTCTGGCCCTCGCCGGCATCGGCGGCGTCGGCCTCGGCCAGCGGATTGTCGTCGAGGATCTGGATATCGAGGCTGGAGGCTGCGCTGGTGCCGTCGCTGTCGACGATTTCGATCGCAAAGGATTCGGTCAGCGCCGTGTCGGTGACGCCGTCGTGGAGCAGGCTGTTTTCGGCGAGCTCGTAGCTATAGGCGATCGTGCCGCCGACGATGTCGCCCGCATCGTCATAGGCCGGGACGAAGTCGGTGATCGTCAGGATGCCGAGTTCGGTCACGATCGTCAGCCCCGCGGCGACCGTACCGTCGAACAGTATTTCGCCTCCGATGCTGATCGCCGCGACGCCGTCGGCGGCATCGAAGCTGAAGCTGCCGGTGCGGATCAGCGCTTCGCCGTCGGGATTCGACCCGTCGGCCAAATTGGCCTCGTCGACCGTTGCTTCGGCGCCGTCGGGAACCAGGCCCGATATGGTGACGATGTCATCGCGCCCGCGGATGGTGATGGAAAGAGTCGCCGTGACCGCATCGCCGTCGCCGTCGGTCAGCACATATTCGAATGTCTCGATCAGCTCGTCGTCGCCGTCGAGGCCCTGCACCGCAGGATTTTCGGGATCGAGCACATAGGTGTAGCTGCCGTCCGACGCGATCTCGAGCGTGCCGTAGGCGCCGGCGGTAATGCCGCCGACCTCGCCGCTTTCGCCCTCGGACGAAATGGCGGTCACGGTCGCCCCATCGGCGCCCTCGGTGTCGCGCCCGCCGTCATTTTCGGCGTCGGTGACGACATTTCCCGTCGCTTCGGCGTCGAGGCCTGCGGTCAGGCTGTCGCTGTCGTCCTGCGCCGTGGGAAAGTCGTCGAGAATGTCGATCTCGAAGCTCGCCGACGCGGTGTCGCCGTCGACGTCGGTGATCGTGATCGTGACCGGCTGCGACGCCGGATCGCCGACGACATTGTCGGTGAGCACGAAGGCATATTCGATCGAATCGGGGTTGATCGCGATGATATGGAGAATGCCGGTCTCGAGCGTGATTTCCTGTTCGGCGCCGGTGATTTCGACGCCGTTGATCGTGATGACTGCCGGCCCGTCGACTGCCGAATAGGGGATGACGCCGACGGTCGCATTGCTGTCGTCGCCCGCGCGCGATCCCGGCGCCTCGCCGGGGCGTTCGGGAAGCCCCGCCTCGTCGACAAAAGTTCCGTCGTCGCCCGCCGAGGGAACGGCAAGGCTGGGCGTGTCGTCGGCGATCTCGATCGACAGCGTCGCGGTCGCCGTGTCGCCGTCGCCGTCGGTGATCTGATAGGTGAAGACGTCGGTGACGCCGCCCGGCGAACCCGCCGACCGGATATAGACATAATTGCCGTCGGGCGCGATCAGCAGGCGGCCATATTCGCCGTTGATGGTGACGCCGGCCGGCGCGAAAACGCTTCCTGTCCCGCTGCGGATCCCCGTCACCGTCGCGCCGTCGGCGCCCGGGGTGTCGGCCCCGGCGCTGCCGCTGGTGGTATCGGCGCCGGTGATGACGTTGCCGTGTGCGGTCCCTTCCGATAGCGTGTCGGTATCGGCGCGCGCGGCCGGCGCGTCGTCGGTGACGGTGAGCGTCAGCGTCGCGGTGGCGACGTCGCCGTCATTGTCGGTGACAGTGATCGTCACCACGTCGGTCGCGTCGGGATCGGTGGCGTTGTCGGTCAGCGTATAGGTATAGCCGATCAGGCCGGCCTCGATGCTGGTGATCGTGATTTGGCCGAGCGGCGTCGCGATGGTCTGGCCGACGGCGGTCACCACCGTGCCCGCCACGGTCAGGACGCTCGGTTGATCGAGCGCGCTGATCTGGATCGTACCGCTGATCGATTCGCCGGGCGAGGCAGCGTCGGACCCCGCCGGTTCGGCTCCGCGCGCGGGTAGCGCCGCCTCGGCCACCGTCGCGGTGGCCGAGGTGGCACCGGCCGGCTGATCGGGGGTTGAGATCAGTATCTCCGGCTCGTCGTCGATCGCGTCGGGAATGAGCTCGCTTGCCTCGCGGCCGGGGAGCGAAAAATCGGTGGGGGGCAGCAGGTCGCCCAGCCCGAACGGGTCGCCGATACCGCCGGGCGTCTGCTCGAAATTGCCGCCCGAGCTTTGTGGTGCACCCGCTGCCGGTTCGGGCTCCTGCGCCGCGATCAGCGCGGCGATGGTCGGCGCGGGGATGTTGATCGGCCCGATCTTGAGCTGGGGAATCTGCAGCGCGCCGTCGACGATGAGCAATATCTGCCCGTCGGGCAGGGTGACCAGCAGATCGTTGCCCGACAATTTGATCGCATCGAGGCGCGTCCCGGGGGGAAGTTGCACGACGCCGCCGGTGGCGGCGGGCAGGACGCGCGTTGCGTTCGGTGGAGCGGCATGGGTTGCGCCGGCCAAATCGGCGGGCTGCTGGATCTGCCTTAGTTCCATCGCCTTCTGGTCCCCCCTTCACCGGGGCGTTCCCAACGCCCCGCGCGGCCCCCTGTTTCGGGAGCGGCAAGCAACAAGCGACCTGCGCCGCGCTGCCGTGCCGGAAAGCTGCGGAGCGACGCTATGCGGTTGTGATCATGCTGGGTTCTCTTTGGCGCCCGTTACCCGTGCGTGCTCACTGACCCGGCAAATACAAACCCAGGTCGCTGATTCTGCAATGGCAATTTGCGGTATGCGCTCCTATACTTTCGAGTAAATTCAATATCTAACGGGTTAATATGCGTTAAGCATCGCCTATATATGGCGGATCGAAGACAAAAACCGGTTTCGAACTCGAAGTTATGATAAATTCATCTACCAATAATCACGTCATCGAAAGGAATGGATAAAGCTAAAGATGGTTAGTCAATCATATGTTTAGTAATGTATAAATCAATAGATTCAGTATAGATTCGCCGATATTTCGGTCGATACGATCGTCGCGCTGCCGCGTTGCACCTTGTACCGGCCGACATAGCGCCCCTTGGGCCAGCCGGGTGCCGGCGCGCGCTTGCCGCTATAGGCGAACCAGCTCAACCCGCCCGTCGCAACCGGCGACGACTGGCTGTGGAGAATATTTCCGTCGGGTCCGGCGATCGAAAATTCCTGCCGGTCGCCCGGCTGGATGCCGAGCGCGTCGACCCACAGGATGAGCGGCGAATGGGCGTTTCGCAGCGTCGGGGCCGGATCGCGGCGCACGACCGCTGCGGGCGGCACGTCGGACGCGAGCCCCGCGGCGATGACCGCGGTTGGCCGATAGGTCAGCATGAAGGTCGTGGCCGGCGCCCACAAGCCGCCGGGTCCCGGCTGCGCGTCGCAATCGGCCGTGGGACCGCCGGCGGCGAAGGGATCGATCGTCGCGCCCCGGTGGCGGACCGAAAAATGGAGGTGCGGGAATTCGGTGTTGCCGGAAAGGCCGATCAGGCCGATCGCCTGCCCCGCCGCGACCGCCTGTCCGGGGCGTACGCCGACGCTGCCGCGGCGCAGATGGCTGTACTGCGTTTCCCAGCCGTCGCCATGGTCGATCACGACGGCATTGCCGGCGTCCTTCCCGTCGAGGCTGGGGCGCTCGTCGACGCTGATGTCGGGTTCGCCATCGCGGGTCCGCAGCACGCGTCCGGCCGCCGCCGCGACAACGACATAGCCCGCCCGCATGTCGGCCATGGTGCGCAGGCGGATGTCGGTTCCGTCATGGCCGTCGGTGGTCAGGGTGCCGCAACGGAAATCGCGCCGCGCCGGACCCGGGTCATGGTCCACCAGCTTCTGGATCAGGCAAGACCGGCCGATCGTGCAGCCGACCGGAAACAGAAAGGCGGGGCGATCGCCGGGTGATAGCGGGTGGGAGACGAATGCGAGGAGCATCGGGACGAGGATGTCATACACGAGCGATCATCCGGTTGTTGCGCCTCATCGATCCGGGCGGCTTGTGGCCGCGACGCCGGCCGCCGCCAAGGGGGCGTGGCGGCGGATCCGGCTGGTCAGCTTTCGCTGACCGAACGCGGGGTCGATGATGCCGTGCGGGCGCCGGTCGACCCGGTCTCTGCAGTGGGTTTCGCTTGTTGTGCGGACGGTCCTCACTCTCGCCATCCTTGGCACAGAGATGCCAAGAATAGCCGTTTCGCGTCATTCCCCGATGGGGACACCGGAAAAAATGCCTCGGCAGCCACCACCCAGACGGCCGCTGTGCGCAAAAAAGAGGGCAGGCCGTGGCCTGCCCTCCAGTCTGCAGAGGTTCGCGCGAGGAGTGGACCCCCGTACGAGCCCTTCCTCAGACGAACGTGATCATGTCGTAGCTGGCATTGCCCTGGCTGTACGTGTTGATCGCCGCGACCGAGTCGTAGGCACCGGCGGCTGCCAGCGCCTGGATCGGCGCCGAGGCACCCTGCCAGAAGTCCTCGAGAAGGACGCTGCCATAGGCGGTCGCGACGAGGACGTCGAGCGCATCGCCGTCTCCGTCCCAGTCCGCCGTCAGCACGACGATGTCGAATTCGGGATCGAAGCCCGCATCGACGTCGAAGACCAGCGTGTCGCGGTTGGCGAGGTTGAAATCGAGACCGCCAAGGGGCGATTCGATCACATCGTCACCAAATCCGGGTGAGGAATCGGTCGAGTCGAACCGGAACAGGTCCTTCCCGGTGCCGCCCGACATGCGGTCGTTGCCTTCGCCACCGGTGATGGTGTCGTTGCCCGATTCGCCTTCGATATAGTCGTCGCCGGTTCCGCCGAGCATGGTGTCGTTGCCGCGATCGCCGAACATCGTGTCGTCGTCGTCGCCGCCGTCCATGAAGTCGTTGCCGCCACCGCCTTGCATGAAGTCGAAGCCGGCACCACCGAACATGGTGTCGTTCCCGCCGGTGACTGCATCGTCGAAGTTGTCGCCGTCGAGGAAGTCGTTGCCGTCGCCGCCATAGATGGTGTCGGCACCGAGGCCACCGGTCACGGTGTCGTCGCCATTATCGCCCGACGCCACGTCATTGCCGACGCCGCCGGAGACGAAGTCGTTGCCTTCGCCGCCCGACAGATTGTCGTTGCCGGCGTCGCCATAGACGGCGTCGTCGCCGTCGTTGCCAGCTGCAACGTCATTGCCCGCGCCGCCGGTGACGACGTCGTCGTCATCGCCGCCCGACAGAATGTCGTTGCCGTCATCGCCGCTGACGAAGTCGTTGCCGGCGTCGCCGCTGACCACGTCGTTGCTGTCCTGACCATAGAGCGTGTCGTCGCCGTCGCCGCCCGAAATCGTGTCTTCGTCGGTGAAGTCCGGATCGGCCGGATCATAAGGCGATTGTTCGCCGTTGCCGGTGATGGTGTCGTTGCCGTCACCGCCGTTCAGCGTGTCGTCGCCGAGCTGGCCGGCGATCAGGTCGTCGCCGTCGTCGCCGTTGACGAGGTCGTCGCCGTCGTTGCCGTTCAGCGTATCGTCGCCGTCGCCGCCGCCGATGTCGTCATTGTCGGCACCGCCCTGGACGAAGTCGAGGCCATTGCCGCCACGGATGATATCTTCGCCCGCGTCGCCGTTGATCTCGTCGTCGCCATCTTCGCCGTAGAGCTGGTCATCGCCCTCGCCGCCGTCGATATGGTCATAGCCCGTCCAGCCGAGGATGACGTCGTCGCCGTTGTCACCCCAGAGAAGATCGTCGCCCGTCCAGCCGTCGATGACGTCATTGCCGCCCTGGCCGAAGACCTGGTCGTCGCCGGCGCCGGCGAAGATGTCGTCGCCATGGCCGTTGCCCGGATTATAGTTGCTCTGGTTGTAGGCGAAGTCGGGGTTGGCCTTGCGACCGACGCCATTGTCGCCGAAGATGACGTCATTGCCGTCACCGCCGTTGATATTGTCGCGGCCGTTGGTGTTGGTGCCGCCTTCGATATAGTCGTCGCCGTCGCCGCCCGCGATCACGTCGGTTTCGGTGCCGCCGAACAGATTGTCCTGGCCTGCGCCGCCGTCGATCACATCGTCGCCGGCATTGCCTTCGACGCGGTCGTCGCCCGATTGGCCGTTCAGCGTGTCGTTACCGGCGTCGCCGCGGATATAATCGTTTCCGCCCCCGCCCCATGCGGTGTCGTTGCCCGCGCCGCCGAGCAGCGTGTCGTGGCCGTCGAGTCCGCCGTTGTCGTCGCCGGTATAGACGACATTACCCGGCCCGACGACGACGAACGAAGCCTGGTCGCCGATCAGCGTGTCGTTGCCGGCGCCGCCCTCGACGCGGTCGTTGCCATAACGGCCGATGACATTGTCGTCGCCATTGTCGCCATAGAGGTCATTGTCGAAATTATTGCCGTACACGGTGTCGTTGCCGCCGTTGCCGCGGGCATTGTACGGCAGATTGGCCGTCGTGGTGATCGCATTCAGGTCGATGAAGTCGACCGCGTTCGTACCCAGCACCTGACCGCGGGCTGTCGTCGCCTTTGCCGCCGTCGGCGCATTGGAAGGAGTAACACTAGGCATTTCGCTATCCTCTTCGTTTCTGGTCGAGTGGATGCGCTTTCGCAGGATCAGCCAAAACACACCCCGATGGCCCTGCGATTACAAGGCCATGGGCACTGGATATGGCGGGGGCAGGGGGCCGAATATTCCTGCATGGGGACATGGCCGACAATTTTCTGACATGGCTCGTTTTGGGGCAGGTGCGCGCGGTCGTCGGTGCCGCATTCGGGCAGCGAACGCGTTGCGGCCGCGCCGGATCGGGCGCTACGGACGCGGGTTTTGCGGTGCGGTGGCCGGCGCTACTGGGCTTTGCGTCCGAGAGCCGATGCCCCCGGCCGCCGCGGGTCCGCGACCTGCGGTGCATCGCTGCTGGCGAGCCGGGTGTCGCGACCGAGGGTCGAGCCTTCGGGGCGCGCTACGGGGCCGGCCGCCGAGCCCGGATTTTGATTCGCGGCGATGACCGGGCGTCCCAGAGGCGATGTGCCGGGGCGTGCGACCGGCGGCGCGCCGGCGGCACCGGCGCGCCCTTCGAGAATGGCCGCCGCGTCGAGTCGGCCGATCGCCGCGAGCAGGCTCGCCCGCGCGACGAACTCGTTGCGGTGCGCGCGCTCCAGCGTGACGCGCGCCGACAGCAGTTCATTCTGCGCGTTGAGCACGTCGGTCAGCGTCCGGTTGCCGCCGATCGCCTCTTTCTTGATGCCCTCGGCCGCCCGCTCGGTCGCCGCGACCGCGGCCTCGGCGGCGGCGATCGTGCTTTTCGCCGATTGCCATTGCGTCCAGCTCCCGCCGACCTCCTCGGCGACAGTGCGCACCACGGTGTCGGTCTGCGCGAGCCGCTGGTCGCGGACGGCGCGGGCGCGGCGAACCTCGGCATGGTCGCGCGGCTGAAAGATCGGAACGCTCAGCTCGAGCCCGTAATACATCGCCGACCGGTCGTTGGGCAGTTTGCCGGTAAACAGATTGGCGACACCGCCGGTCAGATATTCATAGCCGCTCACCGCGTCGAGCTGCGGCAGCAGCGCACCCGACGCGAAATGGACCCCGGTCTTGCCGGCCTGGGCATTGAGGCGCGCGGCGCGAAGCCGCGGCGCGGTTTCCGACGCGATCCGCTGGGCATCGCCGAGCGAGCCGGGCATCGGCGCGAGCGCCGGCAGCGCGGGCGCGGTCGTCCCCGAAAGCCCGCTGACGTTGCGGAACCGGTATCCGGTGACGCTGAGCTGTTCGGTCGCGGCGAGCACGCCGGCTTCCGACGTGGCGAGCCGCGCGCGCGCCAGATCCTCGTCGGTGCGCGTCGCCTCCCCGAATTCGAGCCGGCGCGACGTGGCGCGCAACTGCTCGCCGATCGCATCGCTCTGCGCCTGCGAATATTCGAGCACCTTCCGGTCGCGGTGGATGTCGGCGGCGCTCGTCAGCAGTTCGAGCAGCGTGTCCGATATGGTCGCGTCGAGCGTCGCCTGCGCCGACGCCAGTTCGGCCTTGGCGATCTTGACCGAATTATAGGTGCGATTGCCGTCATAGAAGCGCAGCCGCGCCTCGACCGACGCCTCGCCGGCGGTAAATTCCGCGTCACCAGGGCCGCCCTTCTTGACGTCGATCTCGCGCCGCTGGACGAGGCCGTTGGCCTGGATCGTCGGAAGATAGCCGGCCTCGGCAGACTCGAGCCGCGCCTTGGCGATCCCGACCTGCTGGCGTTGTGTGGTGATGTCGGGGTTCGATTCGACGACATGGCGCGCAAGCCCCGCCATCGTGCTCGCGGGTGCATTATAGGTCGAGCCGGCCTGCGCTCCTGCCGGAGTCGCGCTGGTCGCGATCGCGATCGCCGCGCAGCATGCGCCCAGCGCGAACCCCCTCGAAGCCGAGAATTTCTGCACTATCCGCCCCTCCTGAACCGCTCGGGATTCCAGCGCGACGCCGTCTCCATCTTCGCCGGGAAGAGTAATGCGCGGCGAAGGGGGGGGAAACTACCCAAACGGATATGTCCGAGGGGATAATAGACTCCATCGGCCGAATCGAAATAGACCACGGGCGTCTCCTGCGGCTTCGGCGGCGGGGGGCGCTATCGAGCGATCCGTATCAATCGGCAGCTAGGGCCGGGCTGACAAGCCATATATCCCGGCCCGGGGCGCACGTTCTGCCCGTACCCAGGACGCTGCGCCGGACATCATGGTCGCGCATCTGTTTTCCCGCTGTGGGGGCTCGCCCCGTTGCGGGGCCCGTGTTTCATGGGGGGGACCAAATGTCTTCGGATATGGAGCTTTCGACGCTGTATGCCGACGCGGGTTATGACGTCGGCGATCCTTATGGCGACACGGCCGAGTTCAGCGTTGACGACACGGGCCTGCACAGCGAGCGCGTCATCGACGTCGCCGCGAATACGCGGCAGGTCTGGTACGACTATCTGGCCCAGTTCGAGATCGTTTCGGCGATCCTGACGGTCGTACTCCCGGGCGCGGCGGCGCAGCGTCATTCCTTCCTGATCGGCCTCGACGAGGCGCGCGGCGACCGGCAGACGATCGAGGCGCTGATGACGCTCGCCGGCCACCTGTGGCAGCGCATCGGGGAGGTGCCGACCCACCAGTTCCAGATTTCCGCCGCCGACGCGGCGGGGACCGGCAGTGTGCTGATAACCGACGATGCGGCGGGCGGCGCCCTCCCGCACGTCTATGATTGCGGCATCGCGATCCAGATGAAACGCAACGGCGCCAATATCCAGGCGCTCTTCTTTCGCCGCAGCGGGTGCAGGCGGTTCACCGATCAGGAAGGCTGCTCGCTCCAGCTCGTCGCGCCGCTGCTCGCCGATTCGGCAATCGGCGTCGCGCAACTCGCGCGGCAGTCGCGACGCTCGGCGATGCTGGAGGCGATGTTCGATCGCGTGTCCTTTTCGATGGCCTTGCTGTCCGCCGACGGGCAGCCGCTGTTCCTGAACAGCGCCGCCGCCGCGATGGTCGAACAGCGCAAATGGCTGATCCGTGCGGTCGACGGCGCGATCGTCGCCGCCGAACCCCAGCAGGCCAAACAGCTTCGCGAGAGCATCCGGCGCGCGGCGACGGCGGACACGCCGATCGAGGATGTTTTCCGCCTCGACTGCCGCAACGGCGATTGGCGTCTCGTCTATGTGATTTCGGCGCGCTCGCGTTCGCCGGGCGGAAGCGCGCGCTGCGCGATGGTCATCATCATGGGGCCGGGCAAGGTCGACGCGCCGGGCCCGCTGCTCGAAGCCCTCGGACTGCTGCCGTCCGAACAGCGGTTCCTCGGCCATTTCCTGCGGTCGAGCAGCCTGTGCAATGCGGCCGAAGGCTGCGGACTGTCCGAGGAAACGGCGCGCACCTATCTGAAGCGCGTTCGTGCCAAGCTGGGCGTTCATCGCCAGATGGAACTGGCGGGGCTGATCTCGGGGCTCGTGCTGCCGCTTCACGCCGCCGACCCGTCGCTCGCCCGGGGCCGATAAAATGGCGCTGAACGCCCTGGTCCTGCCGCGCCGGTCGACGAAAACCCCCAATCTGCTCGAGGAGCTGTTGCTGCCGCAGCGCGGTATCGCGGTCCAGCTGATCTTCTTTTCGATGATCACCAACATGGCGGCGCTCGCCATGTCGCTCTACATGATGCAGGTCTTCGACCGCGTCCTGACGAGCCAGAGCAAGGACACCCTGTTCTTTCTGGCGCTCGCCATCTCGCTGGCGGTCGGTTTGGGGGCGATCCTCGACGGGGTGCGGCAGCAGGCGGCGAACCGCGTCGGGACCTGGATGGCGCAGCAGCTCGGGCCGACGCTGCTCATCCGCTCGCTCGAGCAACGGCTGATCGCGCCGGCAACGCAGCTCGAGGCGCTGCGCGAACTGTCGCAGGTCAAGAACTTCGTTTCGAGCCCGACGGTGTTCAGCGTTGTCGACATGCTCTGGGTGCCGCTCTACCTCTTCGTCGTCTTTTTGCTCCATCCGATCTTCGGCCTGATCTCGACGCTCGGCGCGGTGACACTCTTCGGCCTTACCTGGTATAATGAACGCCTCACGCGCGGCGCGATCAGCGAGGCGCAGGGGCTGGCGGCCAGCAATATGCAATATGCCGAATCGCTCGTGCGCAACAGCGAAGTCATCGACGCGATGGGCATGGCGAAGGATACGGTCGCCCATTGGGCCAAGCGCTATCTCGTCGAAACCGAGGCGGTCGATCGCACCCAGTTCCAGTCGAGCAAGCTGCTCGCCTGGATGAAATTCGTGCGCAACATCGTGCAGGTCGCGCTGCTCGGCGTCGGTGCGCTGCTGATCCTCGACCAGCAATTGACCGGCGGCGCGATGATTGCCGGCTCGATCCTCGTCGCGCGGCTGCTCGCGCCGATCGAGGCGGCGATGAGCTACTGGAAGCAGTTCGTCCTGGCGCGCGAGAGCCTGAAGCGCCTGTCGCGCTTTTGCGACCTGCCCGATGCGCGGCCGTCGCAAATGTCCTTGCCCAAGCCGAGCGGCGCGATGTCGATCGAGGGGCTGACCTTCTTTGCGCCGGGCGTGAAGGGAGCGATCCTGAAGAATGTCAGCTTTGCGATCGGCGCCGGCAACACGCTGGCGATCGTTGGCCCGTCGGCGTCGGGCAAGACGACGCTGTCGCGCCTGCTGGTCGGCGTGCTCAAGCCGAGCTCGGGCCATGTCCGCCTCGACGGCGCCGACACTTTCGACTGGATGCGCAGCGACTTCGGGCCGAACGTCGGCTATCTGCCACAGGACGTCGAACTGCTGCCCGGCACGATCCGCGAGAATATCGCCCGCTTTCGTCCCGACGCGAGCGACACCGACGTCATCGCCGCGGCCAAGCTGGCCGACTGCCACGAGATGATCCTCCACCTCGATGGTGGTTATGACTGTGTGCTGACCGACGGCGGGCATCAATTGTCGGGCGGTCAGCGCCAGCGCGTCGGGCTCGCGCGCGCGCTGTTCGGGCTGCCGCCGCTGGTCGTGCTCGACGAACCCAACGCCAGCCTCGACGCGCGCGGCGACGCCGCGCTGCTCGCGACGCTGAAGAAGCTCAAGGCGCTGAACATGACGACGGTCATCGTGTCGCACCGGTCGAATTTGCTCGAACTCGCCGACAAGATCCTGTTGCTAATGGACGGGCAGGTCGCGAAATTCGGCGATGCGCGGACGGTGGTGGCCGAAATGACGGGGAGCCGGCGGGCGATCCCGCCGGGCAAGGCGCCGCCGAACGGAGGCCCGGCAAAGGGCGGTCCGGCCCGCTATGAACCGAAAGGAGCGGAGGCATGACCATGTCGCTGCGGATGGGGCGCGATACCGCACCGCTCGCGCTTCCGGCGCCCGCCGGCTATGCGGACGGGCCGAAGGTCGGCCGCTCGTTGCGCTTCGCGATGATCGCGATCGGCCTGTTCGTCCTTGCCTTCGGCATCTGGAGCTGGGCTGCGCCGCTCAACAGCGCGGCGATCGCGCCCGGCTATCTCGAGGCGGCGGGTGGCGGGCGGCGGACCGTGCAGCATCTCGAAGGCGGCATCGTCCGGCGCTTCCTCGTCGAAGAGGGACAGCTGGTTCGCGCGGGCCAGCCGCTCGTCGAGCTCGACGATACGCAGACCGACGCCTCCGACGCATCGCTTCGCTCGACGCTTTACGGCCTGCTCGCACAGGACGCGCGGCTGACCGCCGAGCGGCTCGGGCTGCGCGCGGTCCGCTATCCGGCCGAGTTGCTCGCCGCGGCGAACGACCCGGAGGTCAAGGAAATCATTGCGGCTTCCAACGCCGAATTCGCGACGCGGCAACGCGGCCTGACCGAACAGACGCAGATTTTGTCGCAACGGATCGGCCAGTCGCGCGCCGACATCCGCAGCTCGGACGCCCAGATCGCGGCGCTGGCCGACCAGGCCAAATTGCTCAACGATGAGGAAATGGGCGTGAACATGCTCGTCGAGGAAGGGCTCGAGCGCAAGTCGCGCCTGCTCGCGTTGCAGCGCCAGCAGGCGCTCGTCGAGGGCGAGCATGGCAAGCTGACCAACAATCTCGACCGCCTGCGCGACACGATCGGGGAGACGCGCGCGCAGATGGTGTCGATGCGCGGACAGGTCGCGCTCGAAGCTGCGGCGCAGCAGCGCGAGGTCCAGCTGCGCATCGCCGAGGCGCGCGAAAAGCTGAAGGTCAGCCGCGACATTCGCGACCGCCAGGAAATCACCGCGCCGATCGCCGGCCGCGTCGCCAATCTGCGGCTGATCACGCCCGGCGGCGTCATCGGGGCGGGCCAGCCGATCCTCGATATCGTGCCGTCCTCGGAGCAGATCGTCGTGTCGGCGCGGCTTCGCCCGAACGACATCGACATGGTCCATTCGGGGCTGAAGGCGGAGATCAAGCTGACGCCGTACAAAGCGCGGGTGATCCCCAACCTCCTCGGCACGGTCAAGGAGGTCAGCCCCGACGCGATCTACGACAAGGATAGCCAGCAAATCTATTACAAGGTCATCGTCGAAATCGCGCCCGAGCAATTGCGGCGCTATCCCGACGTGCGGCTGATGTCGGGCATGCCCGCCGAAGTCTATATCGACCTCGGGTCGAGCTCGCTGTTCCAATATCTGTTCCAGCCGATGAGCGACAGTTTCAACCGATCGTTCCGCGAATCATGACCCCGATGCGGCCCTGAACGGAGGCAGGGTCGCGGGGTAGCGTGCCGCAGCAGGGGGAATGAAGTTGTCCGGATGCGGATTACTTTGTCAGGGCGTCCATCAGGTGGTGCAGGGAACTGCGCTCGGGATGGCGGCGACCGTCGGGGTCGGGGGGACGGCATCGGTCGAAACCTCCGAACTGGCGCTCGTCTGGGCTTCGCAGCGCTACGGACCCGCGGGCCGCCCGGCGTCGTCCGATTTCGACATACCGTTCGATGATCTGCCGCCGCCGGCTGCCGCGGCACCCTCGCTGGCCGTACCCCGGGGCCGGGCTGCGCCGCCGCCCGCCGTTTCGATGATCGACACTGTCGAGGTCGCGGTTGCGGCGCCGGTTCTCGACGATGGCGCGGCGTTGCCGCGGCCGGAAATTCCGGCTGCGGACGTCGCCGCTCCGTCGCTCGAGTCGGTCATCGTCTTGCCGCTTTGGGTCGAGGCGCCGGCGATGGCGGCCGGTGCGTCGCCTCCGTCGGCTTCCGCCGACGCGCCTGTCTTCGCCGAGGTGCAGATCGACTTCACGGTCGTTGCGGCGCCCGCTGACGCGCTCCCCGACCGGCTGACGGCCGCCGATGCTGCTGCGGCGCCTCAGGATGGGGCGGCGACGGCAACCGACGTCGCCGCTTCGCCGTTCGATGGCGTGCTGGCGGCGGCGCCCTGGCTGAGCGATCCGCTCCCGAGGCGCCGGGCGGCGATCGCGCTCGTCGACTTCGAGCCCGAGCGGGCGCCGCTTCCGTTCGCGGCAGCGCCGGACCCGACGACGTCGCAGGCGCTCGGCGATCCGATGACGACTGCGCCCGACCGCGAGGGCGACGATCCCCCCAGCGGCGCGCCCGACCCCGATCTCGATGTCGGCGGCGATGCAACCGCGACCGACGGGCAGGCGCGCGAGGGCGATCTTTTGTCGCTACAGACGCTTTCGCGCGGCGGCCTCGCGCTATCGGGCGGCTATTCGTCGATCGAGGGGCCGATCGCGTCGATCAAGCTGGCGCGCACCAACATCGGCGCGCCGGGGCGCGACATCACGATCTCGGCGCGCTATTCGAAGGTCCAGACGCTCGTCGAGCTGGGCTTTTCCGACGCCAATATCCTCGGCAGCAAGCTCGCGATCGCGCCGACCTTTTTCTATTCGCGCTCGACCGCGGTCGGCTTCGACAAAGCCGACAGTTCGTCGCTGTTCGTCCAGACCGCGCGCGGGCTCAACCTCTATATCGGACGCCCGCTCGACCGCGGGTTCCGGGTCGCCGCCAACTACCGCTTTTCCGACGAGGATTTCCTGATCCGGCAGGAGAATGCGGCGTGCAGCATCGGCCTCCACAGCACCCCTTTCTGCAACGCGCTCGGCCGGTCGCGCAATTCGGTCCTGAGCATCGCGCTCAGCCTCGACCGGCGCGACAGTGCGACCGGTCCGACGCGCGGCTTTCAACTGCGGCTGACGCAGGACGTCGCGGGCCCCGGCGGCACGACGCGCTATGTCCGGCTGCGCGCGGGCGGCACCTTCCACCGCCGGCTTGCCGGAACCTTCGACGTGTCGCTCGGCCTCGAAGGCGGATATATGAAGGGCTTCGACGGGCGCGACATTCCGCTCTTCGACCGCTTCTACATCGGCGGCAACAGCATGCGCGGTTTCGACCTGCGCGGGCTCGGGCCGAAGGTGATTCCGACGGACGCGGCGCCGGGGGATGCCACGGCGATCGGCGGCCGCGCCTATTATGTCGGACGCCTCGAAGTGTCGATGCGGCTCGACGGATCGCTCAGCAAATTCGGCGTTACGCCCAGCATCTTCGTCGACGCGGGTTCGGTCTTCGGCGCGAAGAAGTCCGAACTGGGGCCGGGCGAGGTCCTGATCGGCAATTCGGCGAAACCGCGCGTCGCGGTCGGATTCGGCCTGTCGTTCAGCGTGTCGCCCGGCAAATTGCGGTTCAATATCGCACAACCCGTCGCGCGCCAGTCCGGGGATCGTGCGAAGATATTTTCCGTCACCTTCGGCACCGCCTTCTAACATCGGGAAAATCGAGCGCGGCGACCGCGATCCGCCCCGGTTTCGCGCCGCAATTTCGACATGTCCCCATCAGGGAATGACGGGAAAGCTTGATTTCCAGCATAGCGGACGGGGGAATGGCGCGTCGCTCGAGGGGGGCCTTCATGGATGTCAATATCATCGGCAAAGTCCCTAGCGCCGGCATCCACGGCCGGGCAGATCGGGCGTGAGCGCTTCGGCGAGCGTCATAGGATCCGACGGTGACGAGCCGCTGCCTGCGCGTCTTCGCCGGCTCCGCGAACAATGCGGCATGAGCCGATCGCAGCTCGCCGAGCGCACCGGGCTCAGCAGGCCGACGATATGGGCGTGGGAGTCGGGCAAGACGCAGCCGCGCCACAGCAATCTCCAGACGCTCGCGACCGCGCTGGGCATCGCGGAGGTCGATCTTGTCGGCGGGAGCGAAGCCGCCGCCTATCGTATCGAGCAGGACGTCATGTCCTCCGCCGCGTGGCAGAACAGCGAAATCCCCGACGGGCTCGCGAACCCCCAGCGGCTCCGGATCATGATCTATGCCGCGCGGCTGGCGATCGCCGCGCTTGCCGGGATCAAGCCGCAGAATGTGAAGATCTCGATCGAGCTCTAGCCATATCGATAGGGCTGGACGCCCTCCCCCAGATAGACATTGTTGGCGGCGCGTTCGGCGGCCGCCGCATCGTCGTAGAGGAAGGGCAGAAAGGCATATCGCCGCCCGCGGGTGACCGGCGTCGCTTCGTGGAGCAGGCCGCAGCCGAAGACGATCGCGCCGCCGACGGGCGCGCGATAGGTCCGCCGCCCGAATTCGGGAAAACGAAGTTCGCCGCCGTCGAAATCATCGTTGAGGTTGATCGTCACGGCGAAGCGGCGGTGGGCGGTGCCCTTGGTCGTGTTGTCGCGGTGGGGCCGGAAATGGCCGCCGGTCGTCGCGTCGTAACAGGCAACGATATAGCGCTCCATGCGCGATGCGTCGAAGCTGAAGGCCCGGTTGACCGCGGGCCGCAGACGGCAATTGACCCGCGCGCTGAGCGACCGGCACAGCGTCTCGTCGCGGATCGTCAGGTCGGATCGGCGCTTGTAGCCATGGTCGATGACCGAGACGGTCTTGCCGTCGATCTCGCGCATGAAACCCGAATCGATGCTGCCCCCGGCGTCGTAGAGCCCGACCAGCCTTTCGCAGAGCGCCGGCTCGATGATGCGCGGGACGAGCAGGACGGGCGCCCACTCGTCGGCCGCAATCTCGCCGAGCAGGCGATCGAAAAGCGCTAGCGCCTCGGTCGCCCGCGATGGCGAAAATTGGCCCGCGACGCGCAACTGGCGATCGAGGATCAGGATATAGGATTCATGGTCCGACGAGGCCTCGCGCGCGGCCCCGAAAGGCTTGCTGATCGACCGGTCGGCGTCGAGCAGGAAGCGGATCCCGCGATTGTTCCCGTCGAGACGGCCCGCCGCGGCATCGTCGGGGTCGCAGCTGATTCCGAAGAAGCAGCCCCTTGCATCGTCGAAACGATCGGCGGCCTTCATCAGTGTGGCGAGCGCCGCCTGCGCCGACGGATCCGTCGCCGATCGCATGAAAAAGAGTATGATGACGCGCCCGGCGACGGTGTGGAAGGTGAATTGCGGATTGCCGCCGAAGATGGGCGCCTTGAACCAGGGCGCGGGGGTTCCGTATCCCGGTTTCGGTATCGATGCCGATGCGTCGAGACGGTTCATGACCGGCCCCTCCCTGCTGCCGCCGAATCCAGCCTTTTCATGCCCGTTCGGACCGGCGAACGGAAGCCTTGGAGGCCTCTATAGCCTTGAGAGGTAAGCCATATGGAGTGTTTGGCGCCCGGCTAATCCGCCGTCGGCGCGATACGGGGTCGCGTCAGCAGATCCCGTTGTGCGGCGCGCGACCGGTAAAGGAAGTCATGGGGCAGGCCGAGCCGTTCGCTGGCGATGCAGGGCGGCGACCCGCGATCGACCCGGCGGTCGGCGAGGCGCCCGGCGATGCGGAGCGCGTGGCGGTCGAGAAGGCCGAGATCGTAGCGGCGACCGAGCGCGAGCCGATGGCGGATATCGCCGGGGAGCAGCGAGACCGCGGCGCGTGCCACGGCCCGGTGCAGGAAGCGGGGGATGCTCGGCGCCGCCCGACCGGATTCGATGATGTCGAGAAATTCGAAGATGATCGGATGCGGTTCGAAGCGGGGTTCGAACCGGGCCATCATCGTCGCGAAGGCGCCCAGCGTCGGCGGCGTATGGCGCGCGCCGAAAGCGCGCCCGATCGCGTCGCCGTCGGCCATGAAGCGATCCTTGTCGGCGTTGCTCAGCGGGTGGACGAAGCGGTCATAGGCCTCGAGGAAGCCATAGGAGGCGGTCGCCGCGACCCAGTCGAGCAGCGCGGGATCGAGCGCGCGATAGGTCTCGCCTGCCGGGGTTGCCCCCTTCACCCGCCCGTGCATGCGGTTGACCTTGCCGATCACCGTCCTCGCCGTGCTTGCGGGACCGTAGCAGGCGAGCAGCGCGACGAGTCCGGTGCGGCGCGAGCGTCCGATCGGATCGGCCTTGTAGGTCGAATGGTCCCAGACGCCTGACCGGATGCGCGGTTCGGCAAATTCGAGCAGCACCGCGGCGATGCCGCCGATGCCGAGCGCGATCGGGTTCTTGTAGACGCGCCACTGGACGCTGTCGGGCGGCAGCAGGGCAGGTTCGCCGGGCGGCGCCGCGAAATCGATCGCCGTCCCCAGATAGCTGCCCTGCATCACCTGCTGCACGCCGTTTCTTCCTTGCGTCAGAAATCGAAACCCACGCTCAGGCCATAAGTTCGCGGCGGATTGGGGAAGCGCACGACGACGTTCGCATTGCTGGCGATCGCCGACCAATAATATTTGTCGAAGAGGTTCTTTGCCCACAGCGATACGGACCAGCCGCTCTCGCTTCTGAGGCCGAGGCTGGCGTTGACCGTGCCATAGGCATCGACCTTGTAGAGATCGAGATCCTCGAAGATCGTGTTCGACTTGCTTTGATAGCGCGCGCTGACCGCGCCGGTCAGGCTCAGCCGGTCCGATAGCGGACGATCATAGGCCAGCGTCAGGCTGCCCTGGAATTCGGGGCTGTAGATGAATTCGGCGCCGTCGAAATTCTCGGGTTGGCCCGCCGCGTTGGTGCCGTTGTAATCGTCGATCCGCGTCTTCAGCCACAGCGCGTTCGCCGACAGGCTCACCCCGGTCGTCGGCCGCACGGTCAGTTCGCCCTCGACGCCATAGGCCTTCGACTTCGGCACATTGTCGAGGCGCGAGAGCGCGGTGTAGATCGGATCGGCGAAATAGGTGCTGATCTGCTTGTCGGCATAATCATAATAGAAGGCCGACAGATTGGCCTGCACCGCGCGGTCCGCCAGCGTTGCCTTCAACCCGACCTCATAGGCGGTCAGCTTCTCCTGCGTCACCGGCGCATTCTGCCGTGCGAGGTTCGCGGCATTGATCGGGGTCGTTCCCGACTTGTAACCGCGCGAGACCGACGTGTAGAGGAGCGTATCGTCGTTCGGCGACCAGTTGAGCGCCACACGCCAGGCGACATTATTCTCGTCGAGGACCGAGCGCACCTCGCCGAAAGTGCCGGTCACCGGATCGAAGGTATTGCACTGCCCCTGCGTGATCTGCGGCGCGAGCACGCCGTAGGTCTGCAGATAGAGCGCGCGGTTCACGACGTTGACGTTCGGAAGCATATTGCCGTTGAAGTCGCGCGAGCAGCCATTGTAGTGCTGCTTGTCCTCGGTATAGCGCACCCCCGCGGTCAGCTTGAACTGGTCGCTCAATTCCCAGTCGCCGTTCGCGAAAATGCTCCACGTCTTGGTGCGGAGGCGACCGAAATCCTCATAAGTACGAAAGGCCTGGTTGAGCTCGGCCAACGTGTAGCCGTTCGAATTGAAGATCGGGCTTGCGAGCAGCGGCGCCCCCGCACCCCGGATCAACCCGACATTGGCGTTCTGGCCCAGCAGCGTGCGGTTGGAGTCGATGATGCGGTCGTTCGCATAATAGGCACCCACGAGCCATGTCGCGGGCCCGCTCTCACCCTCGATATGGAAATCCTGCGCGAAGCTCTTGATCCGCCCGACGGTGTTCTGAAGCAATATTTCGAACGGCGCGCCGCTCCAGTCGGACAGCGCGTTGCGCTTGAAGTCGTTGTAGCTGGTCAGCGAGACGAGCTTGACCGTGTCCGAGAGATCCTGATCCCAGCGAAGCTTCAACCCCCAGAAGCGATTATCCTCGGCAAGCGGTCCGTCGAGGCCGAGCCCCGTGCCAATGTCGGCCGATCGGCGGGCTTCGGGCGCCCAGTCTGCCTGTGTTGCCTTGGTCGGGAAATTGCCGGCGAGATAGGTGGCAAGCCCCGGTGCGTTGAAGAAGCGCGAGTTGCTGGTGCCGGTCGCCGGATTGGTGGCGGGGGTGAAGCCGATGCCCTGCCCGACGACGGTATCGGACTTGTTCTGCCACCAGGTCACCGACAGGTCGAAATGGGTCCCGGGCGCCGGGTCGATCGCCAGCGACCCGCGGACGCCGAGCTTTTCGACCTCGCCCTGCCGCTCGCCGCGCGAGTTGCTGACCTGCCAGCCCTTGTCGCTGTTCTCGCTGCGGAAGGCGATGCGTGCGGCGATGCCTTCGCCGAGCGGGCCCGAGATATGTCCCGCGAAATTATATGTCTGATAATTGCCGAGATCGGCCTTGATGCTGCCCTCGAAACTGTCGGTGGGCTTACCGGTGATGAAGTTGATCAGGCCTGCGGTGGTGTTGCGCCCGTAAAGCGTGCCCTGCGGCCCCTTGAGCACCTCGACGCGCTCGAGGTCCATTACCGGGCCGGTGTTCATGATCGGATAGGCGTAGGCGACTTCGTCGACATAGGTGCCGACGGTCGAGGTCGACGACAGGTTGATCGTGTTGAAGCCGATGCCGCGCAGCGTGTAGGTCGGCACGCCCTGATAGCTTTGCGACACGGTGAAGCTCGGCGCGACGGCGGTGAGGTCGCGCACATCGGTGACGCGCAGCGCCTCGAGCGTCGCGCCGTCAACCGCCTGCACCGCCATGCCGACGTCGTTCAGCGATTCGGCGCGGCGCTGCGCGGTCACGATGATATCGCCTTCGGCGACGACGCCTTCGGCTGTTTCCGCAGCAGCGGCGCCGGCCACGGAATCCGCGGCGAAGGCCGGCGCCGCCAGCGCGAGCCCGGTCCCTGCCGTCAGCAAAAATCGAAATGCCTTCATCGTCACCCTCCCTCGATCGACCGATCGCGCGGTTCGTTTCCTCCTGTCAGAGGAGGCAATTGCAGGTCGGTTCACAAGCTGGCATCTGTGTCAGTATGGGCTTGGGAAAGGCAGATGGTGACGGATAATCGGGCGCTTTGCTGGTCGGCGTTGCCGGCGTTGATCGCAGAGGTGCAGGCGGCGGGCGACGCCATCGGCCTGCCTTTTATCGCCGCCCAGGCCGATCTCGGCGACCCCGAACCGATGGGCGGCGCCGACGGGCGTCCCTATGCTGAAACGAGCTTTCGATGGATCGACCCCGACCATGCCTATTGGCGCGACCGCAAGCTGGCGTTGCACATCGCCTTTCTGACCGCCGCGCGGCTGGTCGCCGAACCTTTTTATTACAGCGACGGCAAGCTGGGCACCTGGCGGCCGACCGGACTGCTCGATGCGGTCGATTGCCAGCAGGCGAAGGCGACTCCCAATTTCGGCGAAGCGATCATCGCGCCGGTGCATCTGCCGCGCGGGCTGGTCGGCGCGGTCTTCTGGTGCTCGCGCGAGCCCGTCGGGGTCGGGGCGCTGTTCGAGCAACATGCCGGAAACCTGCACAATCTGGCGCTGAGACTGGTCGCGACGCACAATGAAGCGCGCGGGCGACCGCGCAACGCGACTGTGCCGCAGACGCTGACGCGCCGCGAGGTCCAGTGCCTGCGCTGGGCGGCGGCGGGCAAGACCGACGGCGAGATCGGAACCATCCTGTCGCTGTCGGTGTCGACGGTGCGTTTTCACCTGCGCAACGCCGCGGCCAAGCTCGGCGCGACGGGACGCGCGCAGTCGATCCAGCTTGCCGCCGGTCTCGGCTTCGTCGGCGCCGCCTGATGCAAGCGCCAGCTTGGCTCGCCGGCGCGCGCGGCTAGGACGGGCGCATGGACATGCCGATCGATCCCGAACTCGCGCCGTTCCGCGCCGAGGTCCGCGCCTTTCTCGAAACGCAGCTGCCGGACGATATCCGCTGCGCGGCCGAGCGCGCGACGAGCGTCTTCATCGACCCAGCGGTCTCGCTGCCGTGGCAGCGCATCCTCGCCGCGCGCGGCTGGGCGGCGCCCGACTGGCCGGCCGAATTCGGCGGGCCGGGGTGGACCGACCTTCAGCGCTATATTTTCGCCGCCGAATGCGCGCAGGCGGGGGCGCCGAACCTGGCGCCGATGGGGCTCAAGATGGTCGCGCCGGTGATCATGCATTATGGGACGCCGGCGCAGCGCGCCCATTATCTGCCGCGCATCCTGTCGGGGGAGGATTATTGGTGCCAGGGTTTTTCGGAACCCGGCGCGGGGTCCGACCTCGCCGCGCTGCAGCTGCGCGCGGTGGCCGCCGGCGACGATTATATCCTGAACGGGTCCAAGATATGGACGACGCACGCGCATTTTGCCAACCGCATGTTCTGCCTCGTTCGCACCTCGAGCGAGGGCAGGCCGCAGGCGGGGATCAGCTTTCTGTTGCTCGACATGCGCGCGCCGGGGATCAGCGTCGAACCGATCCGCACCCTTGCAGGCGATCATGAGCTCAACCAGGTGTTTTTCGACGAGGTGCGTGTGCCGCAGGCGAACCGGCTCG
Organism: Sphingopyxis sp.; assembly: GCA_013821905.1. Taxonomy (GTDB): domain Bacteria; phylum Pseudomonadota; class Alphaproteobacteria; order Sphingomonadales; family Sphingomonadaceae; genus Sphingopyxis. The sequence goes on along the minus strand of PNJO01000003.1, from coordinate 28,500 downwards.
GCGCCGAGAATGACGGCTGGTCGGTCGCCAAACACCTGCTGACGTTCGAGCGCGGCGGCAAATATGCGCCCGGGTTGATCGCGCGCCTCGGCCGGCTGCGCGCGCAACCCTGCGGCGACCCCGTGTTCCGCGCGCGGATCGCGCGCGAGGCGATCGGGCTTCGTGCGCTGCAGGCGCTCGAGATGAAGGCGATGCGGGGGCAGGGGGGCGGCGCGGCGCTTTACGCCTCGGTGCTCAAGATCGTCGGCACCGAAACCGCGCAGCGGATCGATACACTCGCCTGCGATATGGCCGGCGTTGCCGCGTGGGCCGAGGCCGACGGGCAGGCGCCCGCGACGCTGGCGGTCGCCGTCCCGCGCTATCTCAACGACCGCGCGGCGAGCATCTATGCCGGGTCGAACGAGATCCAGCGCGATCTGGTGGCGCGCCAGCTGCTCGGTTGACCGGAATCAGTCGGCGGTTTCGGCAAAGCGCGCAAGGTGGCCGGCCTGCGGGCCGAGCGCGGCGGCGATCGCGAGCGCACGCTTGAAATAGCGGCCGAGCGCGAGTTCTTCGGTCAATCCCATCGCGCCGTGCATCTGGACCGCTCCCTCGCCGACGACGCGGACGGCGTCGGCAACCTCGACGCAAGCCCCGCTCACCGCGGCGGCGCGCGTCGCTTCGTCGCCGTCGAGCGCGACGATGGCGACCTCGGTCAGCGCGCCCGCTTTCATCGCGGCAATCTGCATGTCGGCAATGCGGTGGCGCAGCGCCTGGAACGAGCCGATCGCCGATCCGAACTGCCGGCGCTGGCGGAGGTAACCGGCGGCCTCGGCGAGCATCCGCTGGATCAGGCCGACCGCTTCGGCGCAGCGCGCCGCGAGCATAACGTCGGTGATATGCGCCGCAAGCTGCGCTGCGCGCGCTCCCGTCGCGAGCGGCTCGACCTCGGCCGGCGCGAGCGCGAAGCCGACGTCGGCGGTGACGCTGTCGTCGAGCATGACGCGGTGGCGCTGGTCGATGCGGTCGTGCGCGGCGGGAACCAGCAGGATTGCGGCGGGATCGGCGAGCAGGAACAGATCGGCTTCGGCGCCGCCCGCGACGAGCGCCGCCTCGCCGCCTATGCTCCAGCCGCCGCCGCGGGGTTCGACCGACGGCATGGCGGCGGTCGACGCGGGACAGATGAGAGCGGCGCGGCGGTTGCCGGTAGCGAGGTCTTGCAGCACGGGATGGCCGGGATCGATCTCGCCGATCAGGAACGCCGCCGCGGTGTGTGACAGCCAGTCGGCGCCGGCGAGCGCGGGCCCGAGCTCGGCGGCGACAAGCGCGATGTCGAGTGCCCGACCGCCGAAGCCGCCGGCTGCTTCGGGTACGGCGACGCCGCCCAGTTCCAGCCCGTCGGCGAGCCGGCGCCAGCCCGGACGCGGAACATCGGCAAGGAAGCGCTGGACGCTGTCGAGCAGCATCTGCTGCGCGGGGGCGAGCGGCAGGTCGAGCTGGGCCATGTCAGCGCCGCCGCCTGTGCCGCCGGATCGGACGCGCGTCGATCATGCGGCAGCTTTGCGCCCGTGGCGCCGGAAAAGATAGTCCTGCCTGCGGTATCACAGCGGCGCTTCGCAATGTCATAGGGCTCCTCCCACGCTCGCGATCCTCGTGCGGCAAGGCTGCGACACCGGCTAGCTGGTGGCCGTGGCAGGTCGTGCGGAAGGCGATCTATTCCAACAGGATAGCCGATATGAGCGATGGGCACCTCGCCCGAATGCGCGGTTTTCCGTGGCTCGACAACCAAATTTAAAGGTTCGCCTGTTAGGCCCTCTCCAGGATTTTGGAGATTGTCGATGAACAGGATCGTCCTCGGCGCGTGCGCGCTGACCGCAGCCACGCTGCCGGCAACTGCCATGGCGGCGCCAGCAGAGTCGAACGGCTTCGGCATTTCGCTCACCGTTCCGGTCGTTTGCGACCTCGACGCGCGTGATTTCGTCGTCGACGCGGTGCAGAACAGCATCTCGGGCTATGTCGAGGAATTCTGTAACAGCGCGCGCGGCTTCCAGGTGCTGGCAAGCCATCGCCCGCTCGGCGACAGCGAAGTCGTCGAACTCGACTATGGCGGCGATTATGCGCAGCTCGAGCGCGCCGGCATCTCCTCGGTCGCCTTCCGCTCGGGACCGCGCCTCGGGACGGTTCCCGTCCGCATCCAGGCGGCGGGGCTCGAAAGCCAGCTTGCGGTCAGTTTTTCGATCACCGCGATCTGACCGGGCGCCGGTCCATCAGACCGGCGTTACCGTTACCGTCACCCGATCCTCATAATGGCCCGCGCGTGCGCGCACCGGCCCCGTCTGCACGCGCAGCGGATGGATGCGGCCGAGCGAGGGTGTGTGTTCGGGAAAGACGAAGCTGTCGCCGCCGGTGAGGTTGACCGCCTGGCCATCGAAAAACATCTGGTAGGTGAAGCGGTCCAGATTGCCCTCGTGGACGAGCTGCCCCTTGTTTTCCGACGACAGGGCAACGCGGTAGCCCGACGTGCTCCAGATGCGGACACCGAAGGGATCCGATGTCGTCGGCGCCGAGGACGAAAGGTTGCCGAGATGAATGCGGGCGATGTCGTTGCTGCCGGTCGCGCCGACGACCCGCAGCGCAACCGCTTCGGGAATCGTGACGTTGACGGTCAGGAGGAGTTTGTCGACTTCGGCTCCGGCAAGGTCGATCAGCGTGAGTTCGATCTGCTCGCCGAAGCTGCCCGCCTTCAGGCCCCATTCGCTGGGCATGGTGAGCTGGAAGGGAACGGCACGGCCCTGAGGACCGGTGGGTGCGTTGGGGACAATGAGATCGCTGTCGAGCGTCGGCGCCGCGCCTTCGGACAGAATCTCGAGGATCGTCGAGCCCGAGCGGAGCGTATAGGGCGGCATATCGACCGCCGACGCGCCGCCGAGGCGGGTGAAGCGAATCCGGGCGTTGCACGGGCCGTCGCCGACGCTCCGCACCCGGATATTGAAATTCTCGCGCGAAAATTCGCCGAGCCCGACCTCGACGTTGCTGACGTTCACCGTTTCGGTCGTATCGACGAATTCCGGGCGACAATCATCGGCGAGGGCCGGCGTAGCAAAGGCCAGCATAGAGGCGGCAAGGAGGGAAAAACGGCGCATAGATATCTCCTATTCGCTTTGTGCCGGCAGGTCGATCGTGCCCATGCGCAGCAGACCCTCGTTATTGTCCGGAACCTCGATCGTCAGCACCTTCCGGGCGCCGTCCAAGGTTACGAGATAGGTCTTGCCGGGCGCGAGGCCGATGATCCCGAACCGCCCCACCGAATTGGTGAAGAAGGGCTGGGTTTCGAAACCTTCGTCGTCGGTGGAGGTGACGCGCCCGGTCGCAAGGGCGAGCGGCTTGCCGCCGACGACGATATTGCCGACGGCGCTGACGAAGCGGTTGCTGCCGACGACGATCTTGTAACCGCTGTGGAAGGGCGGATTGACGCGCGCGACGCCGTCGCCGATGTCATAGACCGTATCGACGCCGGCCAGGTCGAACTGGATATTCTGATAGGAATAGGATGACAGCGTCGGCTGAACCGCGGCGCCGAAAAGGCCGCTGCGCGCTTCGTAATTGTCGTTGCGCAGGCCGCGTCCGGTAATCGCTTCCTTGCCCTTGATTGCCGAATGCGGGCGCGCGACGGCGAAGCTGTCGTTGATCGGCCGGCCGATACCGAAGGTTCCGTCGGCAAAGGCGAGCGACGTACCGATCTGCAGGCGTGCGCGCTGGCGGTCGGTCAGATTGCCGAGACTGCTCCCGTTGGTGAATACCGACGCGCGGGCGTTGAAACGGTTGCCGACATAGTCGAGGCTGGCGTTTGCCGACGTATCGCCGCGCGAATCGGTAAAGCCGACGTCATAACCCCACGATCCGACACTATTGTCGGCGCCGCGCGCCACCGTCGCGCGGAAATCCTGTGTGCGGCTGCGGTAATCGACGTTGGCGCGCCCCCTTTGGCCGAAGAGCATCGAAATGCCGACGCGCACGCCGAAATTGTCGCGATAGAAATTGTCCTTGCCATATTCGACGCCGCCGTTGACGCGGAAGCGGCGGTTCAGCCGGTGCGACACATCGATATAAGCGACGGTTCGGCTGGGCAAATTGCCCCCCTGGCGCGTATGGGTGACCCCCGCGGATCCATAAGTGTAGAGCGAAAAGGATTGCGTGTAGCTCGCGGTGAGGGTCAGCGTGCTGAAGGATGGCCGGAATATTTCGTCGAGCGTCTGGTAGTTGCGGCTTTGATAATCGACCGTGACCGACAGCTGTTTTCGGTTTTCCTGGTCGTTGCCGCCGCGAAGCCGGTAGGCGCCGCGAAAGGCATAGCCGGTGCGGCCGCCGATGCTGACGCCGCCTTGCAGGTCGAAGGCTCCGGGAATGACCTGCGGTATCAGGGTCATTTCGCCGCCGAAAATCTGCCGATCTTCCGAAATCTGTGCCGCGCCGCCCAGGATCAGATTGTCCGAAAACGCCTTGCGGTAAAAGGCGACGGCGGCAAGCTGTTTGGTGTAGTCGGGCTGAAAAGCCAGCGTTCGGGCGAGTGCGCCGACGCTGAAGACATATTCATGGTCGCCCGCTTCCAGATCGAGCGGTTCGAAGAAATAGTCATAGTTGATCGTCTGCTCGCGGCCCGCGGCATCGCGGATGACCAGGCTGACGTCGTTCGAACCGAATTGGAGCGGCAGATTGGCAAGATCATATCGCCCGGCCTCGAGCTGCAGCGTCTGATATTGCGCGCCGTTGATCAGCACATCGACGGTCGAGTTGGAATCGAGAAAAATCTCCCGGCCGCCGAGCCGCGACGCCGGCAGGAAGGGCCGGAAGGTCTGCCGCCGCCGTTCGACGCTGATGCCGCCCACATAGGGCGTCCGGAGCAGCGGAATCGTGTCGGGCCGCAGGTCGCCGGCGCTGAAACGGCGATATTGGTCAGGCTGATCATAGACCGCGCGAAGCGAGCGCCGGTAGAAACGATAGTTGTCGTCGAACTGGTCGGTGAAGGCACCATCCAGTTCGAGCACGACATTTTTGAACCGCGTTGCGCCGAAGATATAGAGTTCGGGTTTTTGCGCCCCCGTGTCCTCGTCATAATCGAAATTGCCGTTGAGGTTCAGGAAGGCGCTGAATTTCGCCGGGTCCATCGCCGGCAGGGCCGACTCGGTCTGATTTTGCTGCTGCATGCCGAGTGTGCCCGGAGGCCGCCAGCGCCCGTCCAGATTGACGACGATGATTTCGAGGCGATTCTGGTCGAATCGGATTTCGAAACCCACGGATGTCAGCGTCGCCGCGCTGACGAAAGCGTCGCTCCCCAATATATCGTCGAGCTGGCGGCGGCCGGCGTCGTTGAGCAGGCTGTCGAGTTGCCGGCGTAGCGACTGGCTCTCATAGGAAATTTCGCCTTCGGACGAAATTTGCACGAGGACGTCGCCGAGTACCCGCTGATTGTGCACGAGCGGAACGTTGAACGACAGGTTGCGCCCCTGCGCGGCAGTGGCTAGCGCCGCTGCCTGCCCCGTTTGTTGCCACGCATAGGCCGGCGTCGATGCGATCGCGACCAGGCACGAGGCTAGCGTTGCCGCGCCGACCTGTTGCAACCATCGATTTTTCCCCCCTGCGATCATCTCAGGGGCTTACTTCGACCCGGATCGATTCCGCGGCGAGCGGTTCGTCGGTTGGCACGAAGAAGGAACGGGTGCGGTCGGGGCCGATGACACCGACGCCGATGATCCGCGTCATTTCCTCGCCACGATAGCTCCGGCTGTAAGGTGCGCCGGCGACGGTCGTTCCGTTGATCGTCCATTTCGACATGCCGGCCAGGAAATAGCGCGTTCCGCTGTTGGTCACGCGAACCCGAATGCCCGGTTGCGGGACGGGTGCGGACAGCACCGCCGAAGTCGCGGCAGGCGCGGCAGGCGCCGCGGGGTCGCCGGGTTTCGCGGGGTCGGGCGCGGCCGGTACCGGCGCCGCTTCTTCGGGCGGCGGCTCGGGCAGGCGGACGGTCGGCTCTACCGAGGCGATGACCGCCTGCGGCGCTGTGCCGTTCGGCACGACATTGACCAGCACATTATAGTTGATGACGACCTGAACCTGCGACTGGCCGGGCTCGAACTTCACCGGGACCTGCTGGATCGACAGATAATAGATTTCGGATTTCTCAAGATCGGGCGCACCGACATATTGCAGGCGAAAAACCTGCTGCGAATTTTTCTGGACGATGGTTTGCGCCGGAAAGACCAGAAACTGGTCGTCCGCCGGCGTCAGGGTGAGTTCGCCGGTCTCGCTGATCTCGCCGCGCATCACGCGCGCTTCGAACGGAATGTCGCGTTCGCCCGGGTTGGTCAGTTCCACCCGCGCCACCGACCCGCCGCCGGCCGGCCTGAGTTCGACGATCATCGGAGATACACGGGCCGCCTGTGCAGCAACCGGCGCAAACAACAGGGCCATCGCGGCGATCGCCGCGGTGAATCGACTGAACATGAATTCCCCCAGATTCCTCCACCCCGGCAGTGGATCGGACATCCCTATGACGCCCTGCTTTCGTCCGGGTAAACGGTCGGAAAAAAGGGAGAGGCATGGCCCCTCCCTCTCTTCTTTTCCGATACCGGAGTCAGGCCTCAGACCGGGCCGAGCGCAACGGTGGCAACGTCGGTGTAGGTGCCGGCGAGCGGGCGCTTCGGATTGTCGCCGCTGAAGATGTAGACGCGCAGCGAGGCGTTGTCGTGGAACGCGTCGGTTTGCACGCGCGAACCGCTGGTGCTGTTGTGCGTGAACAGAAACGCCGGGAGGAACGCGCTGTTGGCGGTCGGGCTCAGCGAGGCGCGGTATTCGATCACGTTGGTGAAATCGACTGCATCCGGACCATCATTGGCTTCGGTGGTGGTCAGGCCGCCATTCTGCGACGAGATGGTGATGCGTGCACCATAGTTGCAGCTCGCCCAGATGTTCTGGAAGGTGTTGTGGAATTCCTGGTTGATCAGCAGGGCATTCGAACCCGAGTCCTGATTGATCGAGATATTGCCGAAATTGACGTTGCTCGGATCGTCGATGCTGCACTCGGGCAGAACATTGGCCGACACGGTAAACGAATCCGAAGCCGAAGCCTGGGCAAAGGCCGGCGACGAGATCAGCGCAGTGGTCGCCACTGCAATGGCAAGAAGCTTTTTCATGGATAGTCCTTTCAAGTTCGCAAATTGCGCAAGCTCAGACGGAGGGTCGCTGGCCCGTCTGTGCACCTGAAAAGGGATATGGTCTGACGACTCGAGTCCCCCCTCGGTAAACAAATTGTTAAAGTGTCCCGCAACGCCCGCATCCCCAAAATTGGGTATGTCGTCGCTTTAATCGACTGTTAACTCTCTTTTTTGGCAGAAATGCTGCCCCACAATGGGCCAGGGGGGGGCGGGTGGTTGAAGTCGGACATGTTTTGATTTAAGTTAATGAAACTTTCCGGGGGGGGAGTGCAGACAATCGCTCGAGCGGGCGGGCTTCGTGCCGTCCGCCGTGTTTTTCATCGCCTCCGGTCGCCTTAGTCGGGCACGGGGGCATTGATGAACGACCATATGGCCGGGAGGCCGCGGCTGGCGAAGCCGGCCGGCGTTTCGCCGAGCCAGCATCTGATCCTCGCGTGGGTCGCACAGGAAAACAAGGCGCGGCTGCTCGTCGATGGCGCGCTGCGGCTGGAATGGGCGAATTGCGCGGGACACGAACTGATCGCCCAGGGGGACCTGCTGACCGTCGACGAGAGCAACATCGTGACGGTGCGCGGCGAGCTGCAGTTCAAGATCGAACATGCGATCAAGTCGCGCGTCCCCGAATCCTTCATCCTGATCGACCGGCATGGTGATATCGGCGAACAGGTCGTCGTCCGGGTCGAGATGCTGCAGGAAGAGACCGGCAACGTCTATTTCGGACTTCAGATCCTGCGCCATGCGCCGCTTTCGGGCGCCTGGATGGCGGCGCTGGCGCGTCAGTTCCGGCTGACCCCCAAACAGTCGCAGATCCTGATGCAGATGATTGCGGGCCGGTCGGCCGAGGAAGCGGCGAACGTGATGGCGATTTCGGTCGAAACGGTCCGCACCCATGTCCGCGACGTCTATGCGAAGCTCAACGTCGGATCGCGCGAGGAATTGTTCGCACGGGTACGGCCCTTCTACCTCTAGGGTCCTGACCCTAGCTAAAGCGGACGCTCCGCCGGCAGCCACAGCAGCGGCTGGCGGACCGGAAAATTCCGCACGACCTCGCCGGTCACCGGATCGGGGTTCAGCCGCTGCCACAGCTCGATCCAGTCGGCGCGGTGCTGCGCGAGGCCGCCGAAGAGCAGGCTCGGCTGGCGCACCGGGAAGCCGTCCCAATATTCGATATCGGGCGGCAGCGGCCACCCCGCCTTGTCGGCGACATAAGGCGCCATCCACGCGATCGCGCCGCCGATCGAGCGGCCGTCGTCGGTCTTCCAGTCGATCAACGCGCCGCTGCCGCCCCCCAGCAGCCATGCCGAGGTCGCGAGCACGTCGAGGTTGAAGAGTGAGTAGGCATAGGGCTTGGTGCGCGCGAGCTCGAGCGGCTGGCGGCCGTCGGGTGCGATCTGGGTCGGGACGATCACGCTCTTCAGCCGCGCGCGCGCCGCGTCCAGCACGTCGGCGCGGCCGAGCAGCGCCGCGAAGGACGCCGCCTGGAGCAGCCAGCAGGTGCCGTGATTATTCTTCTCGTCGCGCTCCTGCATCCCGAAGGGCGAGGTCGTCAGCCAATCGAGATAGGCGGCGAACCAGCCCTCGACGCCGGCGCGGATCGCGGCATAGCCCGGCGCGTTCTGCTTCGCGAACAGGTCGGCGGCGCGCGCGACCTCGACGATCTGCAGCGTGTCGATCACCCCGATGGCGCGGCCCGCATTGACGCCGATGATCGCCTGCGCATGGTCGAGGTTGGGGTTCATCCGCGTCGCGGGATCGACGAACCAGGCGGCGAGGTGGCGCATCGCCGTTTCGGCGAAGCGCGCCTCGCCGGTCAGGTCCCACAGCGCCGCGAGTGCGGGGACGGTACGCCCGAAGGCGATCAGCGCGTCGCGATGGCCGTCGAACTTGTCAGGGTTCGACCGGCCGTCGCGGCGCACATAGGGACCGCCGGGATTGGCCGGATCGGGCCACCAATAGTCGCCTTCCGAATAATAGTCCTGCGGCCCCGCGGGACTGCGCGGCGCCGGGATGGCGGCGATGCTGCGCGGCGCCGCGGCGAGCAGCGCCCCGGCCTGCGGAAGCAGGCGCCGCCGCTCGATCGCGCGAATGTCGGGACGGGACGTATCCGGCCGCGCGCCAGCCGCGGCGGGGGCGAGCAGGGCGGCAAGCAGCAGGGTCCGGCGCGCGATCATCGGCAACGGCTTAGGGGATCCGGTAGCGCAGCAACAGCTCGCCGGCCGCCGTCCGCGGATAGGCGCCGGGCCAGGCCGCGCCGGCACGCACCAGCAGTTCGTCGAGCAGGCCGGCGGGCCAGTCCATTTCCTTGTAGGGCCAGTCGGCGGCGCGGCCGCGATAGGCGGCGACATAGTCAGTCGCCTGCCGCAGCGAGCGGCCTTTCGTCCCTTGCGCCCCGTAGAGGTCGACGCCGAGGCACGCGGCGCTGTCGGCGACGTCATAGGCGGCGCCGAGCGCGTAGAGCGAATAATGGAAGCTGCGCGTCCGCGTCAGTTCGGCGGGCATAGCGCCCGACGCGTCGATCTGCTTGTCGATCCGCGCCTTGGGGAAGGCGGCGACGATGCGCTGCGCGACGTCGGGGCGGCGCGCGAACAGCGCGAAGCGCGTCACTTGCGCATCGTACCAGATGCCGTGATTGTTCCCGGCCTTGCCCTCGGCCTTGCCGTTCGGGCTCCTGAGCAGCCAGTCGGTGTAGCGCGCGAACCAGTCTTCGAGCGCACCGACCTCGGCGGGCGTCAGCGCGCCCGAGGGAGCGATCAGCCCGACCGCGTCGATCACGCCGATGAAGCTCGCGCCGTCGAGCACGCCTTCGGGACGGCCTTCGGCGACACCCGGGACCGCCTGCGCATAGTTCATATTCGGGTTCATCGCGGTCGCGGGGTCGAGGAACCAGGTGCGGATCGCGGCGGCGGCGCGTTTGGCATAGCGCGGATCGTCGCTGTAATAATAAGCGAGCGCGAGCGTGTCGGCTTCGCGCGCCATACGGCTCAGCGCGCTGCGGTCGAAGCGGTTCGTTTCGATCTCGGGATTGGTGTCGCCGTCGCGGCGGATATAGGCCCCCTTCGGATTGGTGGGGTTCGGCCACCAATAGCGCGCGAGGCTGACATAGTCGTGGCGGTCGCCCGAAACGGGGATGCTCCGCTTGTCCATCACCGACGCGGGCCTGGCGTTCAGCATCTTGTCGGCCCGCGCGATCAGGTCGCGATAGGCGGCGCCCACCGCCGGATCGTCCGGCATCGCAGCCTTGATCGCCTTCAGGTCGTCCGGACGCAGCGAAAAGGTGCGGCGACCGTCGAAGGCGGCGGCATAGCCTTCGCTCGCCGCGCAAACCGGGGCCGGCGCGGGCGGCGAAAAAGCCGCCGCCGCGTGCGAAGACGCGGCGGCGGCCAGTATAGCCCAAGGGAGTCGGGCTAAAGTCGTGGGCTTCACAGGCGGACCCGGAAGCCGAAGAAATATTGCGTGCCGCCGCGCGACACCTCGGCGATGCTGTCGTATCCGCCCTTGACCATGATGTCCTCGGTGCCGGTGACGTTGAGCGCCTGCAGCTTCAGCTGGACATTTTTGGTGAGGTCATACTGCGCCGACAGGTTGAGATAGGTGCCGCCGCGGATCTCGCGGTTGGTGCCGCCGTTCGGTTTGTAATAGCCCGAGCGGTAGCGGAGGTTCGCGCGCAGCGAGAGACCCCATTTCTCGAACCACACCGATCCGCTCGCGGTCCATTTCGACAGACCGATCAGATTTGCCGGGTCGACGAAGGCAGCGATCGGCGAGGTGTCGGGATATTCGAAATTGGCGAAGGCGCGGTTGACCGACCCTTGCACGCCGAAGCCGTCGAGCGGATCGGGCAGCCAGGTAAAGGCGTGGCTTGCGGTCGCCTCGACGCCATAGAGATGGCGCGTTTCGAGGTCGTTCGAAGGCGCGACCGGGCTGATGGTGAAGGTTTCGGTCACCGGCGCGCCGCCGTCGCGGATCGTCGTGACGGTGATGTCGGTGGGGACCGGTTCGGACCGTCCGATCACCGTGCCCTTGGCCCATTTATAATAGCCCGCGACCGAAACGAGCGTGTCCTTCGACGCATAAAGCTCGAGGCTGGCATCGACGTTCCACGCGCGCAGCGGCTTGAGGTTCGGGTTGCCGGTGGTCGCGTTGAAGATGATATTGTCGAGTCCGGTGCCCGTCGACGGGTTGAGATTGATGCCGGCGCCGAAGCTTTCGATGCCCGAGCGCGCGATCGCGCGATAGGCGGCAAGGCGCAGCTTGACCTCCTGCGACAGCTCGAAGGCGATGTTCGCCGACGGCAGGAAATAATTATAGCTGCCCTTGGCGGTGTTCGTCTGCAGCTGGCCGGTCGGATCGACGCTCACCGTATAGCTGTCGCCCGGTGTGTCGATGACGATGCGATAGGGCTGGCGGAAACCGACCGAGGTGATGTCGGTCTTGACCCAGCGCAGGCCGATATTGCCGCTGACCGGCACAGCGCCCATGTCGCCTTCGAAATTCGCCATCGCATAGGCGGCGTAGATGCGTTCGGTGACGTCGATGTCGCTCGGGTCGCGGCCGTCGGCGGGATAGGGCAGCGCATCGTCGCTGCCCGCGAAGGTGCGGAACAGACAGTCGTTGTCGAAGGTCGCCCAGCGCGTCACGTTGGTGCCCATGCCCTTCATGTAGCTGGTCGTCGTAAAGGGCACGCGGCACTGCTGGTTCGCCTGCGTGATCAGCGCGGTGACCTGCGCCGCGGTGCCGGGGATCGTGTTCAGGTCATTGTTGCGGGCATTGTCGTTGGTGCGGTGGTGGTCGGAGACGCGCCCGCCGAACTTCAGTCCGCTGATGAAACCGTCGAGCTCGCGGCCGATGTCGAGCCGCGCCGCCCAGATGCGATCGACGCGGTCGGTGACGAAGCGGTTGCGTGCATAGACGGCGTTGTTCGCGGTGGCGAGGAACAGATTATGGTCGGTGATGTCGAAATTGTCGAATTCGACCACCGGCACGACATCGTCCTCGACATAGGTCAGCGTGTATCCGACGCGGCGCGTCGAACGCATGCGCGTCTGCTTCTGCGTTTCGGTGCGATGGCTCCTTGAATAGGAGGCATCGAACGCGACGTTCCAGCGATCGGGCGACCAGATGAGGCTGAGGCCGCCGCCCAGATATTCCTCGTTGCGCTGGCGCGTTTCGAGCTGGTTCTCGAGGTTCGAATTGCCGCGATAGCTGATCAGCGCGCCGGGCGAATAGCCGTTGCTGCCATCGCCGATGACGAGCGGCTGGACCCCGCGCAGACCTTCGGTGATGCCGAGGACGTTGCGATCCTCGAGGCTGGCGCGCTTCGAATATTGGCCGTCGATCGCGATCTCGAAATCGCTCGACGGGCGCCACTGGATCGCGCCGATCAGGCCGTCGCGGACCTCTTCGGTCGTCTGGGTGCGGAAGCTGCGCGACGAATTGGCGAAATAGACGGGGCCGCGCGTTTCGCCGACCACGACGCCGCCGACGCTGCGCGGCGCGGCGGCGTTGACGCAATTCTGGTTCGCGCCGGCACCGGTCTGGACGGCGGTGGTGCCGGTCAACTGGAAGGGATTGTTCGCCGAGGTGTTGCAGAGCTGGAAGGTCGAATTGCCGTTGTAATAATCTTCCGGCGCGGTCGTATCCTGCCGCTGGTAGCCGATCGACACGCCGATATCGCCGATGCCGGTCGAGAATTGGTCGGTGTAGGAGAAATTGGCGCGATAGCCGAGTCCGTCATGCTGATAGACGTCATTGTCCTGCGGCTGGAAATCGCCGCGGATTTCGAACTGGATGCGCCGCTTGCCATAGTCGAGCGGCTTCATCGAGCGGAGCTCGATCACCCCGCCGACACCGCCCTCCAGGAAGTCGGCGCGCTGCGTCTTATAGACGAGGACGCCGTTGACGAGTTCGGACGGGAATTGCTGGAAGGCGACCGAACGGTCGGGGCCGGCGGTCGACACCTCGCGGCCGTTGAAGGTCGAGAAGCTCAGCGTCGGGCCCAGGCCGCGGACCGACAGTTCGTTGGCATTGCCCTTGAAGCGGTCGGCCGAGACGCCGACGATGCGTTCGAGCGTGTCGCCGACCGAATTGTCGGGGGTCGCGCCGATCTCGTCGCTGACGAGGCCGTCGACGACGACATCGGCGGTGCGCTTGAATTCGATCGATGTGCGCTGGGTGGCGCGGGTGCCGGTGACGAGGATTTCGTCGCCGCCCGGGTCGCCGGCATCGGCGGCCGGCTCGACGCTTGCGGGCGCCGCGTCGGCGGGTGCTTCCTGCGCAAAGGCAGGAACGACGGCGAAAAGCGCGGCGGATGCAAGCAGCGAGGTGCGAACCGGTGCGAGCGACGATGACTTCATATTTTCCCTCCCATGCCGCCGGCGGGGCGGCCTCGACCCGGTTGATACCGGTGTCACAACTATATGTATTACAACTTTCAAGATGTAATACAACTTTCGATTGACAAGTCAACGGCCCCGACCGCGCCGCCGCCCTTGGCGGCCGGAGCGGGTCAGGGGACTGATTTTACGGATGAATCAGCGGCGGATGCGCTGCTTTGCCAGATCGTACATCGCGGTTCCCGCGAGCAGATAGGCGCCGCTGCCATAGAATTGCGTTTCCTTGGCCGAGACGCTGTCGGGCCGATCGCCGACCTGCTGCACCCAGCCGAGCATGCCGTCGGGCTGCACCGCGCGGCCGAGCGCGGCCCAGCCGCGCACCGCTGCGGGCTCATAGGTGGCGCGGTCGAGCAGGCCGTTGTCGACGCCCCACGCAAAGGCATAGGTGAAGAAGGCGGTGCCGCTCGATTCGGGCGGCGTGCCGGGGTCGTTGTCGAGCAGCGACGCGGGCCAATAGCCATCGGCCTTTTGCAGCGTCACGATCTTCGCCGCCATGCCCTTGAACAGCTTTTCATAATAGGGGCGCTGCGGATCCTTCTTGTCGAGCACTTGCAGCACCCGCACGAGCCCGCCCATCACCCAGCCGTTGCCGCGGCTCCAGAACAGTTTGCGCCCCTTGGCGTCGCGCATCGCGAAGAAGCGGCTGTCGCGGAAATAGAGCTGCTCGGCGGGATCGAAGAGATAGTCGGTCGTCGCCTTCCATTCCTCGTGCACGAAATCGGCATAGCGTTTGTCGCCCGTCGCCTTGGCGAGGCGGAGCAGCGTCGGCGGTGCCATGAACAGCGCGTCGCACCAGCACCAGCGGTCGGTGCAGGTCGATGTGCCCTTGCCCGGCGCGACGGGAATGAATTCGAGGCCGATCGTCGGCCGGTTGGCGAGCACATGGTCGAAATAGGCGCGCATCGGCGCGATCGCCTTCGGTCCCTCGCCATTCTGCGCCGCCCACAGCCACGCCTGGCCGATCAGCTGGTCGTCGGCGTGAAAGGGCAGGTCGCCCATCTGCCATTTTTCGGCGCGGCCGAGGTCGAGCAGCGGCTTCGCATAGCTTTTGTCGCGGTTCGCGAGTTCGGTCAGCGCGATCCAGAAGGTCGCCTGTTGCCAGTCGCGCACTTCCTGCACGCTCTTGCGCGCGGCGGGCATCGTCGCCCAGTTGGTGCGGTTCGCGAGTTGCCAGTCGGCGACGCGGCGCGTTTCGGCCAGAATCGCCGCGGGCTTCGGCATCACCGGTTCGGCGGGCGCCACCGCTGCGGCGGGGGCGGTCGTCATCAGGGCAAGGAGGCTCAGCGACATGATGTTTCCTTTATGGGCGTGAGGGCGATCGAGGAGAGGGTGAAGCGCATCGGTGCGCTCGACGAAAGGGCAAAGGCTGCGGTGACGCTTTCGAGCCGGGCATCGGGAAGGCAGGCGAGCGGGATCGACAGCGTCTGCCAGCCCCTCCCGGCAAGCGCGGCAAGACGCGGTCCGATATCGAGCCGCGCGGTGCAGCCGGGACCGCAGCGCAGTTCGAGCATCGCCGGCCCGGGCGGTGCCCGATCGACCCTGAGGTCGAGCGTCAGCGCGAGCGGCCCCGCGCCTGACAGGTCGGCGGCGCGCGGATTGGCGACGATCAGGGTGCCGCGCACCTTGCCCGACCAGGCGATCTCGCGCGCATCCTCCTGCGCATCGCGGTCGACCGGGCGCACCGCGATCGCGCCATTGTCGGCGGCCCCGCTGATCGCCTGCGGGCTGTCGTTGGCGCCGTCGATCTGCAGCAACCGCGTGCCCGTCGCGCGGCCGCGCGCGAAGATCGGGCCGGTGACCGGCTGCTCGACCATGATGCCGGGGTCCTCGGAAAGCGGCAGTGCCGGCTTGCGGTCGGCGAGCGCGAGGCCGAAACCGAAGGGATAGAGCGGCCGGTAATCGGCATCGCCGACATTGAGCGGCGCGCCCTTCGCGTCGGCGGGCCACGAGAAAGGCAGCTTGCCCGTGAAGTCGGCCTTGCCGAACAGCAGATCGGCGACGCCGCCGCCCTCCGACCCCGGCAGCCACGCCGCAACGAAGGCGTCGGCGGCGTTGATATGGCGATTGACCCAGAGCGGACGGCCCGAAAGGAAGACGGCGACGACGGGAATGCCCGCCGCCTTCAGCCGCTTCATCGTGTCGAGATTGCCGCGTGTGTCGTCGAAATAGAGATCGGCGCGGTCGCCCTGGAATTCGGCATAGGGATCCTCGCCGAAAACGACGATCGCGGCGTCGGGCTTGACCGTATAGCGGCCGTCGACCGACAGTTCGGCGGTGCCGCCGTTCCCGGCCGCCGCGTCGCGCACCCCGGCGAAAATCGAGGTCGCGCCAGGGAAATGTTCGGGCTTCGTGCCGGTGCCCTGCCAGGTCAGCGTCCAGCCGCCCGACTGTTTGGCGACATTGTCGGCGCCGTCGCCCGCGACGAGGATGCGCGCACCGGCCTTGAGCGGGAGCACGCCATTGTTCTTGAGCAGGACGAGGGATTCGCGCACGGCCTGCCGGGCGACGGCGCGGTGGTCGGGCGCGCCCAGCAGCTCGAAACGCCCGGCGTAGGGGCGCGCCGACGGCTTGCCCGCTTCGAACAGCCCGGCGCGCAGCTTGACGCGCAGGATGCGGCGCACCGCATCGTCGAGCCGCGGCATCGGCAGCGTGCCCGACCGCGCCGCGGCAAGCGTCGAGGCATAGAGGCCTTTCCAGCTTGCGGGTCCCATATAGAGGTCGAGCCCCGCGGCAATCGACGCCGGGCAGTCGGTGGGCGAGCAGCCCGGCACCCTGGCGTGCCCGTCCCAGTCGCCGACGACGAGCCCGTCGAAGCCCCAGCGCTGCTTGAGCACGCCGGTGAGCAGGCTGGAATTGCCGTGCATCTTGGCGCCGTTCCAGCCCGAGAAGCTTGCCATCACGCTCTGTACATCGGCGTTTAGCGCCGCGACATAGGCGGGGGCGTGAAGGCGGATCAGCTCGGCCTCGTCGATCTGCGCATCGCCGCGGTCGCGGCCGCCGGCGGTTCCGCCGTCGGCGAGGAAATGCTTGGCGGTGGCGATGATGTGCGGACCCTTCAGCCAGTCGGCATCGCCGCGCCGCCCCTGGATGCCGTGGACGAGCGCGGCAGCATAGCTTGTCGCAATCGCTGGATCCTCGCCGAAGCTTTCATAGGTGCGCCCCCAGCGGTCGTCGCGCGCGACCGCGATCGTCGGCGCGAAGGTCCAGTCGAGCCCGGTGACGCGCATCTCGATCGCGGTGACCTGTCCGATGCGCTCCATCAGCGCCGGGTTCCGCGCGGCGCCGAGGCCGATATTGTGCGGGAACAGCGTCGCGCCGACGATATTGTTGTGGCCGTGGACAGCGTCCGACCCCCACATCACCGGAATGCGCGGCAGCGTACCGTTGGGACGCATCGACGCTTCATAATAGGCATCGGCGGCGGCGACCCAGGCCGCAGCGGCGCCGAACTCGTCGCCACCGGGCGACGAACTGCCGCCGTTGAGGACCGAGCCGAGATGATAGGTCGCGACATCTTCGGGTGTCGTGCTGCCGATATCGCCCTGGACGATCTGGCCTACCTTCTGCTCGAGCGACATCGCCGCGATCAGCGCGTCGATGCGCGCTTCGACGGCAGGGTCTGCGGCAGGGGATGCGATGGCGGGCCAGCGCGCGGGATCGGCAACGCCCCGTTCGGCCGCGGCGATGACGGGCGATGCGGCCGTCGCGCACAGGCTTGCCACGATCAGGGCGCGCCAGGCGCTTCGCATCTTCATACCCTCTCCGCTTGCCCGCTCCGCTTGAACGGGCCCGGCCTTTTTGCATTGACACCGGTGACATATGTCTTTCCTTTTGGCGCGAGTGTCAATAAGGTTGTCAGACAACTAATCCAGATACCGACGAGGGGACGGAATGCCGAAGATCGTGTCCGCCCGGGTGATATTGACCTCCCCGGGCCGCAATTTCACGACGCTGAAGATCGAGTGCGACGACGGGACGACCGGCGTCGGCGATGCGACGCTCAACGGCCGCGAGCTTGCGGTTGCGGCCTATCTGTCCGAGCATGTCGTCCCCTGCCTGATCGGGCGCGACGCGCACCGGATCGAGGATATCTGGCAATATCTCTACAAGGGCGCCTATTGGCGGCGCGGGCCGGTGACGATGGCGGCGATCGCCGCGGTCGACATGGCGCTGTGGGACATCAAGGGCAAGATTGCCGGCCTTCCCGTCTATCAGCTGCTCGGCGGCGCCTCGCGCGAGAGCTGCATGGTCTATGGCCATGCCAATGGCGTGAGTATCGCCGACACGATCGAGGCGGCGCTCGATTACCAGCGCCAGGGTTACAAGGCGATCCGCCTGCAATGCGGCGTGCCCGGCATGGCCTCGACCTACGGTGTCAGCAAGGACCGCTATTTCTACGAACCCGCCGATGCCGATCTGCCGACCGAGAATGTCTGGTCGACGTCGAAATATCTGCGCGTCGTCCCCGAATTGTTCGCGGCGGCGCGCGAGGCGCTCGGCTGGGACGTCCATCTGCTCCACGACATCCATCACCGGCTGACCCCGATCGAGGCGGCGCGGCTCGGCAAGGATCTGGAGCCGTATCGGCCCTTCTGGCTCGAGGATGCGACCCCGGCGGAGGATCAGGAGGCCTTTCGCCTGATCCGTCGGCACACGACGACGCCGCTCGCGGTCGGCGAGATCTTCTCGTCGGTCTGGGACTGCAAGGCGCTCATCGAGAACCGGCTGATCGACTATATCCGCGCGACCGTGCTCCATGCCGGCGGCATCACCCATATGCGGCAGATCGCCTCGCTCGCCGACCTCCATCAGGTCCGCACGGGCTGCCACGGCGCGACCGACCTGTCGCCGGTGACGATGGCGGCGGCGCTGCACCTGGGGCTGTCGATCCCCAATTTCGGCATCCAGGAATATATGCGCCACACGCCCGAAACCGACGCGGTCTTCCCGCACGCCTATCGCTTCGCCGACGGCATGCTCCATCCGGGCGATGCCCCCGGCCTCGGTGTCGATATCGACGAGGCGCTCGCCGAAACCCACCCTTATGCGCGGGCCTATCTGCCGGTGAACCGGCTCGAGGACGGGACGATGTGGAGCTGGTGATGCGGCGCGCGCTGCTCCTGCTCGGCCTGCTCGCCGCGCCGCTCGCGGCCGAGGAGCACAAGCCGCTCCGGCCGGCGAGCGCCGAGGAGCAGAAGACGCGCGCGGCGGTGGTGATCGCCGATTATCGTTTCGACGACCTGCTCTGGGAAAACGACCGGATCGCGCATCGCATCTACGGCCGCGCGCTCGAAAAGGCCGAGCCGCCCTCTTCGTCGGGGATCGACGCGTGGGGCAAAAGCGTGCGCTGGCCGTTCATGGACCGCCAGCTGCGCACGGGCGACCAGCACGCCGACCATGGCGAGGGGATCGATTTCTACAATGTCGGCACCGGACGCGGCACCGGCGGGCTCGGCATCTGGTACGACAACAAGCTGTGGACCTCGCGCAACTATGTGCGGCCGCGCATCCTGTCGTCGGGCCCCGACGTCGCCGACTTCATGGTCGATTACGAACCCTGGCCGGTCGATACGCTGCGCACGGTGCGCGAGACGCGGCGCTTCACCTTGCCGGCGGGGACGAATTTCACGCGGCTGACCTCGACCATCGCGTCGAGCAGCGATGCCGAGCTGATCGTCGGTATCGGCCTTTCGAAACGGCCGATCAACGGCAGCAAGCCCGGCGAGGTTCGCAAGGACGCCGCCGGCGCGCGGCTGAGCTGGTGGGGCCCCGCCGACGGCGACAAGGGCCGGATGGCGGCGGCGGTGATCGTCGACCCCGCGGCTTTTGCCGGCTTCGCCGAGGATGCCGACAATATTCTGATCCTCGTTCGCGCGCAGCCCGGCCGGCCCTTCGTCTATTACAGCGGCGCGGCCTGGGATCGCGGCGGCGATTTCGCGACGCAGGCCGACTGGAATAGCTATGTCGACGCGCAGCGTCCGGACTTCCGGCCCTAGCCAGCCCCGCCGCGCGATGGTAACGCTTCCTGTCATGGCGACCAAGGCGGCATCGCTGGCCGACGATCTCGTCCAGCGCTTCGAGCAACAGATTGAATCGGGCGAAATGCCCCCCGGCGCCCGCTTTCCGACCGAGAAAGCGATCACCGAGGATTTCGGCGTCAGCCGCACCGTCGTGCGCGAGGCCTATTCGCGGCTCGCCGCGCGTGGCCTGCTCGTCTCGCGGCGCGGGTCGGGCGCCTATGTGCCCGATGGCGCCAGCTATCGCGCGTTCCAGGTCACCGCCGAGGAAATCGGCGAGATCGAAGATGTGCTGAAGCTGCTCGAAATGCGCATGGGCTTCGAGGTCGAAATGGCGGATCTCGCGGCGCGTCGCCGCACCGACCGGGATCTCGTGCGGCTGGGCGAAACGCTCGAAGCGATGGAACGGAGCACCGACGTCGATGAATCGGTTGCGGCCGATGCGGCCTTTCATGCCGCGATCGCCAGCGCTACCGGCAACAGCTATTTCCTGCGCTTCACCCAATTCCTCGGCGTCCGGCTGGTGCCGTCGCGGCGGCTCTATCTCCAGGGCGACGACCCGGTCCGGCACCAGCGCTACGCGCACACGATCAACCGCGACCACCGGGCGATCCATGCGGCGATCGAGGCGGGCGATCCGGCGGCGGCGCGGCGCGCGGCGCGGCGGCATATCGAAAAGTCGATCGCGCGTTATCGGGCGCTCAAGGATTCGGGGGCCGAGCTGCCGCCGGGCTGAAGCGGTCCGGCCACCGGGCTGTCCCGAATGCGGATGCCGTTAACCTAAAAAGAAACCGCGCGGCGGCGTTACCCGCCTCATCGTCCCGATCGCGCGCATTTCTGCGGCTGTGGTGCAGGTGGCATCGGGCCATGTAACCGCGAATCACCTGTGCACCTAACTTGATTTCGACTCGCGATGGTCTATGCCGTGGGGCGTGCAAGGCGATCCCGACAATTACATCAGTCTGCTTTCTGCCGCGCAAATCGAAACGTTGCGGCACGTTTACGAGCACAAAAATTCCAAGCAGATTGCGCGGCTGATGAACGTATCACCGCACACGGTGGACGAGCGGGTCCGGCGGGCTTTAAAAAAGCTGAATGTTTCCAACAGGATCGAGGCGGCGCGTATTCTCGCGGTTAACGGTGTCTTCGATCATGTTACCCCCTATCAATCTTTGACATATCAATTGATCGACCTAGGCGACGATGCCCCCGCCGGGGAAGCCGAGCCGGGGCGCAGTTCGTTTCGGCGGGTTTTCGATATTGGTTCGCCATTTCCGACCGCGTCCCAGCCGGCCAACCGGCACGGGTTGATGGAAAGGATAATCTGGCCAATCCTGATCGCCTTCGCGACCATTTTGGCTTTCTCCGCCCTCTATTCGATCCTTGTCGGACTTGGCCGGGTCATGACCTGACGGTCCGAACCGAATGCTGCGGGGGGGAAACCGGTAGCATTCCTTTGCAAGGAATATGGTAATGCTGAACGAACGCGTTTCCGCAGCAAAGAAGATCGCTTCCGAACTGCACCAGGCCGAAGACGCCATCGACGAGGCGATGATCCGCATCGCACAGCTTGCGGCCACGCTGCCGACCGCGCGCCGCGAAACCAACATGTCGGCGATCGTCGGCCAGGAAGCGATGGCCAAGGTTGCGCACGCGCTTGCCGCCGCCGGCGAAGTCCGCCAGCTGCTGACCGACGCGCACCTCGCGCTGACCGTCACGCAGAAGGAAGTCGGCCTCGGCACGCGCATGTTCGGTGCCGGCGTGAAGCCGCCCGCAAGCGCGACGCTGGTCGAGGAAGGCAGCAACGACCAGGAAGCCGCGATCCTCTCGCTGGCGAAAGTGTCGTAACCGGCAAGGGTGGACCAGCCACATATGTGGACCGTGGCGATCTATTATGGCGTTTTGCTCCTGACAGTGGCCGTCGCGGTATTTCGCGGCGGTTCGCTGGAGCGATGGGCCGCCTATACGGCGCTGATCGCCTCGGTCCTCACCACCATTATCGTACCCAATCCGAAATGGACCGACATTGAATATAATATCTTCGCCATCGACATTTTGGCGTTGATCAGTTTCTGGCTCATTGCCCTGAAAACGCAGCGTTTCTGGCCTTACTGGATCACCGGTTGGCAATTGATCGCGATCTTCGGGCATGTCCAGAAGCTGATGTTTTCGGAGATATTGGAGCGCCCTTACGCGCTGCTTTCAATGTATATTTCCTACCCGATCCTCTTTGTCATTCTATACGCATCGGGTTCGGCCAGACGGAGGGGTGATGTTACCGCGTAGCGCAAGCTGCGACCGGGGGGTCACAACGAATGCAGCAATTTTCGAATGTTGAAATTGCCGAAATCAGGTCGCGCATCGATCAGATCCACGAACTGCTGGCCAACCGCGGGGACGCGGGGCTGGCGGCGGAAGATATCGTGCCCGAGGTCGGGACGCCGCGCGCCCAGCTGGTCAACCAGCTGGCGTTCAGCATCCAGATCCGGCGCATGCGCAAGAGCCATTTCGCGGGTGGCCAGATGTCGGGTCCCACCTGGGACATGATGCTCGACCTGATGCTCGCCGAATCGCACGGCCGCACGCTGAGTGCGAGCGACCTTGCCACCGGCGCGGGTGTGCCCCTGTCGTCGGGCCTGCGCATGATCGCGTCGCTCGAGGCGATGGGGCTGGCGACGCGCAGCATCGACGAACGCGATCGCCGCCGCTCGATCGTCCGGCTGACCGAGGCCGGAACCGAACAGATGGCCAGCTATTTCGAGAAGATCGGCGCCGCGCTGCGCAACAGTCGCAACCTCGCCGCCTGATCTCCCCGGCCGGATGCGGCGGATGGTCGCCCGTCGCATCCGGCCCGGGTCGTTTCGCCCTATTCGGTCCGGTCGCGCATCATGCGATCGACGCGGGCCATCGCGTCGCGCTTGATCTGGCAGACGCGCGCCGCGCTGACGTCGAGCGTCAGTCCGATCTCCTGCAGGTTGAGTTCCTCGAAGAAATAGAGCTGGAGCACGAGCTGCTCGCGTTCGGACAGGCGGGCGATGCAGTCGCGCAGCGCGCCGAGCAGGTCTTCCTGCTCGCACAGATCGTCGGCATTCAGCCGTTCGTCGGCGAGCAGAAAGCCGCCGCCCTCCATCAGTTCGTCGAGCGAGGTCGAGCGTCCATGCGTCGCATGGCGTTCGAACGCGAAATAATCCTCGGCGCTCATGTCGAGGGCCTCGGCCATCTCGACCGCGGTCGGCGCGCGCATATATTGCTGTTCGAGCGTCTTGCGCGCCGCCTGCATCCGTTTCGCCGCGACCATCGCCGACCGCCCGACATCGGCCTCGCGGCGCAGCTGATCGATCATCGCGCCGCGGACGCGCGTCGTCGCATAGGTGGAGAAGGCAAAGCCGCGTTCCTCATATTGGCGGCTCGCCTCGATCAGCGCGATCAGCCCGACCTGGATCAGGTCGTCGAGGTCGCTCGTTCGCGCGACTTTCGAAAACACCTGCCACGCGATCTTGCGCACCAGCGGCGCATATTCCTGCACCAGCGCCTCGGCGCTGCCGCCATAGCCATGCGGGCGCGCCGTGCGGGCGAATTGCTCGGCCGGCTCAACTTTCATGCGGTTGGTCCTTCATCTGCGCGTCCTCGTCATGGGCAAGGCGCGGCACCTCGCCACCGATGGTGGCGACGATTTCGGTCTGTTTGTTCGCGGGAATCTCGAGGTAGGAGATGACCGCGACGTCGGGGAAGGTCGCGCGCACCAGCCGCGACAGCGCGGAGCGGCAGATCGGCGAGGCGACGAGCGCGAAGCTGCGCGTCGACAGCAAAAGCGGTTCGACCGCCTGGCCGACCTGTTCGATGATCTTCATCGCCATGCCGTGCTCGAACGGCCATTCGGCGCCCGGATTGGCACGCACCGACTGGTTGAGCAGCATCTCGATCTCGGGGCTGAAGGTCACGACGGGGAGCGGCATGCGGCTCGGCACGATGGTCTGGATGATCAGCGCGCCGATGCGCTGGCGCACCGCCTCGACCAGGTCGGTGTCCGACAGCTGCTGCCCCGCGAGCGCGACCATCGCCTCGGCGATCTTGCGGAAATCGCGCAGCGGCACGCGCTCGACGAGCAGTTCCTTGCAGAGGCCGGCGACGCGCGGCAGCGAATAGCCCTGCGGGCTCAGATTCTGCGCGAGCTGCGGATAATGGGCCTTCAGATGGTCGAGCAGCGCCTGCGCGTCGTCGATGCCGAACAGCTCGGCGGCGGAGGCGACGACGCTGTTGTTGAGGTGTGTCGCGACCACGGTCGCCGGATCGACGACGGTATAGCCCGCGGCGATCGCGTCATTCTGCGACGCCTTGGGAATCCAGAGCGCGTCGAGCCCGAAGGTCGGATCCTTGCACGGACGCCCGGTGACCTTGGTGACGAGGTCGCCCGAATCGAGCGCGAGCATCTCGTTGGGGAAAACCTCGTCCTCGCCGACGATCACCCCGGCGATCGAGATGCGATAGACGTTGCCGGGCAGCGACAGGTCGTCGGCGACCTTCACCGCCGGGACGACGAAGCCGAGTTCCTTCGACAGCTGCTTGCGGATGCCGGTGATGCGGCCCATCAGCGGCGCGCCCTTGCGCTCGTCGACAAGGCTGACCAGCGCATAGCCGATCTCGAGCTGGCACGGGCTCGATTCATTGACGTCGGCCCAGTCGATGTGATGCGGGTCGGGCGCCGGCGCGGCGGGGGCGGGCAGCGCCTCGGCTTCGGCGGCGGCGCGCTTCATCTGCCAGCCGATCGCGAACGACAGCGCGGCGGCGGGCAGGATCAGCATCTGCGGCATCGCGGGGACGAGGCCGAGGACGAACAGGATGCCGCCGACCGCCATCCAGATGGCGGGCGAGGCGAACTGGCTGGCGATCTGGCCCGAGAGGTCGAGCGGCGAGGCGACGCGGGTGACGATCGACGCGGCGGCGATCGACAGCAGCAGCGCGGGGATCTGCGCGACGAGTGCGTCGCCGATCGCGAGCGTGACATAGGTGCTGCCGGCTTCCGAGAAGGAAAGGCCGTGGCTGGCCATGCCGAGGATCAGCCCGCCGACGATGTTGACGAACAGGATCAGCAGGCCCGCGACGGCGTCGCCCTTCACGAATTTCGACGCGCCATCCATCGAGCCGTAGAAATCGGCTTCGGTCGCGACTTCCTGGCGCCGCGCCTTGGCTTCGTCGGGGGTCAGCAGCCCGGCGTTGAGGTCGGCGTCGATCGCCATCTGCTTGCCGGGCAAGGCGTCAAGGGTGAAACGCGCCGACACTTCGGACACGCGCCCCGCGCCCTTGGTGATGACAACGAGGTTGATGATCATCAGCACGACGAAGACGAACAGGCCGACGACATAGTCGCCGCCGATCAGCACCTGGCCGAAGGCTTCGATGACATGGCCCGCCGACGCGGTGCCTTCGTGCCCGTGGACGAGCACGACGCGCGTCGAGGCGACGTTGAGCGCAAGGCGGAACAGGGTCGCGAGCAGCAGCACGGTCGGGAAGGCCGAGAAATCGAGCGGCTTTGCCGCCGACAGCGCGACCATCAGGATCGCGAGGCTGACCATGATGTTGAGCACGAAGCTGATGTCGAGCAGCAGCGGCGATACCGGGATCACCATCAGCCCGACGAGGATCAGCATCGCGGCGGGGAGCGCCGCACCGCTTGCGAAACGCGCCAGATTGCGCATGTTGAAGCCCGCGGTCATGCCGCGCCTCCCGACAAGGAGGCGAGCCGGCGATAGGCGTCGGCGGCAAAGCCCATCGAGAGCTTCTTCGGCATCGGCTGGATATCCATCATCGGCAGCGGCGGGCGTCCGCCGCCTCCGCCATTTGCCAGGCCGCTCGAACTGTTCGACATGGCCCGCCAGCCGGATGAGGGCATCGGCAGGCCCGCACCGGCCGCGCCGCCGCCTTCCTCCAGCTTCATGCGAAAGCGCTCGCGAATGTCGGCGAGGCTGCGCATGCTGCCGTCGGGGGCGTAGAAGACCGAGCGGTTCGCCGCCGCGGCGTCGGGCATCATCGCTGCGCCGGGCTGGCCGGGGTCGGCGTCCATCGCCGACAGGAATTTGACTGCGCCCGCGCTGCCGAGGAAATGGGCGAGATAGAGATCGACGGGCTCGGCGCCGCGGCCGATCCGGCTTTCGAGATAGTCGCGATTGTCGGCGGTCAGCGCGCCCGCCATCGTCGCCGCGGTGGCGGGATCGTCGCGCAGGCCGAGAATCTGGTCGCGCAGCATCGGGTCGGCGACGGTCAGGCGGCCCGAGGCGTCGCGGCCGATCGCATCGGCGGCCCAATCGAGCCCGTGATCGGCGCCGTGGCGGCGCAGCGTCGCGAGCCAGGTCTGGCGCGTGAACTGATAGAGGCCGCGCGCCGAGGAGGTCGAGGCCTTTGCCGACGGATTATAGCCGCTCTCGACGCGCGCGACGTCGAACAGATAGTCGAAATCGATCCCCGTGCGCGCCGATGCATTCTGCACCGCGTCGAGGACGGGGGCGGCGATGCGGTTCGATCCTGGGTTCTGAATGGCATTCATGCTTTGGGTTCCGCTTGTTCAGCGGACCAAACGCAATCATCGTGCCATTTTCAGGGAAGCGGCGTTAAATCCCTGAGTATCAATAGCTTATGGCTGCGCCCCGGCTATGGGTGCCACGGATGTCATGGCTTCTGTCAATCCTCTGACGCGTCCATTCCTTCAGGATATTGACGCGGATCGCGGCGGCTTCGAGCTGGGACAGCGTGTTGGTGATCAGCGCGCGCGCGCGATGCTCGCTGCCCGCGGGCACCTTGGCGCCCTTGAACAGGATCACGGCGGTCGCAAGCGACTCGGTTGCGGCGATGATCGCTCCCGCGTCCTGCCCGTCGAGCGCGCCGACGAGCGCGTCGAGCTTCCCCTGAACATCTTCCATCTGTGTCAGCATCAGGTGGCACTACCCTTGTAGAAACGGACTGCGGCGCCCGCGATCAACGCAGCATCGACCGCATAGTTCCCGCTGGCGATCGCATTTCGCAGCACCGCGATGCGCGCGAAGTCGACGGGCGGCGGTTCCGACGCCAGCTCGTTGGCCAGACTCAGCAGGCGCGTGACGGGAACCGGCGCCGGCGTGTTCGAGGGCGCATGCACCGTTGCCGGTGCCTCCGAACCGCTCGCTACGGCCTTGCGCACCGGGGATGCCCGGGACACGCTGCTGACCTGCAGGGTGATTTTTTCGTCACCTGCCATCTTCGCCTCCATCCTGCGCCGTCAGAAAAGTGACGGCACCGTTCAGGCAGCTTAACGGACGATGGCGCGCGACATTAAGCGCGGATGACAGAAAAAAGAAAAGAAAGGGCCCGGCGGCGTCGGAAAGCCGACGCCCTCCGGGCCAAGGGCGGAACCGTCAGGGCAGGATCATTCGGACAGGCTGGCGCGGCCGGGGCCGGTCACCGTGGCGCTGAGCAGATTCTTGGCGTCGGTGCCGCGCAGCGCGATCGTTTCGCCGACGCGCCCGTCCTGGGTGGCGACCGCCGAATAGCTGATCGCGAAACTTTGGGTCTCGATCGTGACGCGGACATTGTCGCCGCGGCGGATCACCGGCGCCGACGCCGCCGGGCGGGCGAAAGCCGCGGGGGCCATCGCCTGGCCGGCCGGTCCGCTCATCGCGACGCGCAGCCGCCAGCCGAGCGACGCACAGCGGACCGCGAGCGTCTGCGCATCGATCGCTTCGACCGACGCCTGTTCGGGGCAGCGCGCGAGCCTGATGCGGCGGTCGATCGGGGTCGCGGTGCGGCCCATCGCGTTCGCGACCATCGCCGTCAGCCGGTCGATCGCCTGCCAGTCCTCGGTCGCCTGCTGCGCCGACGCGGCGGGGATGCCGGCGGCGAGTGCGGCGAGGCTGGCGATCGTCTTGCGGTGCATGGGCCCGTCTCCTTGGTCCAAAGGGTCA
The DNA here is from genome assembly GCA_013821905.1 of Sphingopyxis sp. Taxonomy (GTDB): domain Bacteria; phylum Pseudomonadota; class Alphaproteobacteria; order Sphingomonadales; family Sphingomonadaceae; genus Sphingopyxis. Next base: position 970 of record PNJO01000003.1, on the reverse strand, counting down.
TGCGCCCACGGGTGCAGGATATGTGCCAGTCGCGCATTGCCGCGGCTTTCCCCGCGCCGTCCCGCCGCGCCGTCAAACTTTTGACCGGCGGACGGGACAGGGCGTCGGGCTTCCGTCGGCATATCAATCAAGTATATGAAAAAAGAAGATAAATCATGTTTGGCACGGCGATTGCATCATTGCCTCATGTATTTCCGCGCGCTGGCGCCGGCTGTGATCCGGCAAGGGCGCGGCAAGCGAAGGAAGATGATGATGGCAACCGAAAAGCTTTTTGGCCTGCACGCGACGGCGCTTCAGCTGCGCAGCCAGCGCATGATGCTGCTCGCCTCGAACATCGCCAACGCCGCGACGCCCGGATACAAGGCGCGCGACCTCGATTTCTCCAAGGCGCTCGATCTGGCGCAGCAGGGCGGCTCGACCGCCCAGGCGCTCGAGGGCGCGACCGCCTATCGCGTTCCCGTCCAGGCGTCGCTCGACGGCAACACCGTCGAAATGTCGACCGAACAGACCGCCTTCGCCGAAAACGCGCTCGCCTACCGGTCGAGCCTCTCCTTCCTCAACGGCCGCGTCAACACGTTGACGCGCGCGATCAAGGGCGAATGACGATGAACGGCAATTTCTCGGTCTTCGACATTTCGGGCCGCGCCATGTCGGCGCAGCTCGTCCGCATGAACACGACGGCGTCGAACCTCGCCAATGCGGGGACGGTGTCGGGCAGCGAGGCAGGCGCCTTCCGCTCGATGAAGCCGGTGTTCCGCACCGTGATGGACGGACAGGGCCGCGCGACGGTCCAGGTCGATCAGGTCACGACGTCGAAAATGGCGCCGTCGAAACGGCACGATCCGACCAATCCGCTCGCCGATGCCGAGGGCAATGTGTGGGAGGCCGCGGTCGATAGCGCCGCCGAGCTGGTCGAGATGGTCGAGACCGCCCGCCAGTATCAGAACAATGTCCAGGTCCTCGAAACCGC
>PNJO01000002.1 GCA_013821905.1 Sphingopyxis sp. | reverse complement strand
GCTAGGGCCAGGGGCCCAGACCGCCTTCCGCTTGCCGCGAACCGCCGCGAGGCGTAGATTGCGCCAAAAGATAAGCAGATTGAGGATGCCAGCAATGACCCATGTTACGAAGCGGTCGGTCCTTTTGGCGCTGCTCGCCGGCGCGCCGCTGCTGGTCGGCGCGACGCCCGCGCCCGCACCGCCGCCCGTCGTTCCGGTCCCGGCCTCCGCACCGCCGCCGGCGACCCCGCCGATCACCAGCAGCGGCGAGGTGACGCCCTTCATCCAGCCCTTCGACCTCGACGCCACGCAGCGCATGGCGGTGAACGTCATGGTCGAAGGCCGGGGTCCCTTTTCCTTCCTCGTCGATACCGGCGCCGAGCGCACCGTGATCGCGCGCGAACTCGCCGAACGGCTGGGGCTGGTCGAGGGCGCGAAGCTGCGGCTCGCGACGATCGGCAGCTCGACCGTCGTGACCAGCTACCGCGTCGCCGCGCTGTCGATGACGGGGCTGCACATGACCCCCTTCGACGCCCCCGCCTTTGCCGGTCGCCATATCGGCGCGGCGGGGCTGATCGGCGTCGACATGCTCGAAAACCGGCGCGTGCTGATCGATTTCCGTGCCGAGACGATGCAGATTCTCGAAACCCGGCGGCGCGCGCGGCCGATCATCGACGACGGCGACGCGATCGTCGTCACCGCGCGCAACATGGCGGGGCGGCTGATCCTGTCCGATGCGCGGATCGACGGCAAAAGGGTCGACGTCATCGTCGATACCGGCGCGCAGACGAGCGTCGGCAATCCCGCGCTGCAAAAGCTGGTCGCCGCGCGGCGGCAGAATAATTTTCCCTTCTTCCCGACGGTCCTGAACGCGGTGTCGGGCGAAGCGGTCCCCGCGACGCGCACCGGAATCAAGCGGATCAAGATCAACGGCGTCGACGTCAACGACCTGCCCGTCAGCTTCGCCGACAGCCAGGCGTTTCGCGCGCTCGACCTCGAAGAGCGCCCGGCGCTGCTGCTCGGCATGGACAGCCTGTCGCTGTTCGACCGGGTCGAGATCGACTTTCCGAACAAGCGCGTGATCTTCGAATTGCCGAGCGGCGCGTCGCGCGACAATCGCCAGCGCTTCGCCGCCTATTTCCCCCCGGCGAAATAGCGCGCTTGCCGCGCGGCGGCCGCGTCGCCATAGCCGTCGCATGGCCTCCGCTCCCGCCCTCGATTTTGCCGGGCACCATTTTCTCGCGCTCGCCGATCGCGCGCTGTTCTGGCCGCGCCACGGCGCGCTGATCGTCGCCGACCTGCATCTCGAAAAGGGGAGCTGGTATGCCGCGCACGGCCAGCCGCTCCCCCCCTATGACAGCCACGACACGCTCGACCGCCTCGCGCGCCTCGCCGCGCAGACCGGCGCACGCGCGATCTGGTGCCTCGGCGACAGTTTCCACGACCGGGACGCCGCAAGCCGTATCGTCCCCGCGGTCGCCGACCGGCTGCACCGGCAGGCGGCGGCGGCGAAGCTGGTGTGGATCGCGGGCAACCACGACGGCCTGACGGGCGGCGGCTGGGGCGGCGAAGTCGCCGACGAGATGGTCGTCGACGGCATCGTGCTGCGCCACCAGAGCGATCCGGCCGAGGTCCGCCCCGAAATATCGGGTCATTTCCATCCCAAGCTGCGGCGCAACGTCCGCGGCCGCCACGTCGCGCGCGCCTGTTTCGCGGGCGACGACCGGCGGCTGATCCTGCCGGCCTTCGGCAGCCTGACGGGCGGGCTCGACGCCGCGGACCCCGCCATCGCGGCGAATTTTTCCGGGGATTATCGCGCGATGCTGGTCGCGCAGGGCCGCCTTCTGGCCTTTCCCTGCGTCCGCGCGGGCCACGATGACGTTACGGCAAGCACCGTCGCGGCCGCGCGCTGAGACATAACGCCCCGAAAGCGCGGAATTTTCCGCTGTGGCAGAAATACATCACCCCGGCGAAGAATCGCACAAAAGCGCGCCCCCGGCTGGATCGGCGCGACCGATTCGGTATGAATCGACCCCAATAAAAACAACGAAATGTTGAGAGGAGTAGCCGCTATGAAATCTTCTTCCCTTCTGCCTGCCCGCCTGCTGCGCACGAGCGCGCTGGGCGTTTCGCTCGCCATCGTCGCCGTATCGGCCCCCGCCTTCGCGCAGGACGCCGCGGCGCAGGACAGCACCGACGAATATGCCGACGACGCGCCGATCGTCGTCACCGCGCAGGGCCGTTCGCAGCTCCTGTCCGACGTGCCGGTCGCCATCTCGGCGGTGAGCGCCGAAACGCTGCAGAACAGCGGCGCGAACGACATCCGCCAGCTGAACCAGGTCGCCCCCTCGTTGCTCGTTTCGTCGACGGGTTCGGAAGCGAACGGCTCGGCGCGTATCCGCGGCATCGGCACCGTCGGCGACAACCCCGGCCTCGAAAGCTCGGTCCCCGTCTTCATCGACGGCGTCTATCGCTCGCGCTCGGGCATCGGCCTCAACGAACTCGGCGAGATCGACCGCATCGAAGTGCAGCGCGGCCCGCAGGGCACGCTCGGCGGCCGCAACTCGTCGGCGGGCCTGATCAGCATCTATTCGAAAAAGCCCGATTTCGACTTCGGCGCCACGGGCGAGATCACCTACGGCAATTACGACTTCTGGCGCCTCGCCGGCAGCGTGACCGGCCCGCTCAGCGAAACCATCGCCGCGCGGCTCGACGGCGTCTGGGTCAAGCGCGACGGCTTCCTGCGCGACACCAACAACAACCGCGACATCAACAACCGCGACCGCTATTTCCTGCGCGGCCAGTTGCTGTTCGAACCGACCGATGCGCTGTCGGTGCGTCTGATCGCCGACTATACATCGCGCGACGAGGAATGCTGCGGCGCGACCTATGTCGGCCCGACCGTCAATCCCTATATCGGCAACCTCAACAATCCGAGCACCGTCGGCGTGGCGCCGACCGCGACGACGAATAATATCGTCAACGTGCTGCGCGACCTCGGCCAGCCGCTCGCGGCGTTCAACCAGGGCTATGACCGCAACATCTGGGTCACCCCGGGACGCAGCTATGCGGGCAAGACCAAGGATTACGGTTTCTCGGGCCAGATCGATTATGATTTCGGCGGTGCGACGCTGACGTCGATCACCGCCTATCGCGAATATCGTTCGGGCCAGGCGGGCGACGTCGACTATAATGCGGTCGATATCCTTTACCGCGCGCCCGACGACGACGCCTATCGCCAGTTCCACACCTTCACGCAGGAACTGCGCCTGCAGGGCGAAGCCTTCGACGGCAAGCTCGACTGGCTCGTCGGCGGCTTCTACGCCAATGAAAAGCTGACGGTCCGCGACAATCTGCGTTTCGGCACCCAATACGGCCGCTTCGCGACCTGCCGCATCATCTCGGGCGGCGGTCTTGCCGGCCTCTATTCGCCGACGAACCCGCTTTGCGTGGCGCCCGGCGTCGGGCCTGCGACGATCGCGGGGGCAAGCGGCGCATCGGGCGCCGATATCGTCGCGGCCTTTACCGCGCTCGACGGGCTCAGCGACCGCGGCAGCATCAACGATGTCTATCGCCAGAACGGCAAGAATTGGGCGCTGTTCACGCACAATATCTTCCACATCACCGACAAGCTCGATTTCACCTTCGGCGTCCGCTACACCAACGACAAGAAGAAGTTCGCGGCGACCTTCACCAACGACAACACCGTCTGCACCACTGTCCAGGGCCTTGTTCTGGACGATCTGACGACGACGACCGCGGGTACGCCGGCGCAGATCGCTACCGCGCGCGCACTCGCGGGCGGCCTCATCGGCCTCGCCTGCCAGGGCAATTCGACCGCCGAGCTCAACAATGTGTCGATCAACGACAAGCGCAGCGAGGACGAGTTCACCGGCACCGCGATCCTGTCGTACAAGCCGGTCGATGACCTGATGCTCTATGCGAGCTATTCGCGCGGCTACAAGGCGGGCGGCTTCAACCTCGACCGCTCGGCGCTGAAATCGCCGATCCTGCCGTTCGCGGCGACCCCCGGCGGCGCACAGTCGCTCGTGGGCAATTTGCAGTTCGACCCCGAAAAGGTGCACAGCTACGAACTGGGCGCCAAATATGCGACCGGTCCGTTCAGCCTGGGGCTGACCTTCTTCCGGTCGGATTTCTCGAGCTTCCAGCTCAACACGTTCAACGGCACGGTTTTCCTCGTCCAGAATGTGAACGGGTGCGACAGCAGCCTGAACGGCGGCGACCGCGACCAGAGCAAGTTCACCGGCGCTCCGAACTATAATGCGGGGGCGGCGGCGAGCGGCGCCTGCGCGGCGGACGATGTCAGCCACGGCGTCCGGTCGGAAGGCTTCGAGCTCGAAGCGTCGCTTGTCCCGGCGCGCAGCTTCCGCATGACGGCTGGCCTGACCTATGCGAACACCAAATATCGCAACAATCTGGTCGGCAACAATTCGGGTGCGCCGCTCGACCAGGCGCTGCGCCTGCTGCCGGGCAACAATCTGTCGAACGCGCCCGAACTGGTCGCCACCGGCAGCATTGCCTGGACCCCCGACATCGGTAGCAGCGGCCTCAGCGGCCTCGTCTATATCGATGGCCGTATGACCAGCGATTACAACACCGGTTCGGATCTGTTCCCGCAGAAAGAACAGGACGGCTATGCGATCTTTAACGCGCGTATCGGCGTTCGCGGCCCCGACGAGAAATGGGGCATCGAACTCTGGGCGCAGAACCTGTTCAACAAGCAATATGCCCAGGTCGCGTTCAACTCGCCGTTCCAGGAAGGCGGCACCTCGACGACGACCGCCTTCGCCGACCCGCAATATCCGGGCGGCCGCCAGCTCTTCTCGCAGTTCCTCGCCGAACCGCGGACCTATGGCGTGACGCTGCGCGGCAAATTCTGATCGCGCAGAGAGTTATCGGGGACCGCCCGCTCGCTTCGGCGAGCGGGCGGTTTCTTTTTGTTTCACGCGAAGGCGCGAAGAAGGTCGGCTCGGACCGTCAGGCCGGTGTCTCCTTCGGCGATGCAATATGTCGCAAGGGTGAGATGAAAGGCCGCTTCGCGGCCGGCGCTACCTCTTCGCGTCTTCGCGTCTTCGTGCGAAAAATTCAGCGCGCCCGCGCGGCCTGGTAAGCGATGTCGGTCATCAGCTTGCGGAACAGCACGCCGCCCGCGGTCCCCGATGCTTTCAGCGCACGCTCGCAGTCGAGCAGGCGCGTCATCAGCCGCGCAACGCGCACCGAATCCCAGATGTGGAGCTGCGCGGTGACCGCGTCACGCTCCTTCCAGAAAATGCCGCTGCTCTTCGCCGCGACGACGGTCGCGGGATGCGCGCCGGCATCGACCTCGGCGCGGAGGCGTGCGAGCGCCATCGCGCGGATCGCGAGGGCGCGGATGATGCGGATTTCGGCGATGCCGACCGCGGCGGCGGTGCTCAGCATCTCGGGCAGCTCGCGCACCTTGCCGCCGAGCGCGACATTGATGCACTCGCTCACATCCTCCTCGTGCGTCGCGGCGCCGAGTGCCGCGATATCGGCGGCGGTGACCTGCCGCTGGCGGTCGGCGGCGGCGTCGAGATAGAGCGCGATCTTCTCGATCTCGCGGCGCATCAGCGCCTGGTCGCCCGACACGAGATCGACGAGCAACTGCGCTTCGGCATTGGCGAGGCGAAGCCCCTGCTCCTGCGCCGCCGCCATCGCGATGCCGACGAGCGCGCGGCGATCGGGCTGGTAACAGATCGCGGCGACCGCATGGCCGGCGCCCTCGACCAGCTTGACGAGCTTCGACTTGGCGGTGACCGAGGCACCGGTCGCGATCACCGGATTGATCGCGGTGTCGGCGGCCAGCAGCGCCTCGACCGCGGCGAGGCTGTCGTCGCCGCTGCCCGACAGTTCGAGGCGGATCACGCGCGCAGACGAGAAGAGCGACATCGACGCCGCCTCGGCGGCGAGCAGCGACGGATCCTGCGCGAGCTGCGAACCCGTCAGGTCGAGCCGTTCGGCATCCTTGCCCGCGAGGCCGATCAGATGGTGCGCGACGGCTTCCATCGTCGCTTCATCGGGACCGGTGAGGAGGGTGAAACGAACCGCGGGGTCGAGGCGCGTCAGCCGTTCGAGTTCGGTCGGCTTGACGCTCTTCATTGCCCTGAAGGCGTCGGGGTGGGCGCGGCGGCCGGTTGCCCGCCGCCGCGGTTGGCAAAGACCGCGAGCCGCGCGACGATCTGGTCGGCAACCGCCGACGACAGCCGCTCGAGCGCCGAGGATTCGGCGGCGATCGTCGCATATTCGCTGCCGACGACGTCGATCCCGGCGTCGGAGAAGGCCGTCGCGTCGACGAGCACCTCGCCGCTCGCGGCATCGACGAGCTGGTAGCGCGCGCGCAGGGTGCGGCGCTCGCGCGTCACCGCATCGTCGGCGCGGACGCCGAAGCCGGTGATCGAATCTTCGAGCCGCACATCGAGCCGCAGGCGCTTGCCCGCTCCCGCGCCGCCCTGCGTCGCCTGCAGCCGGTCGCGGAGCGCGTTGCGGACGAGCCAGCCGCTATGCCCCTCGATCGGCGCGACGTCGACGTCGGCCAGTATCTGCGCCACCGCACCCTTGCTGCCGTTGGCATAGAGCGGCCGTAGCCCGCAACCGCCGACGGCGAGCGAGGCTGCGACAAGGGCGGAGACGAGAAGGCTGCGCATCAGGGAACGATATTCACCAAACGGTCGGGCACGACAATCACCTTCTTCGGCGTCGCGCCGGCGAGCAGTTCGACGATGCGCGGGCGCGCAAGCGCCGCGGCTTCGGTCGCATCCTTGTCGAGGCCCTTGGCGATCGTCATCGTATCGCGCAGCTTACCCGCCATCTGGATCGCGATTGTCACCTCGTCATCGACGAGCAGTGCCGGATCGGCGGCGGGCCATGCGGCGTCGGCAATCATCGCCGTCGGGCGCTGGCTTTCGGGCAATGCAGCCCAGGCTTCTTCGGCAAGGTGCGGCATCATCGGCGCGACGAGCAGGATCAAGATGCGGCACGCCTCGGCGCGGGTCGCCGAGGGCTTCGCCTTTTCGATCTCGTTCGCGAGCGCGTGGATCTTCGCCACCGCCTTGTTGAAGCCGAGCGATTCGATGTCGGTCGCAACCCCGGCGATCGCCTGGTGCAATTTGCGCGCGAGCGCCTTGTCTTCCGCCCCGTCGCCGCTATCTTCGGTCTCGCCGAACAGGCGCCACAGGCGCTGGACAAAACGCCAGGCGCCCTCGATGCCCGCCTCGCTCCACGGCAGGTCGCGCTCGGGCGGGCTGTCGGACAGCATGAACCAGCGCGCGGCATCGGCGCCGTACTGGTCGAGGATGGCGTCGGGATCGACGACATTCTTCTTCGACTTCGACATTTTGATCACGCGGCCGATCTCGACCGGCGCGCCATCGGCCTCCAGCGTCGCGCCGTCGGCCGACCGGAGAATCTCGTCGGGGGTGAAGAAGAGCGCGGGCAGACCCTCGCCCTGCGGCCGGCTGTAGGTTTCGTGCGTCACCATGCCCTGGGTGAAAAGGCTGGCGAAGGGCTCCTTGATGTCGATCATGCCGAGCTTGTTCAGCGCGCGCGTCCAGAAGCGCGCGTAGAGCAGGTGGAGGATCGCATGCTCGATGCCGCCGATATATTGATCGACGGGCAGCCAGCGGCGGATGACGTCGGGGTCGAACGGCTTGTCCGACGGCGCCGACGCGAAGCGCAGGAAATACCAGGACGAATCGACGAAAGTGTCGAGCGTGTCGGTCTCGCGCACCGCTTCGCCGCCGCACGACGGGCAGGCGACATGTTTCCACGTCGGATGGCGGTCCAAGGGATTGCCGGGGACCGAGAAATCGGCGTCCTCGGGCAGCACGACGGGAAGCTGGCTCTTCGGCACCGGCACCATGCCGCACGCGGGACAGTGGATGAAGGGGATCGGCGTGCCCCAATAGCGCTGGCGCGAGACGCCCCAGTCGCGCAGGCGCCACACGGTCGTGCCCTTGCCCCAGCTCTCATGCTCGGCGCGCGCAATAACCGCAGCCTTCGCCTCGTCGATCGTCATGCCGTCGAGGAAATGGCTGTTCACGAGGCGGCCGGGGCCGGTGTAGGCCTCGGTTCCGGTAAAATGCTGCGCGGTTTCGTCGCCGTCAGCGATCACGCGGTGAACGGGCAGCTCATATTTATGCGCGAAGTCGAGGTCGCGCTGGTCGTGCGCCGGGCAGCCGAAGATCGCGCCGGTGCCATAGTCCATCAGCACATAGTTCACGACCCAGACGGGCAGATGCCAGTTCGGATCGAGCGGATGCTCGACCGACAGGCCGGTGTCGAAGCCCATCTTCTCGGCGGTGTCGAGTTGTTCGGCGGCGGTGCCCTGCCGGCGGCATTCCTCGATGAACGCTGCGAGTTCGGGCGAATCCTTCGCCAGTTTCTCGGCCAGCGGATGGTCGGGCGAAATCGCCGCGAAGCTCGCGCCGAACAGCGTGTCGGGACGCGTCGTAAAGACGTCGAACCCGGGCGCGCCGCCGACCATCTTGAAGCTGAATTCGAGGCCCTGCGACTTGCCGATCCAGTTTTCCTGCATCAGCCGCACCTTGTCGGGCCATTTGTCGAGGCTCTGCAGCCCTTCGAGCAGCTCGTCGGCGAAGTCGGTGATCTTCAAAAACCACTGCGACAGCTTTTTCTTCTCGACCAGCGCGCCCGAGCGCCAGCCGCGGCCGTCGATCACCTGCTCGTTGGCGAGCACGGTCATGTCGACGGGGTCCCAGTTGACGTAGCTTTCCTTGCGCGTGACGAGGCCGTGCGCGAACAGGTCGAGGAACAGCGACTGTTCCTGCCCATAATAGTCGGGCTCGCAGGTCGCGAGCTCGCGGCTCCAGTCGATCGCGAGTCCGAGCCGCTTCAGCTGGCCGCGCATCGAGGCGATATTGTCGCGCGTCCAGCCGCCGGGGTGCACGCCCTTTTCCATCGCGGCATTTTCGGCTGGCATGCCGAAGGCGTCCCAGCCCATCGGGTGGAGCACGTCGTGGCCGGTCATCCGCTTGAAGCGCGCGAGGACGTCGCCCATCGCATAGTTGCGGACATGGCCCATGTGGATGCGCCCCGAGGGATAGGGGAACATCTCGAGGATATAGGCCTTGGGCTTTTCCGCCGTGTCGGTCGTGGCAAAGCTGTTCGCCGCCTCCCACGCCTTTTGCCAGCGGGCGTCGGCGGCGAGGGCGCCAAAGCGCGTTTCGCGGGTCATTCCTTAAATACCCTGTCTGTCTGTGGGCGCGCGTCCGCGCCGGGATTAGCCTTCGATGGCGCTGCGGCGGAGGTCGCGGGCGCGGGTGAGGATGATTTCCTCGAGCTTCTGCACCGTCGCGGCCTGCACCGGCGCGTCGACCCAGGTCCCGCCCTGCGCAACCTGCCGCGACGCCGCGACACGGAGCGCGTCGGCACGCAGATCCCGGTCGAGAATCGACACGGTGACCTTCATCCGCTCGTTCGGATTGCCGGGGTTCGCATACCAGTCGGTGATGATGACGCCGCCCGAGCTGTCGGCCTGGAGCAGCGGCATGAACGACAGCGCATCGAGCGAGGCGCGCCACAAATAGCTGTTCACGCCGATCGTCGTCACCTGGCTGGCCGCGAGGTCCGACCGCGGCCGTTCCTTGCCGCCGCACGCCGACAGGCCGGCTGCGGCCATCGCAACGAGCGCGAGCGTAGCCGTACGGCGACCGGTCAGAGCAAGGACGGTAAGCTTGGGCATCCGAAACACCTTATCTTGAAAGCGCCGCCGGACATCGAAACCGCACCGCGCATGCTGGAATTTCCAGCGTCTCTATCGCCCTTGCCCGCGTCCGGCAAGCGCGGCAATTTCTGTGTTCTTCCGGTTCATCCTCTGGTCAGACAGCGGGCAAACTGTGGTGATCGCGCAACAATTTCGGCGAAAAGCTCGCCGGCAGCGATTAATCGGTCGGGAATCACTGGAATTGTCGCGCCCACCGTCCTATCTGCGGACTCGATTGGGGTTGGAGTCGCAGAGCAATGGTGCGGAAATCTCGGCATTTCTGGAGAGGGAGTCTCGCCGTTCTGGCGGTGGTTTCGCTCGCCCTGCCGCCCGCCCTCGCCGCGATGACGCGCGCCGACCGCATCCGCGACACCTCGCTTTCCGAGACATTGCTCGGCCAGTTCACACCGGCTTCGGGCGATCCGCGGCTGATCGCGCGCTATGCGAAGATGTCGGCCGAACAGCGCCGCGGCTTCAGCTTCACGCCCGCACTCACCGACGACAATCGCAAGAATCGCGCGATCACCGTCGTGATTCGCGCCGGCGACGATTCGAGTGCCGCGCGCACCGCTGCGCTGGCCGCCGGCCGCGCCAAGGCGCCGATCGCGATCGCACCGGTTGCCTATAATCTGGGCGCGTCGGTCGGCTTCGAGAAATTCGTCACCCCCGCGCTGCCGCGCGGCGTCGACCTCAAGAACCTGCCGGTCGCCAAGGCGCCCGAGCAGGAAGAAAAGAAGTCGCGTTTCGCGACGCGCATGGTCAACCGGCCGAGCGACCCCGCGGGCGCGACCGACCGCCTGACCGCACCGGGCAGCGACCAGACCGTCGATGTCGTCAGCAGCTATCGCCTGACCAAGAATATCGATGTCACCGCCGGCGTCCGGTACAAGAGCGACGACCGCCTCGAGCCGCTGACCGATTCGCGCCGCGACAGCCAGGCCGTCTATGTCGGGACGGCGTTCCGCTTCTGACGCGTTCGGCGTCTCGCCGCTTTTTCTTCCCATGCATCGATCGCGGCCCAACCCGCCCCGATCCGGCTGGCGCGGTCGAGCGCGCGCGCGCGCGCGGCTGTCATGCCGCCGAGCGCGATCGGCCGGCCGCCGGCTTGGCGCGCGAGGCGCAGCCACGCCGCATGGCCCAGTGCGGGGGCGCCGGGATGCGAGCGCGTCGGATGCAGCGGCGAGATGAAGGCGCCCGCGGCCCCGGCGCGGCGCGCGCGGCGCGCCTCGCGCGCATCATGGACCGGCATCGTCAGCAACAGGCCCAGCCGGTGCGCCTCCACGGCGCGATGCGCGAGCGGCTGGCGGAGATGGACGCCGTCGGCGCCCCAGCGCCGTGCGAGCGCGGGCGACGCGGCGAGCAGAACAGTCAGCCGCCGCACCTGCGCCGTCCGCATCAGCCGCCGCAGCAAGCGCCAGCGTGCACCGGGCGCAAGGCTGTCGTGGCGCAGCACGATGCCGCTGCCCGGCGGGAGCAGCACCGCGAGCGCCGCCCATCCGGCGCCCAGCCGTTCATCGCTGAACAGCCATATGCGGGGCAAGGCGGGCGGGGGGTGGCGTCGGACCATCGCCCTTTCTATAGGCGCGTCGCGGGCCCGCGCAACGCGCGCCCTATAGGGAAAAGCAGATGAGCGATGCGGCGGGCCGGCTGGCCGAAGTGAAGGCGAATATCGCGGACGCGGCGAAGCGCGCGAAGCGCAACGCCGCCGACATCCGCCTGATCGCGGTGTCGAAAACGCACGACGCCGACGCGATCCGCCCGCTGATCGCCGCGGGGCAACGCGATTTCGGCGAGAACCGGGTGCAGGAAGCCGCCGCCAAATGGCCCGAACTGCGCGCCGCAACGCCCGGCATCGCGCTCCACCTGATCGGCCAGCTGCAATCGAACAAGGCCGAGGAAGCCGTGGCGCTGTTCGACGCGATCCACTCGGTCGATCGCCCGTCGCTGGTGCAGGCGCTCGCTAAGGCGTGCGCCAAGGCTGGCAAGCAGCCGCAACTCTTCGTCCAGGTCAATGTCGGCGACGAGGAGCAGAAGGGCGGCTGCGCGGTCGCCGAGCTGCCCGCACTGCTTGCCGAAGCAAAGGCGGCAGGACTGGCGATCGACGGGCTGATGGCGATCCCACCGGCGGATATCGAACCCGCGCCCTATTTTGCGCTGCTCGACGAACTCGCCGAACGCCACGGCCTGCCGATGCGGTCGATGGGGATGAGCGGCGATTACGAGACGGCGGTGATGCTCGGCGCGACGCATGTGCGCGTCGGCACCGCGCTGTTCGGCGCGCGCGACTAGGGTCCTGACCCTAGGCTGCGCCGTCAGTCTTTACGCCAGAGGCCGAGCCGGTCCATGCACCAGTTGTTGAGGATGGGGAGAGCGTCGTGCAGCGCCCGTCCGTCGGCGCGCACGATGCACAGGGACGCCGCTTCGCCTTTCTCGGGATAAAGAGCATGGACCCTGCTGCCGTCGGGCAGGCGCCAACCCGAACTGGCGTGGCCGGAGATGAAGAAGGTCATCGGCTGCGGCGGCGTGAGATCGTCGGGCGCCCAGCGGCGCATCCACTCGCGGATCAGCGTGTCGCGCCCGGCGCTTGTCCTGTAAACGAAGAGGGCAGCGATCGAATTGGGCTCTTCGGCGATCGCGACTGCGCGCTTCGCGCCTTTCAGCGCAATGCGGGTAAGCGGATAGGCGCGTTCGAGACATCCCATCACCAGCTCCGATCCGTCGGCCGGTTTCGTGACCGTCTGCCCCTGCGGCGGAACGGGCGGCGCGGGAAGATTGCGGGGCGGACAGACATGGCTGTCCGCATCGCTTGCCGATGCGGGGACCGAAGCACCCAAAGCCGCCATGAGCATTGCCGGCGCGCAGCGCAGATATCGCATAAATCTCCCCTGTCGGTTGCCGGGCAGCGTTCCGGCAGTCTTCGTTATTGATATTCGACCGTCACCGGAATGCGCCCCCGATAATCGCCGTCGTCGAGTCCGGCGATCTGCAACCGGCCGCCGAAGCGGAATTGCAGCCGCCCGTCGGGGCCAAGCCGCGGGGCGGCGGGAAGATCGGTGACGAGCCCGGTGACGCGCGCGGTGCGGCCGCGACCGCCTTCGAGATCGACCGTCGCGGGCAGGATGACGCGGACTTCGGCGCCGGGCTCGCCGCGCACCAGGACGGTGCCGGTGAGCGCGAAACCGCCCAGGTCGACGACGTCGCCGCGCACGCGGCGCGCGCCCGAGGCAGGGTCGATCTCGACCTCGCCGCCCATGGCGCCGACCGCGACGCGGCCCATGTCGAGCTGGGTTTCGATATCGACGCGGAGCGGAATATCCCCCTTGCGCGCAGAGGCCGCCCCCGCCGGGCCGTCCGGCGCGCAGAGCAGACATTGCGCCGCGGCGGCGGGCGTGCCCGCCAGCATCAGGACCGGACCAAGGAAAAGGCGCATTTTCACGCCCTTCCGATAGCCGAAACAGGGTTAATTGCCGGTAAAGGCGCCGATATCGTGGGCCGCCGAAGGGCGGCGACCCTCTGTGCCTTAATCCACTGGTCAGCGCCCTGCTTTTCGGTCACACCCGCGCGATGACCGACGATGCGCCGTCCCCCCGGCTCAATGCCCTCGCAACGGCAGTGCCGGGGCACGACATCCACACCGCCTTCATCGACTGGGCAACGCCGCGCCTCGCCGACGAGCGTCTGCGCGCGCTGTTCGCGCGCATGGCGGCACGGTCGGGAATCGCGCATCGCTGGTCGGTGCTGCCGCCGACCGCCGAGGGCGGGTCGCCGGTCGCGCCGGGCGGCTTTTACGACGTTCCCGGCCTGCCGCCGACCTCGACGCGCATGGCGGCTTATGCAGACCATGCGCCCGATCTGGCGATGCGCGCGGTGGCAAAGCTCGGCGAGGCGTTCGATGCCGCGCGGATCACCCATATCGTCGTCGCGAGCTGCACCGGCTTCGTCGCACCGGGAATCGACCAGATTCTCGCACGCCGGCTGGGACTGTCTTCGACCGTCGAGCGTGTGCTGATCGGCTTCATGGGCTGTTACGCCGGGGTGACGGCGCTGCGCACCGCGCGGCATATCGTGCGGTCCGAACCCGGTGCCGTCGTGCTGGTGGTCAGCGTCGAGCTGTCGACGTTGCACCTCAGCCTTGCCGACGAACCCGAACCCTTGCTCGCGATGCTGCAGTTCAGCGACGGCGCGGCGGCAGGCATTGTCTCGGCCCACGGACGCGGGCTCGTGCTCGGCGAAGGGCGCAGCCTTGCGCTGGAGGACAGCGCGGAGCTGATTCGCTGGGACATCGGCGACAGGGGATTCGAGATGACGCTGTCGGGCGAGGTGCCGGGGCGGCTGCGCGAGACGCTGTCGGATGACGGCGTGCAGCGCACACTGTTCGGCAACCATGGCGCGCCGCCGCTGCTCGCGGTCCACGCGGGCGGCCGGTCGGTGCTCGACGCGGTCGAACATGCGCTCGGCGTCGATCCGCTTGCGCTTGCCGACAGCCGGTCGGTGCTCGCCCGCTTCGGCAATATGTCGTCGGCGACGATCCTCTTCGTGCTCGCCGAGATGATGGCACGCGGTGCGCGCGGCGAGGGCCTGGCGATCGCCTTCGGCCCCGGCCTCGCCGCCGAGGCGATCCGGTTCCGGGCATGAACCCCTTCGCCCGCCTCGCCGAACCGATCGCGCGCGAGGAGGAGATGGACGCGGCCGAGCTGCCACCCGCGCGCTATGCAAAGGTGCTCGCCGACCTGTCGCGGATCAATGCGCTGACGCTGGCACCGCGCCCGACGCTGGGGTTTCTCGAGCGGGTCCGCAGGCGCGGCACCGGCTCGAGGCCGTGGCGCATCCTCGACGTCGGCTTCGGCGCGGGCGACATGCTCGCGCGGATCGCGCGCTGGGGCGCGCGGCGCGGGGTGGCGCTCGACCTTGCCGGGGTCGATCTCAACCCGAAGAGCGAGGCCGTCGCCGCGGCGCGGCTCCGCGGACAAGCGCGGCTGGTCACCGGCGATTATCGCGATCTCGCGGGGCAGGGCTGGGACATCATCCTGTCCAGCCTTGTCACCCATCATATGACGCCGGCGCAGCGCGCCGAATTTCTGCGCTTCATGGAAAGCGAAGCGGCGCGCGGCTGGCTGGTCAACGATCTCCATCGCCAGCGGCTGCCGTTCGCGGGCTTTCCACTGCTCGCCACGCTGGCCTTCGTCGATCCGATCGTCCGGCGCGACGGCCAATTATCGGTCGGGCGCAGCTTTCGCCGCGCCGAATGGTCGGCGATGCTGGCCGACACGCTGCCCGAAGCGGCGAGCGCATGCCGCATCTTCCGCAGCTTTCCCTATCGCCTCTGCGTCGAGCATATCCGGTGATGCCATGACGGTGACGGGGGCCCGGACCGACGTGATTGTCGTCGGCGCCGGACCGGCCGGGTCGGCGGCGGCGATCGGGCTGGCGCGCGGCGGGGCCAAAGTGCTGCTGCTCGATCGCGCGCGCGAAACGGGCGACGCGCTGTGCGGCGGATTCCTGAGCTGGCAGACGCTGGCGCGGCTTGAAGCGCTCGGCATCGGTCGCGCCGTGCTCGGCGGACAGAACGTCGCGCGCGTGCGGCTGTTCGCCGGGTTGCTCCAGAGCGAGACGATGCTGCCGGGCAAGGCGCTGGGCGTGTCGCGGCGCCGGCTCGACAGCCTGCTGCAGACGGCCGCCGTCGCCGCGGGCGCGGGGCTGGAACGCGGCGTCCATGCGACGGCAATCGACGCCGGCGCGGTGCAGACGCGCAACGGCGGGACGCTTGCCGCTCCCGCCATTTTCCTCGCAGCCGGCAAGCATGGCTTTCGCGGCTTTCCGCGCGAGCCGGCCGCATGGCAGCGTAGCGATCCCGTCATGGGCCTACGGCTGCGGCTGCCCGCGCACCCCGCGCTCGACCGGCTGGTCGGCGATGCCGTCGAGCTCCATCTGTTCGACCGCGGCTATGCCGGGCTCGTGCGGCAGGAGGACGGCAGCGGCAACCTCTGCCTCGCGGTCCACAAGTCGCGGCTCGACGAAGCGGGGGGCGATCCGGCGGCGCTGCTCCGGCTGCTCGGCGATGCGCTCCCGCATCTGGGCGAACGGCTGGCCGCTGCCGACTGGTCGCGCGGCGTCGATGCAATCGGCCATGTGCCCTATGGCTGGCGCACCGTCGAAACCGGGTCCGGCCTGTTCCGGCTCGGCGACCAGGCGGGGGTGATCCCCAGCCTCGCGGGCGAGGGCATGGGGCTCGCGATCGCCAGCGCCGGCGCGGCGGTGGCGGCGTGGCGTCACAGCGGCGGCGGCGCGGCGCCGGAGTTCCAGCGCGCGCTCGCCGCGCGCATGAGGCGGCCTTTTGCCATGGCGAATCTGCTGTGGCGGCTCGGCGAGAATCCGCGCACCGCCGGGGCGATGACGGCGGCGGTGTCACTTTTTCCCGCTTTGGCCCGAATAGCATCGCGAACGACGCGCATCCGCGGCGACTGACCCCGTCGCCTCTTGCGGCAGCGCGCCCCGCAACCAATATTATGGACAGGAAAACGGTGCCTGCGGGCCCGTTTGCAAGGAGATATCCGATGACCGACCCGACCATCCGCAAGGAACTCGACCCAATGGCGCGCCATGTGCTGCGCGAAGGCGGTACCGAGCGCGCCTTCACCGGTAAATATACCGATCACAAGGGCGACGGCGTCTATCATTGCGCCGGATGCGGCGCGCCGCTGTTCGACAGCAGCACCAAATATAACAGCGGTTCGGGCTGGCCGAGCTACACCGCTCCGGCAGGCGACGCCGCGGTGACCGAGCATCGCGACGCGAGCCACGGCATGATCCGCACCGAGGTGCGCTGCGCCCGATGCGAAGGCCACCTCGGCCATGTTTTCCCCGACGGCCCCGGCCCCGAGGGGCTGCGCTACTGCATCAACAGCGCGGCGCTTGACTTCGCCGACCGCGGGCAGGATGAGGCGCAGACCGGCGAAAGTTGACCAACCCGCCGGCACTGACGCATCAGGGGCGCAGTGAGGGAAGGAAAACACAGCTTTGCGCCGCGAAAGAGAGCAAGCTTCGTCGGGACAATCAAAGGCTAGCGCGAAACGCGGGGGTTCGTCCGGACCGGGCGAGCCGCCGCGTTGGCGCGTCTGGCTGCGCCGGATATTCCGCTGGGGGCTTGGCCTCGCGGTTGTCGGCCTCGTCGCGCTGGCCGTCGCGGTCGGCATCGCGGTGCAGCGGATGCCGAGCTTCGAGGAGCTCAAGAAATCGCCCGCGGGCCAGACGATCCGCGTCCGCGCCGCCGACGGCACCGTCTTCCTGTCGCTCGGGCCGAACTACGGCCGCTGGCTGACGCTGCGCGAAACGCCGCAGGTGATGCAGGACGCGATGGTCGCGGTCGAGGACCGCCGCTTTCGCTACCACCCCGGCGTCGATCCCGTCGGCATGGCGCGCGCCGCCGCCGTCGCGGTGCAGAACCGCGGCACCGGGCGCCGCATGCAGGGCGCCTCGACGATTACCCAGCAGCTCGCGCGCAACATCTTCCTGTCGAACAGCTACACCTGGACGCGCAAGCTGCGCGAAATGGTGCTCGCGATGGCGCTCGAATGGAAATTCTCCAAGGACGAGATCCTCGAACTCTATCTGAACAAGGTCTATTTCGGCGGCGGCAGCTATGGCATCGACGCCGCGTCGAACAGCTTCTTCGGCCATAGCGCGACGCAGATGTCGTTGTCCGAAGCCGCCGTCGTCGCGGGGCTCGTCAAGGCGCCGTCGCGCTATTCGCCGACCGCCGACGCGCAGGCCGCGCTCGGCCGCGCCGACGTCGTGCTCGACGTGATGGTCGATGCCGGCGTGATCACGCGCGCGCAGGCCGATGCCGCCGAGCCCGCAAACGTCCAGCTCGCCAAGGAAACGGGGCAGAACAGCGCGCGCTATTTCAGCGACTGGGCGCTGCCGCAGCTCGACATGCTGATCGACGAGGGCAGCGAGGCCCTCGACGTCTATACGACGATCGACCTCGGCATGCAGCGCGCGGCGACCGCGGCGATCCAGTCCGATACGCCGGCGGGCGTGCAGGGCGCGCTGGTGTCGCTCGACCGCGACGGCGCGGTGCGCGCGATGGTCGGCGGCAAGGATTATGTGACGTCGAACTACAACCGCGCGACGCAGGCGCTGCGCCAGCCGGGATCGGCGTGGAAGCTGTTCGTCTATATGGCCGCGCTCGAGGCGGGCTATAAGGTCGACGACGAGGTGGTCGACGAACCGGTGACGATCAACGGCTGGAGCCCACGCAACTCGTCGGGCCGCTTTGCGGGCGCGATGGATCTGCGCACCGCCTTCGCCTATTCGGTGAACACCGTCGCGGCGAAGCTCGGCGACGAGATCGGCTTTTCGTCGGTCGCCAACATGGCGCGGCGCTTCGGCATCACGACGCCGGTCAACACCCACCCCTCGATGGTGCTCGGCAGCGCCGAGGTGCGGGTGATCGACATGACCGCCGCCTTCGCCGCGGTTGCGCGCAAGGGCGTGTCGGTGCAGCCCTATGGCATCACCAAGGTCACGACTGCGAGCGGCGAGCTGCTCTATCAGCGGCCCGTCGAGCGCGGGCAGGTGCTCGTCGACAATTGGGTCGCCGCGGGGATCACCGACCTGCTCCAGACCGCGGTCAACACCGGCACCGGCAAGGCGGCGCAGATCGGCCGCCCCGTCGCGGGCAAGACCGGGACGACGTCGAGCAACAAGGACGGCTGGTTCCTCGGCTTTTCGAGCGGGCTGACGACGGGCGTGTGGATGGGCCGCGACGATGCGAAGCCCGTCGGCGGGCTGCAGGGCGGCCGCGCGCCCGCCAAGGCCTTTGCCGACTATATGCGCATCGCGGTCGCGCGGCGCCCGGTCGAGGCGTTCGATACCGAGGTCAAGCTGCCCGACTGGCAGCTCGAGGACGAGGGCGAAGCCTATCTGGGCGAGCCCGGCGAAGAGGGGCTGGTCGACGAGAATGGCATGCCGATCGAGCTGCCCGGCGCGCCGTCGATCATCAGCGACGTGCCCCAGCCGCCGCAGGAGGATGCTCCGGTGCTCGACCAGCAGTGGGTCGATGAACAGACGGGCGGGCGTCGCCCGCAGCCCGAACCCAAGAGCGCGACACCCAAGGCCTCGACGCTGCCGAACCGGCCGCCGCCCGCGTCTAAGGGGCGCGATCCCGACGGCGACGGCATCTATTGACCCGGCACGCCGCCGTCAGGCGGTGAAGCGATAACGATGCAGCCCGCGCCCTTCGCGGCGCAGCCAGCCGCGCGCGGCGGCGACGTCGCCGTCGTGCAGCTCGTCGACGAGCGCGTGGAAAGCGGGCCCGTGATCCATGTGGCGCAGATGCGCGACCTCGTGCGCAACCGTCGCGCGGCGGACATGGTCGGGCGCCATCACCAGCCGCCAGCTGTAACGCAGGTCGCCGTCATGGGTGCAGCTGCCCCAGCGGCTGCGCGGGTCGCCGACGCCGACACGGCCGACGCTGAGCCCCGCCCGCGCCGCGATCGCGCGGCTTTCGCTTTCCATCAGCGCCAGCGCCTCGCCCTTCAGCCAGCGTTCGACGCGGCGGCCGACGGTCTCGGCGGGCCCGCCGACGCGCAAAACATCCTCGTCGAGCCGCACCGCGCGCGGCGCGGACGGCAACCAGTCGATCCGGCGTTCGATCCCGAACAGCGGCACCGACGCCCCGGGACCGACGAGCAGCGGCGCGGCGCCCTTGCCGACCTGTTCGATCAGCCATTCCTGCTGCTCGCTCGCCCATTTGAGCGCGCGCGCGGCGCTGGCGCGGCGCGGCAGGGTCAGGCGCAGCTCGCCGCGCGCGCCGTCGAAGATCAGCTTGTAGCGGCGCGACTGCGCGTGGTGAACGAGCCGCACCGGCCACGGCGTCCCGCCGACCCGGATCGTCGGGCGTTCGTCGCGGAGGTCAGACGACGCGTTCGACAAGGTGATTCTCCAGTGGGCCCGCGATATCCTCGCCGACCGTCCAGCCGACGATCGACTGGCCGGCGCGGTGCACCGCGTCGCGATCGCCGCTGACCAGATAATGCCAGTCGGGGAGCGGCCGACCCTCCGCGCGCAGCCGATAGGCGCAGCTTTGCGGCAGCCATTCGATGTCGGCGACCTTGGCCTTGGTCAGCGTCAGGCAATCGGGGACATGGCGGCGGCGGTGCTTGTAATCGCCGCAGCGCGCGGTCGTCAGGTCGAGCAGGCGGCAGGCGACATTGGTCGGATAGATGCGGCCGCTGTCCTCGTCCTCCAGCTTGTGCAGGCAGCATTTGCCGCAACCGTCGCACAAGGCTTCCCATTGACCCGCGTCGAGGCTGGCGAGCGGCGCCTCCCAGAAATTCGGCGCCGCGCTCACGCCACCCATTTCGCGAGTTCGGCGGCGACCGCGGCCGGCGCGCCCTCGTCGACGTCGGTGCGCGGATCGTCGAGCGGAAGAAGCGCAAGCGGCTTGCCGTCGGGACCCATCAGGAAGGCGAGCTGGGTGTGCGCCATCAGATAGCGGTCGGGGGCCGAACCTTCGACCTTGTTATAGGTGATGACATAGGCCTTGGCGGCGGCGGCGACCTGTTCGGGGGTTCCGGTCAGGCCGAGCAGGCGCGGGTGATAGCGTGCGACGAAGGGCCCCAGCGCGGCGGGCGTGTCGCGCGCGGGATCGACGCTGATGAAGAGCGGCTGGACCTTGGCGCCGCGCGCGGCATCGCTCTTTTCGAACTGCGCCAGGCCGCGCATCAGTTTCTGCAGGTCGACCGGGCAGACGTCGGGACAGAAGCTGTAGCCGAAATAGACGAGGCGATATTGGCCTGCGAAATCGCTGTCCTTGACCGTCCGGCCGTTCTGGTCGGTCAGCGTGAAGGGACCGCCGATGCGCGCGCCTTCGAGCGGCGGACGCGCGGCCGGCGCATCGCCCGGCGCGCCGCAACCCGCAAGCGCGGCACCAAAAGCGAGGATCAGGCTTGCACGGACAAAGCTTTGTCCCATATTTGCGATGTTCATCATGCGGCCAGCCTTGGTCGGCTAGCCGCCGAAAATCAACCTTCAAAGGGTCAATCCGCCATGTTCGGTCGCGCCGGAATCCGTCTCGCTTCGCTTCTTCTGGTTGCCGGTGCCGCCGCCGGCGCGCTCACGGCGGCGCCCGCGCTCGCCCAGTTCCGCGGCGGCTTCGCCTTTCTGCAGGCGGTCGAGAACCGCGACGGGAGCAAGGCGACCGACGCGCTGAAGGAGGATCCGACGCTGGTCAACACGCGCCACCCCGACCGCGGCGAAACCGCGCTCGCGATCGCGACCAAGCGGCGCGATATCCAGTGGGTGCGCTTCCTGCTGAGCAAGGATGCCGACCCCTCGATCGCCGACCGGCAGGGGGTGACGCCGCTGATGCACGCCGCGCTGATCAATTTCACCGACGGCGCCGAAGCGATCCTCGACGACCGCGCGCCGGTCGACCAGACCAACCGGCGCGGCGAGACCGCGCTGATCCTCGCGGTGCAGGGCAAGAACAACGCGATGGTCCGCCTGCTCGTGCGCCGCGGCGCCAATCCCGACAAGGCCGACCATATCGCGGGAATGTCGGCGCGCGCCTATGCCAAGCGCGACGACCGGACCGGCCAGATCCTCGCGCTGCTCGACGCCAAGCCCGATGGCGCGCTGCGCGACAATGGCGCGGTCTTCGGGCCCAAATAGCTCAAAATGTGATATGACGTTTGACGATCACACTGTGGTGTGATATTCGGGTGCCATGTCCACACAGCTCATCGATCGCATCCGCGCCATCGTCGACGACGGGGCCATGTCCCGTTCAGGCCTCGCCCGGGCCGCGGGTCTTCACGCCAACAGCTTGCGCGATCTCGATTCGCCCGGCTGGAACCCCACCGCCGAGACGCTGCGCAAGCTCGAGAACTGGCTGGCGAACGGCAGCGACCTGTCACCGATGGCGACCCCCGAAGAGATCATCGCCGAGGCGCGCAACGGCCGCATGTTCATCCTCGTCGACGACGAGGATCGCGAGAATGAGGGCGATCTCGTCATTCCCGCGCAGATGGCGACCCCCGACGCGATCAACTTCATGGCGACGCACGGCCGCGGCCTCATCTGCCTGACGCTCACCAAGGCACGCGTCGACACACTCGGGCTCGAGCTGATGAGCCGGAACAACGGCACGCGGCACGAAACCGCCTTCACCACCTCGATCGAGGCGCGCGAAGGCGTGACGACCGGCATTTCGGCGGGCGACCGCGCGCGCACCGTCGCGGTGGCGATCGACGCGGGCAAGAGCCGCGACGACATCGTCACCCCCGGCCATGTCTTTCCACTGATCGCGCGCGACGGCGGCGTGCTCGTGCGCGCCGGCCATACCGAAGCGTCGGTCGATATCGCGCGGCTCGCCGGGCTCAACCCCTCGGGCGTGATCTGCGAGATCATGAACGACGACGGCACGATGGCGCGGCTCGACGATCTCGTCCCCTTCGCCCGGCGCCACGGGCTGAAGATCGGCACGATCGCCGACCTGATCGCCTATCGCAACCGCACCGACCGGCTGGTCGAATGCGTCGCCGACGAACCGTTCGAGTCGGACTATGGCGGCGACTGGCGGCTCAAATCCTATCGCAACAAGATCGACGGCACGGTCAATCTGGTGCTGCAGAAAGGCCCGGTCGATCCCGCGGGCGTGACGCTGGTGCGGATGCATCCCGTGTCGCTCTTCGACGACGTCATGGGACGGCCGGGACCGAAGAAGCGCCGCCTGCAGCGCGCGATGGATGCGATCGGCGAGGCGGGTGCGGGCGTCATCGTGATGCTGATGCGCCCGCTGCCCGGCTCGGCCGAAGCCGATGCGCTCCCGCCGCCGACCGGCGGCATGGACCTGCGCACCTATGGCATCGGCGCACAGATTCTCGCCGACCTTGGCGTCCATGCGATGGAACTGCTCACCCCCACCCACAGCAATATCGTCGGTCTCGAAGGCTATGGCCTGTCGGTCGTCGGCGAACGCCCCATTCCCGGAGAAGCCTGATGGCGCACGTCCTGATCGTCGAAGCCCGTTTCTACAGCCACCTCAACGACATGCTGCTCGACGGCGTACGCAGCGCACTCGAGGCCGAGGGCCACAGCCACGAGACGGTGACGGTGCCCGGCGCGCTCGAAGTGCCGGCAGCGATCTCGCTCGCCGCCGACAGCGGGCGCTACGATGCCTATGTCGCGCTGGGCGTGGTGATCCGCGGCGAAACCTATCATTTCGAGGTCGTGTCGAACGAGAGCGCGCGCGGGATCATGGCGCTGACGCTCGACGGCCTGGCCATCGGCAACGGCATCCTCACCGTCGAGAATGAAGAACAGGCGCTTGCGCGCGCCGACAAGACGCGCAAGGATAAGGGCGGCGAAGCGGCGAAGGCCGCGCTCGCGATGCTGGCCCTGAAGGAACAATTCGGTATTGGTTGACCGCCCGCCTCCCAGCCGTTTTTCCGTCGTCGAACGCGGCGGGCGGCTGGTGGTGATCGACAGGGAAACCGGCCAGACGCCGCCGACCGCCGCCGAGCGCATGGATGCCCATGATCGCCGGATGGGGGTCGAACCAAGCCGGCCTGCGACACGGGTCGTGGTGGAGCCGGCCGCAATCGTCGAAACCGCCCCGGCGCCGGAACGCGACCCGCCGCGGCTGCCGAACGACCGGATGGCCGCTGCGGTTGCAGCGATGAACAACAACAAGAAACGGCCCTGGACCGACGGCGCGAAACCGCGCAGCACGGTCACCCCGCCACAGCCCGCGCGCATCCCTCAGCGTCCGGCGCCGCAAACGGGGCGCGCGATCGCGCACAAGACGATCGTCACCGGCAAGTGGTGGGATGCCAAAGGCCCGCGCACCATCGAGCTCGGCGCCAAGGGTCAGCAGGTGCTGAGCAGCGGTTTCGTCACGCTCTTCTTCGTCGCGCTGATCGTGGCGATCGTGGCGCTGTTCGTCGAGCCACTGTTGTTGTTCGCCGGCGCCTTTGTCCTGTTCCGCTTCGGCGGCACCATATTGGGGCCGATCGGCGCATCGCTGATCGACAAGGCGCTGGCCGAGCAGGGTTAGGGAAAATTCCTCCCTGCCGCGAAGCGGTGGGGAGGGGGACCGTTCGCGAAGCGAATGGTGGAGGGGCTGGCGACGCCGCGCCATCGCCCCTCCGTCAGAGGCTATGCCGCTGCCACCTCCCCATGGCTTCGCCACAGGGAGGATCAAGCCTTACGCCGGCTGGAGCGCCGGATAGTCGGTATAGCCCTCGGGGCCCGGCGCATACCAGGTCTGCGGATTGTCCGCCGCCCAGTCGGCGCCGGCGCGAATGCGCTCGACGAGATCGGGGTTGCCGATGAACGGGCGGCCGAAGGCGATGGCATCGGCCGCGCCGTCGGCGAGCGCCGCTTCGGCAAGCGCGACATCATAGTCGCTGTTGAGGATCAGCGGACCCTTGAAGACCTGGCGGATCGCGGGCGACTGCTTGGGCACGTCGGTCTTGCCAAAGGTGCCGTCGGGGCCCGGTTCGCGCAGTTCGAGGAAGGCGATGCCGAGCGCATCGAGCGCCGCGGCGGCCGCCGGGAACAGCTTTTCGGGCGCGCTGTCGTCGACGCCCTGCGTGTCCCCATTGGGGGACAGGCGGACACCAACGCGGTCGGCGCCCCAGACCGAAATCAGCGCCTCGGTTACTTCGCGAAGCAAGCGGATTCGGTTTTCGACCGGGCCGCCATAATCGTCGTCGCGCAGGTTCGACCCGTCGCGCAGGAACTGGTCGATCAGATAGCCGTTGGCGCCGTGCAACTGCACGCCATCGAAGCCGGCGCGCCTGGCGTTTTCGGCGGCCTTGGCATAATCGGCGATGACGCGCGGGATTTCGCCCAGTTCGAGCGGGCGGGCGACTTCATATTCGAGCCGGCCGACCGGCGTGTGCGCCTTGCCGGGCGCCTGCGTCGCCGACGCCGAGACGGGCGGTTTGCCGTCGTTGAACACCGAATGGACGACGCGGCCCATGTGCCAGAGCTGCGCGACGATGCGGCCGCCGGCGGCGTGGACGGCGTCGGTCACCGGCTTCCAGCCTTCGACCTGCGCATCGGTCCACAGGCCCGGCGCGCTCGGCCAGCCGAGGCCTTCCTGCGAGATGCCCGTCGCCTCGGAAATGATCAGCCCCGCCGAGGCGCGCTGGCGATAATATTCGAGCGCAAGTTCGTTGGGCACAAAGCCCGGTCCGGCCCGGCCGCGGGTCAGCGGCGCCATGATGATGCGGTTCGGGGCGTCGATCGCGCCCAATTTGATCGGATCGAACAGTGATACGGCCATGGTTCCTCCACGTTTCACTTTCTTCGCGACGACCCCACCGGTCGTCGCTATGGCCCGCGAAGCTATGGACGCTGCGGGGCCGGCACAATGGTGGGTAGCAAAAGAAAATCTAAATGACAGCCAAGATCGAAAGCCTCGACGACCGCGCCGCTCCCGCTCCGCAGGCGAGCCGCTGGGCCTTCGCAGCGCTCGTCGGCGGCAATCTGGCGCTGTCGCTCACCGCGCTCGTCGTCCGCTTTGCCGACGATGTCGGGCCGATGGCGGTCGGCGTGTGGCGGCTGACGCTGGCGCTACCGGTGTTGCTGTTCCTGATGCGGCGCGAGACCGTCGGCCGCCTGCCATCGGCGCGCGCCCTCTCGATCGCCGCGGGCGCGGGCGTCTTTTTCGGGCTCGACCTCGCCGCCTGGCACCTCGGAATCCTCCAGACCAAGGTCGCCAATGCGACGCTGTTCGGCAACAGCGCCAGCCTGCTGCTGGTCGTCTGGGGCATCATGCTGTCGCGCGCGCTGCCGCGCGGCTGGCAGGCGCTCGCAATCCTGCTCGCCTTCGTCGGCTCGGCGCTGTTGATGGGACAAAGCTATGAAGCCTCGTCGGCCTATCTGGTTGGCGACTTGCTGAGCCTGCTCGCGGGCGCGCTCTACACCGGCTATGTGCTGATGATGCAGCGCGTGCGCGGCGAAATCGGCCCTTGGTCGGCGCTCGCCATCGCGTCCGCCGCGGGCATTCCGATCCTGCTCGCCGCCGCGGTCGCGCTCGGCGAGACGATCGTGCCGGGCAACTGGACGCCGCTGATTACCCTCGCGCTGATGAGCCAGATCGTCGGGCAGGGGCTGCTCATCTGGGCACTGCCGCGCTTCTCGCCGGTCGTCGTCGGATTGACCCTGCTCGTCCAGCCGGTGGTCGCCGCGGTCGCGGGCTGGCTGATCTTCGGCGAGCTGCTGAGCGCGATCGAGATTTTCGGCGGCGCGATGGTCGCCGCATCGCTCGTCCTGATCCGGTTGCCGAACCGCGCGGCGCGGCCTATCTGACGCCTATGGCCTCGATCCTTCCCGCCGACCCGACCCTCGAAGAGATTCGCGCCGCGCTCGCGCCGCTGATCGCCGAGAATGCCGCCTTCGACGGCTTCGGCGAAGCCGCGCTCGCCGATGCCGCCGCGCGGGTGGGGGTGGATATCGACGTCGCGCGGCTCGCCTTTCCGGGCGGCGCGCGCGACATGGTCGATGCCTGGTTCGCCGGAATCGACGCGGCGATGGAGCAACGCTGGCCTGCCGACAAGCTCGCCGCGCTCAAGATCCGCGAACGGATCACAACGCTCGTCGAAGCGCGCATCACGCTCGTCGCGCCGTATCGCGAATCGCTGCGCCGCGCGCTCGCGCTGCTCGCCCTGCCGACCAACGCGCCGCACGCTGCGCGGCTCGGCTGGCGCGCCGCCGACCATATGTGGCGCCTCGCGGGCGACACCGCGACCGACTATAATCACTACAGCAAACGCGCGATCCTCGGTGCGGTCTATGGATCGACGATGGCGGTGTTCCTGAACGACGAGAGCGAGAATTTCGCCGAAACCCGCGCCTTTCTCGCGCGCCGCATCGACCGGGTGATGCGCTTCGAAAGCTGGAAGCACCGCCGCGCCGCGCGCAGCGCCGAACGCCCGAGCCTCGCGCGCTTCGTCGGCCGCCTGCGCTATCCGGGGCGGTAATCATTAATTACAAAGCAGGGCTGGCGCTGGCGGGTCGATATTGATAATCGCTCGCAAATGACTGCTTTGCTCGACAAGGCGCCGCTGGGCGCCCGGGTGCGGATCGCCCGCATCGACTGGGACGCCATGTCGGCCGACGAGGGGCGCCGCCTCCGTGAATTCGGCCTGATGGAGGGCTGCGAAGTCACACCGCTGCACCGCGGCAGCATCCTGTCCCGCGATCCGCTCGCGCTCGCAATCGGGCGCATGAAGGTGATCATCCGCGCGCGGCAGGCGGCGGCGATCGAAGTCGAGTCGGCCGCATGACCGCCGCCATCCCCTCGATCGCGCTCGTCGGCAATCCCAATGCCGGCAAGTCGAGCCTGTTCAACGCGCTGACCGGCGCGCGGCAGAAGATCGCCAATTATCCAGGCGTTACCGTCGAACGGAAGGCGGGCCATGCGAGCTTCGCCGACGGCCGACCGCTGTCGCTGATCGACCTGCCCGGCACCTACAGCCTGACCCCCGCGAGCCTCGACGAGGCGGTGACGCGCGACGTGATTCTCGGCAAGCAGGCGGGCGAGACGCGCCCCGACGCGCTGCTCGTCGTGCTCGACGCGGCGAATCTCGACAATCATCTCTGCTTCGCGCTCGAGCTGCTGGCGCTGAACCTACCGACGGTGATCGCGCTCAACATGGTCGACCTTGCCGAGCGCGACGGGCTGACGCTCGATGCCGGGCGGCTGTCGCGCGAACTGGGCGTGCCCGTCGTGCCGACGGTCGCGGTGCGCAAGCGCGGGCTCGCCGAATTGCTCGCGGCGGTCGATGACGCGATCCGCTCGCATCAGCCGCGCGAGGCGGTCGCCGCGCCGGCGAACGATGCCTCGCTCCACCAGCGCGCCCGCGCGCTCGCCAGAGCCGCGATCCTCACCGAAACGCCGGTGCGCCGCTGGACGCAGCGCGTCGACAATGTCGTGCTCCACCCGGTCGGCGGCCTCGTCATCCTCGTCGCGCTGATGTTCGTGATGTTCCAGGCGGTCTTTTCCTGGGCGACGCCCTTCGCCGACGCGCTCGAAGCCGGGGTCGGCGTGCTGCAGAGCTGGGTCGTCGACAGCTTCCCCGACAATTTCCTGCGCGGCCTCATCGTCGAGGGCCTGCTCGCCGGCGTCGGCGCGGTCGTCGTCTTTCTGCCGCAGATACTGATCCTCTTCCTCTTCATCCTGCTGCTCGAAGCGTCGGGCTATATGACGCGCGCGGCCTTTCTGATGGACGGGCTGATGGGCCGCGTCGGGCTGTCGGGACGCGGCTTCATCCCCCTGCTGTCGAGCTTCGCCTGCGCCGTCCCCGGCATCATGGCGACGCGCGCGATCCCCGACGAGAAGGACCGGCTGACGACGATATTGATCGCGCCGCTGATGACCTGTTCGGCGCGCATGCCCGTCTATACGCTGATCATCGGCGCCTTCATTCCGGCGCAAAAGGTCGGCGGGACGCCCATCGGGCTGCAGGGCCTCGTGCTGTTCGGCCTGTTCCTCAGCGGCATCGTCGGCGCGCTGCTGGTCGCCTTCGTGCTCCGCCGTTCGGTGACCAAGGGTAATGCGACGGGCTTCATGATGGAGATGCCGCGCTATCAATGGCCGCGCGCGGGCGACATCCTCATCGCCTTGTGGCAGCGCGCGTGGATCTTCCTGCGCCGCGCCGGCACGATCATCGCCGGGACGACGGTGGTCCTGTGGCTGCTGCTCACCTTTCCGCAGGCCCCCGCTGGGCAGAGCCAAGTCGAATACAGCGTCGGCGGCCGCATCGCGAGCGGGCTCGAGGTCGTCGTCAAGCCGATCGGCTTCAACCACGACATCGCGCTCGCGCTGATCCCCGCGATGGCGGCGCGCGAGGTCGCGGTGTCGGCGATGGCGACCGCCAATGCCATCGACGCGGGCGACGACGAGGAGGCGATGGCCGAGGCGCTCGGCGACCGCATTGCGGGCCGCTGGAGCATCGCCACCGCGCTCGCCTTTCTCGCCTGGTTCGTCTTCGCACCGCAGTGCATTTCGACGATCGCGATCACGCGCCGCGAAACGAACGGGTGGAAATGGCCAATGTTCATGGTTGGCTATTTGTTCCTGCTCGCCTATGCCGCTGCTGGTATCACTTACTGGACGGCCGTCGCCTTCGGACTCGGCTGATCCTCCCAACTTTATAGCGGAGCGGAGCGGCGGATGGCTGGCAGTGTCAACAAGGTAATTCTCATCGGCAATCTCGGCGCCGACCCCGAAATCAAGTCGTTCCAGAACGGCGGCAAGATCGCCAATATCCGCATCGCGACCAGCGAACAGTGGAAGGACCGCATGACCGGCGAGCGCAAGGAGCGCACCGAATGGCATAATGTCGTCATCAATGGCGACGGGCTGGTCGGGGTCGTCGAACGCTACCTCAAGAAGGGCTCGAAGGTTTACATCGAGGGCTCGCTACGTACCCGCAAGTGGCAGGACCGCGACGGCAACGACCGCTACACGACCGAAGTGGTGATCGCGGGCATGGGCGGCGCGCTGACGATGCTCGACGGCGCGCCCGGCGGCGGCGGATCGCGCGGCGGCGACAGCTGGTCGCAGGGCGGCGGCTCCTCGGGTAGCGGCTGGGATCAGGGCGGCGGCGGCTCCTCCGGGAGCGGAAGCTCGGGCGGCGGCTGGAACCAGGGCGGTGGCGGTTCGTCGGGCGGCGGACGCCCACCGTTCGACGACGATCTGGACGACGACGTTCCCTTCTGAGGCCTTTGATCGATGGCGAGTGACCTGCTGACCGCCGCGGACGTCGCGCGCGGCGTGTGCCGTCTGTTCGTGCAGCAGGGGCTGGTCGCCATCCCCGAAGTCACCTTGCCCAACGGACGGCGCACCGACCTCACCGCGATCGATGCGAAGGGCAACATCACCATCGTCGAGATCAAGGTCAGCCGCGCCGACCTGCACGGCGACGGCAAATGGCCCGACTATTGCGACTGGTGCGACCGCTTCTATTGGGCGCTCGCCGCCGGGCTCGACCCCGCGATCCTCGAGACCCCCGACTATCGCCCCGAAAGCTCGGGACTGATCGTCGCCGACCGTTATGGCGCAGCGGTGATCCGCGAAGCCGCGACGCAGGCGCTCGCGCCCGCGCGGCGCAAGGCCGAACTGCTCCGCATCGGCCGCCTCGCGATGCGCCGTTCGATGATTGCCGCCGACCCCGATCTCGGACTGGGATGGGCCTGAACGGAAGCATAGCCCCTCGCGAAGGCGGGGCGACGGTTAGATGCGCCGCGCCTGCATCCGCGCCAGATAGCGCGCGAGGATATCGATCTCCAGATTGACCGGCCGTCCCGCCGCCGCTTCGTTCAGCGTCGTCATCTCCTGCGTGTGCGGGATGATGTTGAGCGTGAAATGCGCCGTCCCGTCGGGCTGGTCGGTCACCTCGTTCACCGTCAGCGACACGCCGTCGAGGGTGATCGAGCCCTTGGGCGCGATATGCGGGGCAAGCTCGGCGGGAGTTTCGACCGTGACCTTGACGCTGTCGCCGACGGGCTCGACCGCGACGATGCGCCCGACTGCGTCGACATGGCCGGTGACGATGTGACCGCCGAGCTCGTCGCCGATCTTGAGCGCGCGTTCGAGGTTGAGGCGGCGCCCCGCATCCCACATCCCCGGCGCGGTGCGCGCGAGCGTTTCGCCGCTCGCGTCGATCGCGAACCAGCCGCCGGGCCCGTTACTGTTCGCCGCGACTCCCTTGTCGACCACGGTCAGGCAGGCGCCGGAACAGGCGATCGACGCGCCAAGGTCGATGCTGTCGATGTCGTAGCTGGTCCCGATCACGAGCCGCGTGTCGCCGCGATCCTCGCGGGTCAGGATGGTGCCGATGTCGGTGATGATTCCGGTGAACATGCAGAGGTCCTCAATCTGTCCTGATGCGCTCGTAAACGTCGAGCCGGTCGCTGCCAAGCAGGCGGCTGTCGGCGAGGCGCCAACGGTCATGCGCGTCGGCGAGGTCGGCAAGACCGATGTCGCCGAGCGCCGGCTTGCCGCCGCCGATCAGGATCGGCGCGCGATAGAGTAGCAGCCGGTCGACGCGATCGACAGCGAGGAACGCCGATGCGGCACCGGCACCGCCCTCGACGAGCAGCGAATCGACATCGCCGACGGCATCGGGCGATGCGACGGCGGTCCAGCCTTCGGGTGCCGCGCCACGGGTCAACAGCAGTTTCTTCGGGCTGAGGTCCTCGAGCCCCGGCAGGCGCACGTCGAGCTGCGGCGCATCGGCGTCGAACGTCCCGCGCCCGACGAGGATCGCCTGGTGCTGCGCGCGTTCGAGATGGCCGTGCGCGCGGGCGCGGACGCCGGTGATCCAGCGGCTCGATCCGTCGGCGCGCGCGATGCAGCCGTCGAGCGACGTCGCGAGCTTGAGCGTCACATAGGGGCGGCCCGCGGTCCGCCGCGTCCACCAAGGCGCCATCGCGGCGCGCGCTTCGGCGTGCAGGACACCCGCCACAGCCTCGATCCCCGCGTCCCGCAACCGCGCGATCCCCTTGCCGTCGGTGCGCGGATCGGGATCCTGCGCCGCGATCACGACGCGTGCGACCCCCGCAGCGATCAGCAGGTCGCTGCATGCGGGGCCGCGCGGGCTCGCATGGGCGCAGGGCTCGAGCGTGACATAGGCGGTCGCACCACGCGCTGCGTCGCCCGCGGCCGCGAGCGCCATCGCCTCGGCATGCGGGCGTCCGCCCGCCTGCGTCCAGCCGCGCGCCACGACCCTGCCCTGCTTGACGAGCAGGCAGCCGACATTGGGATTCGGCGCCGAGGCCGGACGACCGCGCCGCGACAGGGCGATGGCGGCGGCCATCCAGTCGGCGTCGCTTGCCCGGGGCGCCGGCAAGCCGGGCGAAAGGGGCGAGCGCTGCATCAGCGCTGCGTTTGGGGTGCCGGCTGCGGCCCGCGCGCGGCGCGTTCGGCGAGCGTCGAGCGCAGCTGCGCGGGCTCGGGCTTTTTCTTTGCCGCGGCCGCCTCTTCCTCGCCCAGCGTCTCGCGCGTCACCTTGTCGGCCTCGGTCGAATCATATTCGATGCCGAGGCTGTCGGCGAAGCGCTGATATTCGGCGCGCTTCTTGGCGTTGCGCCGCGTCTCTTCCTTGGCGCGCTCGACCCAGTCGGCACGCGCCTCGGCGTCGCCGCGGTTCGCGGTCCAATTCTCGAAATAGATGATCTGCGCCTTCGGCTCCTCAACGGGGATCAGATATTTTTCGACCCCGTTGAAGACGAGCCAGGTGATCGCGAGCGCGACACCCCAGATCGCCCAGCGGTGCGGCTTGGGTTCGCGGATATAGCTCCAGAAGTCGGATACCCCGCCACCGATATCGGGTTTTTGAAACATCCTCATGGCGCCAATTTAGGCGATGTCGCGGCGATTTGCGAGAGGGCGCAGGATTGCATGGGATGATCGGTGATAACGTTCTCGATTGCAAAAAATGCAATTGCGGATGCTCTTTTCGCAGTTGCAGCATTCATTGTGCAGTGCAATAACACACTTGCCTTTTAGGCATCCTCTCCCAAAACTTTCACGGGCCGCCTTTGGGCGGCCCTTTTTTTGGCGTTTTGGCCGGAAAAGCCGACTTTTTTGGTCGAGAAATCAAAACCGGTTCGAATCGCCTCTCGCGAATCACCCCTGTGCGGGCGTCCGCGATTCGAATCGCCGCACTTCGGCGATGAAGCTCCCCGGCAAGGGCGTCGGTTGCCCGCTGTCGCTGTCGATATGCGCATAGCCGACCTCGATATCGGTCAACCGCTCATTCCCCCGAAAAATCCCGCAATGAAGCGTGAAACTCGTGCGTCCGAAGGCGCTGATCCGCGCCGCGATCGTGATCAGCTCATCGAGCCGCGCCGGCGCATGATAGTCGATCTCGCAATGCGTCTCGCGAATGTCTGTACCATATTGGTGAAAATAGGGGCCCGGCTGCCCCTCGCCAAGCGCACGAAAATATTCGGTCACGCCGATATCGGCATAGACCAGATAATTGGCGTTGAAGACGATATTCTGGCCGTCGATCTCGTTGAAGCGCACACGCACGGTTTCGCGCACGCGGAAATCGTCGAGCGGCACCTCGCTGCGAATGTCGGTCATCGGGGCTTCAGGCGGCGAGCGCGGCGGGGGTGCGGTCGAGCGGCGCACAGGCCGCCTCGAGCCAGGCGCGCTCCTCACCCGCCATGCCCGCGCCGAGCTTTTCGAGCACCTCGGCATGATAGGCGTCGAGCCAGTCGGCTTCCGCGGGCGAAAGCAAGGCGACGTCGACGAGATTTTGCGCGATCGGCGCAAAGGTGATCGTCTCGAAGCCCAGCATCTCCTCCTCGGCGCCCGCGATGCGCTGCGGCGTCACGACGACGAGATTCTCGATGCGGATGCCGAAATGCCCGGCCTTGTAATAGCCGGGCTCGTTCGAGAGGATCATGCCCGCGTGCAGCGGCTCCTCGGTCCCCGCCTGTCCGCCGGCGGGCTTGGCGATGCGCTGCGGCCCTTCGTGGACGGCGAGGTAGGTGCCGACGCCGTGCCCGGTGCCATGCGCATAATCGACCCCGTCGGCCCAGAGATACTGGCGCGCGAGAATGTCGAGCTGGCTGCCGCGCGTCCCCTTGGGGAAGCGCGCCACGGCGAGCGCGATATGGCCCTTGAGCACCTGCGTGAAGCGGCGGCGCATCTCGGCGGTCGGCGTGCCGATCGCAATCGTGCGCGTGATGTCGGTCGTGCCGTCGGCATATTGCCCACCCGAATCGACGAGGTAGAGTGTGCCCGTCTCGATCGCGCGGTTGGTCGTCTCGTCGACCTTGTAATGCGGCAGCGCGCCGTTCGGGCCGGCGGCCGAGATGGTGTCGAACGACAGATCCTTGAGGGCGCCATTCTCGTCGCGAAATTCGCGCAGCTTCGCCGCCGCGCCGAGCTCGTCGAGCCCGCCCTGCGGCGCCACCTCTTCCATCCATTTCAGGAAGCGCGCGACCGCAACGCCGTCGCGGACGTGCGCGGCGCGGGTGCCATCGAGTTCGGTGTCGTTCTTGATCGCCTTGGGCAGCACCGCGGGGTCGCGGTGGCGCTCGATCTTCGCGCCCGCGGTTTCGAGCGCGGTGAAGATCGCCGCGACGGCACGGTCGGGATCGACCGCGACTTGTTTGCCCGCCAGCCCGGCCAGCGCGCCCTCGAACGCGGAGCGGTCGTGGATCCGCACACTGTTGCCGAGATGCACGCGCACCGCGTCGGTGAGTTTTTCGGGCGCGATGAACAGGTCGGCGGTGGCGTCGGCGTGGAGCAGGGCGAAGGCGAGCCCGACCGGCGTGTGACTGACGTCGGTCCCGCGGATGTTGAAGGTCCAGGCGATCGAATCGAGCGCGGTCATCACCGTCGTGTCGAGACCCTTCGCCTTCAGCCAGTCGGCGATGATCGCGCGCTTCTCGACCGCGCCCTGCCCCGCGAGCGCGGCGTCGTGGACGGTCACCACCGCGTCGCTCGGCGCGGGCTGGTCGTCCCACGCGGCGTCGAGCGGGTTGGGGGTCACCGCGACGAGGCTCGCGCCCTTGGCCGCGAGCGCTTTTTCGAGGCTCCGCGCCCAGTCGATGCCGTGCAGCCAGGGATCGTAACCGACCTTCTGCCCCGCGCTGACATTCGCGCCGAGCCATTCGGCGACGCTCGATTGCGGCACGCCGACATAGTCGAACAGAGCGCCGTCGACCTGATCGCGGACCTGCACCGTGTAACGCCCGTCGACGAACACCGCCGCCTTCGTCGGCAGAACGGCCGCAGTCCCCGCCGAACCGCCGAAGCCGGTCAGCCACGCCATGCGCTGTGCATAAGCGCCGACATATTCGCTCATATGCTCGTCGCTGATCGGCACGACGAAGCCGTCGAGACCCTGCGCTTTCAGTTCGGCGCGGACGCGGGCGAGCCGCTCGGCGTGGACGGGGCTGGACATCGCTGGTTCCTTGTTCCTACATCGCAGCCATCCTGCCCGATCGGGGCGACGCTGCGGGGCTTTTCTTATGCGCGCTATTTGGATGTTTCTGGCCGCAATTACCACCCCGCTTGTCGCGTCCCCGAACGCCTTCGCCGAAGAGAAAGAGCCTGCATTGACCAAAACCCCTGCCCTGCTCGCGGCTCCGGTCGCCGACAAGCGCCCGCACGAAATGACGCTGCACGGCAAGACGCTGTCCGATCCGTGGCACTGGCTGAGGGACGCAAGCTATCCGACGGTCGATGACAAGGATGTGCTCGACTATGTGAAGGCCGAAAATGCCTATTTCGACGCCGCGATGAAGCCGCACGCGGCGCTCGTCGAGACTTTGTTCCGGGAAATGAAGGGCCGGATCAAGGAAGCCGATTCCTCGGTGCCGCAGAAGGATGGCGACTGGCTCTATTGGGTCGAATATGAGGAAGGCGCCGAATACAAGAAGTGGTACCGGAAACCGGCGTCAGGCTCCGGTGACACCCAGCTGATCCTCGACGAGGTCGCGATGGCGGCGGGCAAGGATTATTTCCGCCTCGCCGAACTGTCGGTCAGCCCCGACGGAAAGCTGATGGCCTATTCGTTCGACGACAATGGCTCCGAGCGATTCGAGGCGCGCGTCCGCAATCTCGAAACCGGCGAGCTGCTGCCCGACGTGATTCCCGGCACCTTGTCGTCGCTCGTCTGGACCTCGGGCAACGACGCGATCCTCTATGGCCTCGCGAACGAGAATTGGCGCACCGACAATGTCCGGCTGCACAAGCTCGGCACGCCGGTCGCGGACGACAAATTGCTCTACAAGGAGGCCGACATCGGTTTCGGCGTCGGGATCGGCAAGACCGCCGCCGACAATTATATCGTGATCGCGACGGGCGATAACGAGACGAGCGAGGTCTATCTGCTCCCCGCCGATAATCCCGAAGCCCCGATGCAACTCGTCTCGGCGCGGCAGAAGGGCCGCGAATATAGCGTCGACGAGCGGAACGGCACACTCTACATCCACACCAACGACGAACACCCCAATTTCCGCGTCGCGACTGCCGACGTCAAAACGCCCGGGACGTGGAAGACGCTGATCCCCGGATCGGACGAGAATTACATCACCGGCCTCGCCGTCTTCCGCGACTATTTCGTGCTCGAATCGCGCGAGAAGGGTGTCGATCAGGTCGATATCCGCAAATATGACGCGCCGCTTGTCCCCGGGCGGGTCCAATTCCCCGAAGCCACCTATGTGGCGGGTCTCGGCGACAATCCCGAATATCATCAGGACAAGCTGCGCCTCGACTATGAATCGATGGTCACCCCCGACACGGTGTTCGATTATGATCTCGCGAGCGGCAAGCTCGAGACGCTGAAGGTGCAGGAGATTCCTTCGGGTTATAATCATGACGACTATGTAACCGAACTGGTTCACATGCTGTCGCGCGACGGCACGCCGGTGCCGGTGTCGCTCGTCTATAAAAAGGGCACGCCGCGCGACGGCAGCGCGCCGATGCACCTCTATGTCTATGGCAGCTACGGATATCGCGTCCCGCCGGGTTTCTCGACGACGCGCCTCAGCCTTGTCGACCGCGGCATGATCTATGCCATCGCGCATGTCCGTGGCGGCGACGACCTGGGCCGCGCCTGGTATCTCGCCGGCAAGACCGACCGGCGCAAGAATACGTTCAACGACTTCATCGACGTCGCCAAGGGGCTGATCGCCGCCCAATATACCAGCGCGGGCAAGATCTCGATCGAGGGCCGCTCGGCGGGCGGGCAGGTGATGGGTGCGGTCTATAACCAGGCGCCCGAGCTGTGGGGCGCGGTGCTCGCAGGCGTGCCCTTCGTCGACGTAATCAACACGATGGTCGACGAAACGCTGCCGCTGACGCCGGGCGAATGGCCCGAATGGGGCAACCCGACCACCGACAAGGCGGCGTTCGACTATATGCTGAGCTACAGCCCCTACGATAATGCGACCGCGAAAGCCTATCCGCCGATGCTGGTGTCGGCAGGGCTCAACGATCCGCGCGTGACCTATTGGGAGCCCGCCAAATGGGTCGCCAAACTGCGCGCGACACGTACCAACGACGCGACGCTGCTGCTGCGCACCAACATGGGCGCGGGTCACGCGGGCAAATCGGGCCGCTGGGGCGCGCTGCGCGAGGACGCCGAAGAGTTCGCCTTCGTGCTGACGCAGTTGGGGGTGGAGAAATAAAGGCCGTGGAACAGCATGCGCTTTATGTGATCGGCGGCGAAGACGATGAGCAGATACTGATTGTCCAAGGCGGCGATGGCGACAGTTGCCGACTGACATGCACCGTGCGGAACGAAACCCACCATGCCGACGCACCCGACTATTTTTCGGCGTTCCAAAGAATCCGCAAACGGTTTTTGGAACCAAAGGGCCTCATCCCTTTCTGCTATGGTGCGAGCCTGAAGGTTTGGCCTTCCGCCATGTCGCGAGACATGGGCCGGGGTTTGAAGGCCTATAAGATTGAAACCGGTGCTCAAGCCACGGAACTCGTCGGAATTTTCGAGGAGGGGCCGGATATCATTCCGGCATCGGTAGCGACGCAGGAAGAGTATTCACGTGACTGGATCGAGTCGCTGCGAAAGCTGATGCGCTAAGCCAAGTTCGCCAGATAGCCCGTCGCGACCAGTTCCCGCTCCAGCGTCGCCGAGTCGACGAACCGATGCCCCGCGATCCCGACCGATTCGGCGCCCGCGACATTGGCAGCAACGTCGTCGATGAAGAGTGCGCCCGCGGGGTCAATGCCGAATCGCTCGATCGCGAGGCGGTAGATCGCGGGATCGGGCTTCATCAGCTTTTCGGTACCCGAGACGATGATATCGCGGAAGCGGTCGAAGATCGGTTGGGTCGGGCGGAAACCTTCCCAGAATTCGTGGCCGAAATTGGTAATCGCGAACAGCGGCACGCCCGCGGCGTCGAGCCGTTCGACGAGTTCGAGGCTGCCGGGCATCGGCCCGGGGATCGTCTCGTTGAAGCGCGCGGCATAGGCGTCGATCAGCGCCTCGCGCCCCGGAAACTCGGCTTTCAGCTCGGGCAGCATCTCGGCCAGCGGGCGCCCCGCGTCATGCTGGAAATGCCACTGCGGCGTCACGACGTGGGTCACGAACCATTCGAGCTCGTCCCGGTCGGCGATCAGCTTGGCGAACAGATAGCGCAGGTCCCAGTCGAAGAGGACGCGGCCGACGTCGAAAATCACGCTCTGGCGAATCATGGCTGCTCTGAACACGCGAAAGCGCCGCCGGAAGCATCCGACGGCGTTACGCTGACTTCGCAAATGCGCGCGGGGCGGAAAACGCCCCGGCAGGGCCATTAGCCCTGGCGCGCCTTGAAGCGGCGGTTGGTCTTGTTGATCACATAGGTACGGCCACGACGACGGATAACGCGGTTATCCCGGTGGCGGTCCTTCAGCGACTTCAGGCTGTTGCGAATCTTCATGATCTCTGTCCGTAAATCTTGGCGTGTTGACGCGAAGCGGCGCAACTATGGGGAAGGGGCTAAAAAGTCAACTGCCTCCAAGGCAAAAGTCGCCAGATTTCCTAGGATCGGTTGCCATTCGGCTCAGGCCGAGCCGAAAATGGTGGATTCTCGTGACCCGGAGCGCAGCGTACTTTGGTACGTGAGCACCGGAAGCGCGAGAAGCCGCCGTTTGCAGGCCGGCATGGGCCGAATGGCAGCCGATCCTAACCCGCGAGCGCCTTTTGCCGGCGCCGCTGCACCGACGAGCCGTAGCCCATCGCCTCGCGATATTTGACCACGGTGCGCCGCGCGATGTCGTGCCCCTCGGCCGCGAGCTTCTGCGCGATCGTTTCG
The DNA here is from genome assembly GCA_013821905.1 of Sphingopyxis sp. Classification (GTDB taxonomy): domain Bacteria; phylum Pseudomonadota; class Alphaproteobacteria; order Sphingomonadales; family Sphingomonadaceae; genus Sphingopyxis. Next base: position 19,957 of record PNJO01000002.1, on the reverse strand, counting down.
TCGGAGAGAATCGCCTTGGCATCCTCGGCGTCGATCAGCGCCTTGATCCGGCTCTTCACCGCCTCGGCCGACACCGCGCCCTCGCCTTCGGTCGCCGAAATCCCGCTCGAAAAGAAATATTTGAGCTCGAACAGTCCGCGCGCGCAGCTCAGATATTTGTTGCTCGTGACGCGGCTCACGGTCGATTCGTGCATACCGATCTCCTCGGCGACCTGGCGTAGCGTCAGCGGGCGCATATGCGCGACGCCGTGGAGGAAAAAGCCTTCCTGCTGCTTCACGATCTCGCTCGCGACCTTGACGATCGTGCGCTGGCGCTGGTCGAGCGCGCGCACCAGCCAGTTGGCGCCGGCAAGCTGTTCGGACAGCCACGCCTTGCTCTTCGCCGCCGCGCCCTGCGCGAGTTCGGCATAATAACGGCGGTTGACGAGCAGGCGCGGCAAGGTCCCGCTGTTCACCTCGACCGCCCAGCCCTTCGCGGTCTGGCGGATATAGAGGTCGGGCACGACCGCGGGCGCGCCTTCGCCGCCGAATCGGAGCCCCGGCCGCGGGTCATAGCCGCGCAGTTCGCGGATCATGTCGGCGAGATCCTCGTCGTCGACGCCGCAGATGCGCTTGAGCTGCGGGAAGGCACCTCTCGCGACGAGGTCGAGATGCGCGATCATCGTCGCCATCGCGGGGTCGTAACGGTCGGCCTCGCGCGCCTGGATCGCGATGCATTCGGCAAGGTCGCGCGCGCCGACGCCCGAGGGGTCAAAGGTCTGGATGCCCGCCAGCACCGCCTCGACCAGCGCGAGCGGGACGCCGAGTTGCGCGGCGAGTTCGGCAAGATCGGCGCGCAGGTAGCCGGTCTCGTCGATCAGCGCGACGAGCTGGCCCGCGACGATCGCCTCGACACCGCCGAAACGCTCGCCGACCTGCGCGAGCAGATGGTCGTGGAGCGTGCCCTCGGCGCCGGCGAAGCTGTCGAAATCGACATCCTCGCCCGAACCCGACAGGCCGACGCAGTCGCTCGCGCTGTCGTGGTGAAACCGTTCCTCGGCGAGATCGACGTCGAGGTCGTCGCGCGTGCCGCTGTCCGATGCGAGCGCCTGGTCGGCGTCGAGCGAAGCCGCCTCGGCAACGGGCAGATCGTCGCCACGCTCGCCCTCGGCATCGCCCGCGCCGCCCTCGCCGTCGGCCGACGCCGTCTCGAGCAACGGATTGCCCTCCAGCGCCTCGGCCAGATAGGCTTCAAGTTCGAGGTTCGACAGCGCCAGCAGCTTGATGGCCTGCTGCAGCTGCGGCGTCATCACCAGCGATTGCGACTGGCGGAGATCGAGGCGCGGACCCAACGCCACCGGCGGCTAGTCGATCACAGGGAGAAACCCTCGCCGAGGTAGAGGCGACGCACCTCGGGGTCGGCGACGAGTTCGGCCGGGGAGCCGGCAAGCAGCACCTTGCCATCGTAGATGATGCACGCGCGGTCGACGAGGTCGAGCGTCTCGCGCACATTATGGTCGGTGATCAGCACGCCGATGCCGCGCGTCTTGAGGTCGGCGACGAGGTCGCGGATGTCGCTGATCGACAAGGGATCGATGCCCGCAAAGGGTTCGTCGAGCAGGATGATCGAGGGGTTGGCGGCGAGTGCGCGGGCGATTTCGGCGCGGCGGCGTTCGCCGCCCGACAGCGCCATCGCGGCGGCATCGCGGAGGCGGGTGAGGCCGAATTCGTCGAGCAATTCCTCGAGCCGCCGTTCGCGCGACACCTTGTCGGGTTCGGCAAGTTCGAGCACCGCGCTGATATTCTGCTCGACCGTCATGCCGCGAAAGATCGAGGTCTCCTGCGGCAGATAGCCGAGCCCGAGGATCGAGCGGCGGTACATGGGCAGCGCGGTGATGTCCGAACCGTCGAGCATGATGCGTCCGGCATCGGGCTTCACCAGCCCCATGATCGAATAGAAGCAGGTCGTCTTGCCCGCGCCGTTGGGGCCGAGCAGCCCGACGACCTCGCCCTTGCCGACCGACAGCGAAACGTCGGAAAGAACGACACGCTTGTCATAGCTTTTGGCGATCGACACGACCGCGAGCCCGTTGCCCGCCGCCGCGTCCTCGCGGACGTGCGCCTTGTGCTCGGCGACGCCATGATCGCTCTCGGCAAGCGTTTCCACAGTGGATTCGTCGGTCATATGCTGGTCGGTTCCGTTCTATCCCCCACGGGCGGCGTTACCCCAGCGACGCGGCGAACGTCAATCTGGCAAGATTTTTGCAGGGTATGGATGCAATATCGCGGGCGGGCGGCGATCAATGCCCCGCCTGCGGACCCCGGACGAGCCCCGACAGGGCGAGCTGTTCGTCGATCGCGGCGAGCAGACGCGCCAGAGCAGCCTCGTCCTTCGCCTCGGCGCGCGCGACGAGCACGTCCTGCGTGTTCGAGGCACGGAGCAGCCACCAGCCGTCGTCGGTCAGCACGCGCGCGCCGTCGGTGCGGTCAACCCGCGCGCCCGCGGCCGCGAGACGTTCCAGAACTTCATCCACAACGGCGAATTTGCGCGTCTCGTCGACCTGGAAGCGCATTTCGGGCGTGTTGACCATCGGCGCCATGTCGCCGCGCAGCGCCGTGACGCTCTTGCCGAGCTTCGTCGCCGCCTCGATCAGCCGCACCGCGGCGTAGGGCGCGTCGTCATAGCCATAATAGGTGTCGGCGAAGAAGATATGCCCGCTCATCTCGCCGGCCAAAGGACTGCCGGTTTCCTTCATCTTGGCCTTGATCAAGCTGTGGCCGGTCTTCCACATCAGCGGCTGGCCGCCGAGTTCGGCGACGCGGTCGAACAGCGCCTGGCTCGCCTTCACATCGGCGATCACCGTCGCGCCCGGCCGTTCCTTCAGCACCGCGGCGGCATAAATCTGCAACAGCTGGTCGCCCCAGATCACCCGGCCCTGACCGTCGATCGCGCCGATGCGGTCGCCGTCTCCATCGAAAGCGACGCCGAAATCGAGGCTCTTCTCCGCGACGAGTTTCCTGAGGTCCGCCAGATTCTTTTCCTCGGTCGGGTCGGGATGGTGGTTCGGGAAATGGCCGTCGATATCGGTAAACAGAAGGTGATGCTCGCCGGGAAGGCGCGCGGTGAGTTTCTCGATGACGGTGCCCGCGGCGCCGTTGCCGGCGTCCCAGCCGATGCGGAAGGCGCCGCCGGCGAAGCCCTCGACCAGCCGGTCGACATAGGCATCGACGATATCGATGCTCTGCGACGCGCCTTTGCCGCTCTCCCAGTCGCCCGCGGCGGCCAGTTCGCCGATCCGCTGAATGTCGGCGCCGAAGAAGGGGCGGCCCCGGAACACCATCTTGAAACCATTATAGTCGGGGGGATTGTGGCTGCCGGTTATCTGTATGCCGCCGTCCACATCCTCGGTTGAGGCTGCGTAGTAGAGCATCGGCGTCGGCCCGAGCCCGACATTGAGCGCATCGACGCCTGCGTCGTTGATCCCCGCGATCAGCGCGTCGGCGAGCATCGGCGACGACAGCCGCCCGTCATAGCCGACCGCCACCCGCTTGCCGCCGTCGCGCGCGATCAGCGTCGCAAAGCTGCGCCCGATCGCATAGGCGTCCTTGTCCGACAGCGTGTCGCCGACGACGCCGCGAATGTCATATTCGCGCAGCATCGTCGGATGAAAGACATGGGTCATCTTTGGGTCCTTTGGGGCGGGGAGGATCGTCAGGCGGCGGCGAACAGGTCGCCGTCGGGGTGCAGCCGCTCGCGCGCGGGCAGGTTCAGCCCGCCCATCGCCTCGCGCAATTCCTGCCGCGCGACGACATGGCCGATGCCCATGCCGCCGAGATGCGCCTTGTCGAGCAAGGTGAGGCCGGCGGGGAAGAGCTCGCGATAGATGACGCGCTCGCCGAGCCCCGGGATGACACGAAAGCCGACGCGGCGCGACAACTGGGTCAGCGCCTCGCCGACGCGGCGCATATTGTGTGCATCGACATGCTGGAGACGGTTGCGGAGGATGATCCAGTCGATCGTGCGCCCGTCGGTCTTGGCGCGCGCCTTGCGCGTGTCCCAGATCAGCTCCGAATAGAAGCTGGGACGGGTGACCTGGAAGGTCTCGGGATCGACCTGACCGATCAGGTCGAAATCGATGAAGCTGTCGTTGATCGGGGTGACGAGCGTGTCGGCGCTGGTTGCGAGGTGGCGCGCGAAGACATCGTCGCGGCCGGGCGTGTCGGCGACGAAATAGTCCGCGCCTTCGGAAAGCCTTGCCACCTGCGCGTCGAGCTCCTCGATCGTCGAACCCTCGAACACCTCGAACTGCGGTGTCGGCAGCTCGATGCCGCGGCGTTTCGCAGTGTTCACGCGATTTTCGAGATAGCGGTGAAAGGTGCGCTGGCGGGGGTCGAGGTCGATCCCCGCGACACGCCAGCCCTGGCTCGCCAGCGCCACCGCGAAATGCACGGCGCAGGTCGATTTGCCCGTCCCGCCCTTTTCATTGGCAAAGATGATACGATGCGGTGCGGGCGTCGACGCGTGAGTCGTCATGGGCGTTGCGATTTTCCTGTTGGCGGCGCATGGGAGCCGCATGGGTGGTGCCTTTGCGCCGCCAATATCGGAGGGCGGGCGAGCGTGCAAATCATCCGTGACATCGCGATGCTGCACCGTGCCGTTACGGCACTGAAGCAGGGCGGCCGGAGCGTCGCGCTGGTGCCCACGATGGGCGCGCTTCACGACGGCCACCTGTCGCTTGTCCGCATGGCGCGCCGCGTCGCCGACCATGTCGTCGTGTCGATCTTCGTCAACCCGACCCAGTTCGGCCCGAACGAGGATTTCGCCGCCTATCCGCGCGACGAGGCGCGCGATGCCGCCCTGCTCGTCGAGGAGGGCGTCGCCCTGCTCTGGGCGCCCGACGTCGCGGTCATGTATCCGGGCGGCCACCGCACGCATATCGAGGTTGCCGAGCTCGGCGCCGATTATTGCGGCGCCGCGCGGCCCGGCCATTTCGACGGGGTCGCGACCGTCGTCGCCAAATTGTTCAACCAGGTCCGCCCCGACGTCGCGATTTTCGGCGAGAAGGACTGGCAGCAGCTCGCGATCATCCGCCGCATGACGCGCGACCTCGACTTCGCGCTCGATATTTTCGGCGCGCCGATCGCGCGCGATGACGACGGGCTCGCGCTGTCGTCGCGCAACGCCTATCTGTCGAAAGACCAGCGCGCCGCCGCCGCCGCTTTCCCGAAGACGCTGCAGGCCGCGGCGAAGGCGATCGCCGGCGGAGCCGACGTCGCCGAGACGCTTGCCAAGGCCGAGGCCGCGATCGTCAAGGGCGGCTTCGACAGCGTCGACTATGTCGCGCTCGCCGATGCCGAAAGCCTCGAAAGACTGACGGAATTTCGCAAGCCCGCGCGCCTGCTCGCCGCGGCACGGATCGGGAAAACGCGCCTGATCGACAATTGGCCGGTGGGCTGATTAACCCCGGAAACGATGGATTTTCGGGCATTTTGTGCGATGTCCACAAAAAAGTCGGATCATCGTTAACGCTTTGTTGACCATAAACCGCAAATTTGGGGGCCGAGGTCTCCATGTGGGGTGGAGGCAAAGGGGGTTATCATGGCTAACAGTCTGAAGTCTGCCCAATATCTGATCGAAAGCCGGCTGCTCGATGCAGCACGCGGCGACGCCAATGCCTATTTCGATCTGGGCATCGCCTTTTCCACCGGGACCGGCGGTGTCGATGTCGATCTGATCCAGGCGCATAAATGGTTCAACCTCGCGGCGCTCGGCGGCAACCGGGAAGGCCAGCAATGCCGCGCCGACCTGTCCGACGAAATGACCCGCGACGAAATCGCCGAAGCGCAGCGCCAGGCGCGCGCCTGGCTCGACGAGACCGCCCGCCGTCCGGCGGCGCGCCGCTTCGCCGCCTGAGCTTCCAGAATCCCTCTCTCGTCATGCCGGACTTGATCCGGCATCCATCCGGCAGATGAAGCTGGGCCCCGGATCAAGTCCGGGGTGACGAAGGGGAAGCGTCAGCCCTTCCGCTTGAAGGGCGTGTGCCCTTCCAGCCACTCCATCTCGCTCTCTTCGGCGCGGCGCTCCTGTTCGAGATAGTCCGCGACCGCCCGGCGAAACCCCGGATCGGCGATGAAATGCGCCGACCAGGTCGCGACCGGGCCATAGCCGCGCGCGAGCTTGTGGCCGCCCTGCGCGCCCGCCTCGACACGCGCGAGCCCGCGTTCGATCGCGATGTCGATCGCGCGGTAATAGCAGAGCTCGAAGTGCAGATAGGGAATCTCGGCAAGACATCCCCAGTAACGGCCATAGAGCGTATCGGCGCCGAGAAAGTGCATCGCACCCGCAACCGGCCGCTCTTCGCCGTCATAGGCGATCAGCAGGATGACATGGTCGGCCATATGCTGACCCATCAGGTCGAAAGACTCGCGCGTCAGATAGGGATGCCCCCATTTGCGCGCGCCCGTGTCCTGATAGAAAAGCCACATCGCGTCCCAATGTTCGGGGCGGATTGCATCGCCGGTCAGTTCGGCGATCCGCAGCCCCTCGACCGCGCGCTGCCGTTCCTTGCGAAGCTGCCTGCGTTTCTGCGAGTTCAGCGTGGCCAGGAAATCGTCGAAGCTGCGATAGCCCGTGTTCGCGAAATGGAACTGGATGTCGCGGCGGACGAGCCAGCCCGCCGCCTCGAACAACGGCATCTGTTCGGGCGCGACGAAGGTCGCATGGGCCGACGACAGGCCGTTCTGCCGCACCACCGCCTCGGCGGCGCGGATCAGCAGCGTCGCATCCGCATCGCCGTGCGCCAGCAGGCGCGGCCCCGGAACCGGCGTGAAAGGCGCCGCGATCTGCAGCTTCGGATAATAATCGCCGCCCGCGCGCGCCCAGGCATCGGCCCAGGCATGGTCGAAGACATATTCGCCCTGGCTGTGCGATTTCAGATAGGCGGGCGCGGCGGCGACAAGCCGCCCGCCGTCGTCCTCGACCAGCAGGGGCGCCGCCTGCCAGCCGGTGCCCGGCCCGACGCTGCCCGATTGCTCGAGCAGCGACAGGAAGGCGTGGCCGACAAAAGGGTTGCCGCCGCCCGCCAGCGCATCCCACGCCGCCGCATCGATATCGGCGACGCCGGTACCGAGCGAGATGGTGCGCGCGGGCGGATCGGCTTCGGCCACGGGCGTCCCTAGGCGGGTTTCACCGCGACGATCGCGTCGGCCTCGACCGCCGCGCCGAGCGGCAGCACCGCGACGCCGACTGCGGCGCGCGCGTGGCGGCCTGCTTCGCCGAACAGGGTTTCGAAGAGCTCCGACGCGCCATTGGCGACCTTCGCCTGATCGGTGAACCCGGGTGCGCTGTTGACGAACACGCCAAGCTTCAAGACGCGCTCGACGCGCGACCAGTCGCCGCCGAGCGCCTGCCCGATCTGCGCGACAAGCATCAGCGCGACGCGCTGCGCGGCGTCCTGACCGCCGGCGATATCCATATCCTCGCCGAGACGGCCGGTGACCACCTGGCCGTCGCGGAACGGCAGCTGGCCGCTGACATAGAGCAGACCGCCCTGCTCGACGACGGGCACATAGGCGGCGACGGGCGCGGCGGGCTTGGGCAGGTCGAGGCCGAGGGCGACGAGTTTGGCGGTGACGTCGGACATGGGGGGTTCCTTTATGCGAGTTCGGGGGCCGGGGCGGGGATGTTTTCGGTGAGCCGCGCCAATATCCAGTCCTGCGCCGCCTTCCAATCGTCGATTCGCGCATGGGCATATCTGGCAGGGCGGACCTTGTCGGCGATCGCGGGCTCGCCGACGAAATGGAGCCGCCATACCCCCGGCGCCTCCAGCGCCACCGAATGATGATGATTGGGCAGATCGTCGATGAAGATGGCGACCGAAGGCCGGCGCTCTTCGACCAGCGCGCGCACCGGTTCGCCCTTGCCGCCGCGGCTGCCGATCACCGGCGCGTGGAGCCCGAGCGCCGCAAGCTGCGCCGCGCGCGACGCCTGATGATCGGGACCGACATTGGTGAGTACGACGATATCGGCATGGTCCGATATCGCCGCCATCGCGGCGATCGCGCCCGGAATCTCGGTCTGCCGCCCCATCTCGGTGCGGAAAAAGCCGTCGAGCAGCGGCCAGACCTCGGCCGCCTCCAGCGGCGTGCCGCATTCCTTGCGCTTGAGCGCGCCGGCAAAGCTCGCATCCTCCATGCGAAAGAGCACGCCATGTTCCTCATCGACCCACTGCGCGAAGGGGACGACCATGTGCATCAGCACCTCGTCGCAATCGGTGATGACGAGGGGACGGGTCATGGAGCAATCCTTTCATGGCCTTCGAGGCGGCGCGCCGCGGCGGCGAGATGGTCGGGCGGAATGTCGAGCGCTCCCGCGCAGGCGACCAGGTCGGCCTCGTGCGCGGTCAGGAACGACAGGATCGCGGCGAGCGTCGCGCGTTCGCCGAGCGAGGCGCGCAGCCCGTCGGGGTCGAGCCCGGTCATGCCGAGCAGCCGTTCGGCGCGCGGCTCGTCGCTCAAGATCCAGCCGAGCGCATGCAGCGCCAGCGCCTCGTCACCCTCATGCAAGACCGGTTATCCCTTCGCCGCGAGGCAATTGTGTCACGCGGCCGTTTCGCCTAAACCGGCCGCGGGCGCAAGGTGGGGAACGGAACGCACATGGGCAAGACCATCCTGGTCGTCGAGGATAACGAGCTCAACCTGCGCCTGTTCTGCGACCTGCTCAACGCCCACGGCTATCGCGCGCATCCGGTGCGCGACGGGCGCGATGCGCTGGCGAAGGCGCGCGAAATTTCGCCCGACCTGATCATCATGGATATCCAGCTGCCGCATGTATCGGGGCTCGAACTGATCGGGCAGATGAAGGCCGACCTGACCTTGCGCGCTGTGCCGATCATGGCGGTGACCGCCTATGCCGGCAAGGGCGACGAGGAGCAGATCAAGGCGGCGGGCGCGGAAGCCTATGTGTCGAAACCGATTTCGGTGATCAAGTTCATCGAGAGCGTGGGGGCGTTTGCCTGAGCCGCGGCTAGCGGCCGGAAGTAGCCGGTAACATCCGTTGGTGATCCCCGGCGAAAGCCGGGGCCCAGATGACGAGCACGGCCTTCCCTTCATGGACCCCGGCTTTCGCCGGGGACCGCGCAAGGACAGCCAACGACCGCTTCCCGTCATTCCCGCGAAGGCGGGAATCCTGCTTTTTCCTTCGCCATCGTCAAGCTGGATCCCCGCCTTAGCGGGGATGACAAAAAAGGCGCAGGTCAGTCCCCATCACAAAGCGGCCATTCGGTCGCGCACGAAAAAGGGCGGCACGCGGCCGCCCTTCTGGATCGCCTGAATCCCGGGCTTCGCCGGGATGACGCATTTCCGACCCACGCGCTTTCGGCGCATGGGGAAATGCGTCACTTGATCTTGGCTTCCTTGAACTCGACATGCTTGCGCGCGCGCGGGTCGTACTTCTTGACCGACATCTTTTCGGTCATCGTGCGCGGGTTCTTCTTGGTGACATAGAAAAAGCCCGTGTCGGCGGTGCTCACCAGCTTGATCTTGACGGTCGTCGGCTTGGCCATGGCCCTGTTCCTCGAATAAACTGCACATCCGCCGGAGGCCCGATGGATGCGGCGGGACTAGGGGCCCCGACGTTGGTGTGAAAAAACATAGAGGGCCGCGCACGAGGCGCCGCCCCCAATATCCGGGCGCCTTTGGCGGGATTCGGCCCTTCTGTCAAGCAAAAGGAAGGACGGACGGCACGCCGGCCGCCCGTCCCGGAGGGGCCTGGGTTGGTGTTCAGGCGTTCTTGATCTCGAAACGGACGGTCATCACCTTCCAGCTTTCCTCGGCAACGCCGCCGCGCGTCGCGGGCTTGAAGCGCCATTTGGAAAGCGCGCGCCGTTTCGTCTGCTCGAAAAAGCCGGGGCTGTCGGTGCTGACCAGTTCGACCTGCTTCACCCGTCCGTCGGTACCGATCAGCACGCGTACTTTCGCGATGCCTTCTATCTCGCCACGCTGTTCGCGCATCGGATAGTCGGGCTGGAAATCGTCGAGGAAGCGCTTGTCGAGTTCGGCGAGAACCAGCGGCGGCGGAGGCGCGGGCTCGACGATGACGGTCGGGCCGGTTCCGGTGCCAGAAGGCGGAACGGGAGGCCCGTCGGTCCGGCCGGTCGGCGGGTCCTGACCCAGCGGCGGCAGCGGCGATTCGGTCGTGGTGGGGGTGGTTTCGGTTGTCCTTTCCTGCGGCTTGGCGTCGGGCTGCCGTTCGGGCGGCTTCGGCTTGGGCAGCGGAAACGACTCCCATTCTTCGGGAATCACCCTTGGCGGCGTGTCGATGATCATGGGCGACAGCGCTACCGCGACGACGAGCGCGGCGGGCAGACCGATCGCCAGCGCCGCCGCAAGCGGGCGATGCCCGCCGCCGCCGTCATAGCTGCTGCGCCGCAGCACCGGCCCGCCGCCGGGCGCGGTCGCCGTTTCGGGCGCCACGACGATGGCCGAAATCAAGGGAATCAGGGTCATGGCCTCTCTCCTTGCCAATTCGACCCGGCCCCGCAGCGATTTGACCACTGCTATCGGCCAAGTCAGGCCTAGGAGATATTATAACATAACTATGGTTGTCAAGCGATCCGGTCGGCAATTGGAGCCCCGGCCTGCGCCGGGGACCGCATCACGCCGCGGCAAGCCGCGCGATCGCCTGATCCTTCGCGATCAGCGGCAGCAGCTCGCCCATGTCGGGGCCATGGTCGCGCCCCGTCAGCGCACGGCGCAGCGGCAGGAAGAGTGCGCGCCCCTTTGCGCCGGTCGCCGCCTTCACCGCGCCCGTGAGCGCGTGCCACGGGTCGGCCGACCAGTCGATGCCGGGCGCGGCGGCGGCGGCGGCGGCGAGCACCGCGCGGTCGCCCGCGTCGGCCGGGGGCGGCGCAAAGGGTCCGTCGAACACCGGCACCCATTCGGCCGCTCCGGCAACGGTCATCAGATTCGGGCGGATCGCGTTCCAGCGCGCTTCGTCGATCGCCGCGGGCAGGCGGGCCGCGACCGCGGCATGGGCGGTGTGGTGCAATATCTTCTGGTTGAGCAGCGCCAGCTCGCCCTCGTCGAAGCGCGCGGGGGCACGGCCGAAACGCGCGAAGTCGATGCTCTCGATCAGCGGCGCGGTATCGGTCACCGGCTCGACCGGATCGCTCGTCCCGAGCCGCGCGAGCAGCGCGACGAGCGCGACCGGCTCGATCCCTTCCTCGCGCAACGCCGCCATGCCGAGCGATCCCAGCCGCTTCGACAATTTGCCCTCGGTTCCGACGAGCAAAGCCTCGTGCGCGAACGCCGGCGGCCCGGCCCCGAGCGCCTCGAACATCTGGATCTGCGCCGCGGTGTTCGACACATGGTCCTCGCCGCGCACAACATGGGTAATCCCCATGTCGATATCGTCGATCACGCTCGGCAGCAGATAGAGCCAGCTGCCGTCGGCGCGGCGCACGACGGGGTCGGACATCGTCTTCGGCTCGAAATGCTGCGGCCCGCGGATCATGTCGGTCCATTCGATCGCGGCGTCATGGTCGAGCCGGAAGCGCCAGTGCGGCGCGACGCCCTCGGGCACCGGCGCGCCCTCGGGCTTGCGCTCGTACACCGGCGGCAGTCCGCGCGAGAGCAGAACCTTGCGGCGGATATCGAGCTCCTCGGGCGCCTCGTAACAGGCATAGACGCGCCCCGCCGCCTTCAATTTCGCGAACTCGGCCTCATAGAGCGCGAAGCGCGCCGACTGACGCTCCTCGCCGTCCACATCGAGCCCCAGCCACGCGAGATCGGCCCGGATGCCGCCCACATATTCCTCTTTGGAGCGTTCGAGATCGGTGTCGTCGATGCGCAACAGGAAGCGCCCGCCAGCCTTGCGCGCCCACATCCAGTTGTGGATCGCGGTGCGGACATTGCCGACATGAAGGCTGCCGGTCGGCGAGGGAGCAAAACGGGTAACGACGGTCATGGGCGCGCCTATAGTCCTTTTCGCGTCCGATGCGAGTCAGGCCGTCCGAAAGCCGTGCGTGATCGGATAGCGCCGGTCGCGTCCGAAATTGCGCGTCGACAATTTGACCCCCGGCGGCGCCTGGCGGCGTTTATATTCGGCGATCGCCAGCAGTCGTTCGATCCGCACCACCGCGTCGCGATCGAAGCCATAGCGTGCGACGACATCGTCGACGCTCGCTTCCTCCTCGACGAGCATATGGAGCATACGATCGAGGTCCGCATAGGGCGGCAGGCTGTCCTCGTCCTTCTGGTCGGGCCGCAGCTCTGCGCTCGGCGGCTTGGTGATGATGCGATCGGGCATGACCGGAAAGACCGGGTTGCGCGACAGCCGCGGCACATTTTCGTTGCGCCACTTCGCGACCGCAAACACCGTCATCTTGTACGCGTCCTTCAGCGGATTATAGCCGCCCGCCATGTCGCCATAGATGGTCGCATAGCCGACGCTCATCTCGCTCTTGTTCCCCGTCGTCAGCAGCATCGGCCCGAACTTGTTGCTGAGCGCCATCAAGGTCACGCCGCGGATGCGCGACTGGACATTCTCCTCGGTCGTATCGACGTTCCGGTCGGCAAAACTGTCCGCGAGCATGAGGTCGAACGCCTCGACCGCGGGGACGATCGGGATAGTGTCGAGGCGGCAACCGATCATCTCCGCGCAACCACGCGCGTCGTCGAGGCTTTCCTGGCTGGTGAAACGGCTCGGCAGCATCACGCACCACACCTTGTCCGGCCCCAGCGCGTCGGCGGCGATCGCTGCGCAAATCGCCGAATCGATCCCGCCCGACAGACCGAGCACCACGCCGGGGAAGCGATTGCGCTCGACATAATCGCGCAAGCTCAGGATCATCGCGCTGTAGATGTCGGCCGGGTGCGCCTCCCATTCGGCGATCGCACCGGCTTCGCAGGTCCAGCCGCCGCCCTCTCCAGTGCCCGGGCCCTTCGTCCAGCGCGTCACGCGCTCCTCCGCCTCCCAGTCGGTTAGCCGGTGCGCGGTCGACCCGTCGCCGTTGAGCACGAAGGAGCAGCCGTCGAACACCAGCTCGTCTTGCCCGCCGATGCGGTTGAGGAAGACGAGCGGCAATCCGGTTTCGGCGACCCGGCTGGCGAAGACCTGCGTCAGACGGCGTTCGTCCTTGTCGATTTCATAGGGACTGCCGTTGACCGAAATCAGCAGCTCGGCTCCCTGCGCGGCGAGATGCGCGCTCACCTGCGGCAGCCAGCCGTCCTCGCAGATCGGCAGGCCGAGCTTCACCCCGCGCCACTCGACGATGTCGGGGAGCGGGCCGGGGACGAAAATGCGCTTTTCGTCGAAGGTGCCATAATTGGGAAGTTCGTGCTTCCTGCGCGTCGCGACGATTTTGCCCCCGTCGAGCAGCGCGACGATATTGTAAAGGTCCGCTCCCCCATTTTCGTTCTCGGCCCGCTCGACCGATCCGACCAGCATCGCGGGGCCGCCATCGGCGGTCTCGGCGGCAAGCTCCGCAAGCAGCCTGGCGGCGCGTGTCGCGAGCGCAGGCTTCAGCACCAGATCCTCGGGCGGATAGCCGATCAGCTGGAATTCGGGATAGAGGATCAGGTCGGCGTCCATGTGCCGCGCCCGCACGGCGCGCATCGCGTCGGCATTGGCGGCGAGGTCGCCGACCGCCTGGGTCATCTGCGACAGGACGATGGAGAGCGCTTCGGTCATGCGAGCGGTTTAGGCGCTGCCGCCCCGATTTCAACAGCCGACCGCGATCGTCCACTGGCGGGTGGAACAGCCCCCGTCTGCCCCTTCGTTCGTCATCCCCGCGAAGGCGGGGATCCCGCTTGGCGACGGCAAAGGAAAAAGCGAGATTCCCGCCTTCGCGGGGATGACGGAAAAATGATCATTGGTGACCCGATGCGACCCCCGGCGAAAGAGGTGGCTTTAACCCCTTCCCCTCCGCGCCCGCGCTGGCTAAGGGGGCGCGCAATCCCAACCGCGCGAAAGGGCCTTGCACCCCATGAAACTCATCTCCGGCAACAGCAACCTGCCGCTGGCCCGCGCGATCGCCGATTATCTCGAGCTGCCGCTGACCGACACCAGCGTCCGCCGCTTCGCCGACGAAGAGGTCTTTGTCGAGATCCACGAGAATGTCCGCGGCCAGGATGTGTTCGTCGTCCAGCCGACCAACTTCCCCGCGAACGACAATCTGATGGAACTGCTGATCATCACCGACGCGCTGCGCCGCGCCTCGGCGAAGCGCATCACCGCGGTCGTGCCCTATTTCGGCTACGCCCGGCAGGACCGGAAGCCCGGCCCGCGCACCCCGATCTCGGCCAAGCTCGTCGCGAACCTCATCACGACCTCGGGCGCCGACCGCGTGCTTGCGATCGACCTGCACGCGGGACAGATCCAGGGCTTCTTCGACATCCCGACCGACAATCTCTATGCCGCGCCGGTGATGAGCGCCGACATCCAGGCGCGCTTCGGCGACAAGAATCTGATGGTCGTATCGCCCGACGTCGGCGGCGTCGTGCGCGCGCGCGCGCTCGCCAAGCGCCTCGACAACGCGCCGCTGGCGATCGTCGACAAGCGCCGCGAGCGCGCCGGCGAATCGGAGGTGATGAACATCATCGGCGACGTGAAGGGCCGCTTCTGCATCCTGATCGACGACATCGTCGATTCGGCGGGCACGCTGTGCAACGCCGCCGCCGCGCTGAAGGCCGCGGGCGCCGAGGGCGTCGTCGCCTATTGCACCCACGGCGTGCTGTCGGGCGGCGCGGTTGCGCGCGTCGATGCGAGCGAACTCACCGAACTTGTCATCACCGATTCGATCCAGCCGACCGACGCGGTGAACGACAGCAGCAAGGTCCGCGCGCTCACCGTTGCGCCGCTGCTCGGCGAGGCGATCAAGCGCATCGCCGACGAAACGAGCGTCTCCTCGCTCTTCGACTGACGTGGCCGGCCAGCCCGCCTTCATCCAGGTGACGCCCTTTCTGGGGGTCGCCGCGATGGAGCCTGCGCTGGCCTTCTACCGCGACCTGCTCGGCTTCACCGTCCATGTCGACGAAGGCGGCTATGCCTATGTCGAGCGCGAGCGGGTCGGCCTGCGCCTCCTCCAGCTCGAAGCGGACGCGCTCAATCCGCCGGGCTGTTCGCATATCTATCTCGACGTCCACGACGCCGACGCCCGTTTTGCCGAATATGAGGGGCGGCTTCGCGAACTGCCCGCCGGGCGCTGGGGACCGCCCAAGAACCAGCCCTACGGCCAGCGCGAATTCTGGGTGCGCGATCCCGACGGCAATCTCGTCACCTTCGGCCAGGGCATCGGCGCCAATGCCGGCCAGTGGGACTATCGCTTTCGGGACTGATCAGCGCGCGACGAGCGCGCCGACGATATGGTCGAGCTGCCGCCGAAAACCCGCATGGTCGGGCACCGCATGAACCAGCCCCCGCGCGGTCCAGCACAGCGCCTGCGCCACGCTCCCGGCGCGCGCGACCGCCGACCCGGGCCCGCTGAGCCGGATCGCATCGGCCATCGCGGCGACCAGCCGGCGCTCGGCCGCGCGCACCGCGTCGGGGAGCTCGCGCCGGAGCATCGGGGCGATTTCGGCACCGTGCGGCGAGGCCTGCAGCGCCGCCATATGCCGGCCGACCCACGCGTCGAGCGCGTCGGTCAACCGTTCGGCCAGCGTCTTTCCCGGCTGCTCGATGCTGGCGAGCGCGGCGGCGAGCGAGCTGTCGGTCAGCCCCTTGGTCGCCCAGGCGATCAACGCGCCCTTCGATCCGTGGCGCAGATAGAGCGCCTGGCGCGACACGCCGAGCGCCGCGGCGACATCTTCCATAGATGTCTTGCGCAGCCCGTAGCGCGCGAAGGTCGCGACGATCGGTTCGAGGGGAAATTCGCCCGGCATTGCCGCGACTTTACAATTTATATGATCTTTGTAAAACTGATAAAAACCTTGCCGCGGGGCCGCCGATCGGGTCGCGCGGGCTGGCGGCGAGGCCGGGGCTGGGCTAGCGGAGTTGCATGTCGCTCGCATCGGACCTTGCCCTCGCCAACCGCCTCGCCGACGCCGCCGGCGCGGCGATCCGCCCGCTCTTCCGCGCCGCCTTTTCCCATGAGGCGAAGGCCGACGCCTCGCCCGTGACCGAGGCCGACCGCGCCGCCGAGGCGGCGATGCGCCGGCTGCTCGATGCCGAGGCACCGCGCGACGGCATCATCGGGGAAGAATATGGTGCCGAGCGTGCCGACGCCGCGCGCCAATGGGTGCTCGACCCGATCGACGGCACGGTAAGCTTCATGGCCGGCCGGCCGATCTTCGGCACGCTGATCGCGCTGCTCCAGGACGGCTGGCCGTTGCTCGGGATCATCGACCAGCCGATTTCGGGCGAGCGCTGGGTCGGCGCGATGGGGCAGCCGACGCTGTTCAACGGGCAGCCTGCGGCGACGCGCACCTGCCGCAACCTCGCCGACGCGGTGCTCGCGACGACCGGGCCGCAATATTTCAGCGACCATGACGGCGAACATTTCATGGCGCTCGCCGCGAAGACCGCGCACAAGCGGATGGTCTTCGGCGGCGACTGCTATAATTATGGCCTGCTCGCCGGCGGGCATATCGACCTGGTGGTCGAGGCGGGGCTAAAGCTCCACGACTTCGCCGCGCTCGTGCCGGTCGTCGAAGGCGCCGGCGGGACGATGTGCGACTGGAACGGCGACCCGCTCAACGCCGACAGCTCGGGCCATGTGATCGCGCTCGGCGATCCGGCCCGGCTCGAAGATGTGATCGAGGGGCTCGCCTGCCACCACTGACAAAGAGGAGCAGATCATGGCATTCGAAGGCAGCTGCCACTGCGGCGCGGTGACCTGGACGGTCGAAGGCGACGTTCCGGCGACGGCGATGAGCTGCAACTGCTCGCACTGCCGGCGCAAGGGCTTCCTGCTCGCCTTCGTGCCGATCGACCGGTTCCGGCTGACCGGCGGCGCGGACAAGCTCGAAAGCTACAGGTTCAACAAGCATCATATCGACCATCAATTCTGCACGACATGCGGCTGCCAGAGCTTTTCGGTCGGGACCGGGCCCGACGGCTCGAAAATGGCGGCGGTGAACCTGCGCTGCGTCCCCGGCGCCGACCTCGAGGCCCTCATCATCCACAAGGTCGACGGCGCCAGCTTTTGACGCGCGCAACGCTTGCATTTCGGCGCGAATCCGTCTAGGCGCGCCCCTTCGCACGATAGACAAGCGGACCTGCCTGGCGACAAGGGCTGCCAGGGCCGGTCGATATCGTCGCTAAACAAGGAGACGAAAATGCCCAAGATGAAGACCAAGAGCGGTGTGAAGAAGCGCTTCAAATTCACCGCCTCGGGCAAGGTGAAGCACGGCGTCGCCGGCAAGCGTCACCGCCTGATCAGCCACAATTCGAAATATATCCGCACCAACCGCGGCACCAGCGTGCTCAGCGATTCGGATGCGGCCCATGTGCGCCTCTGGGCGCCCTATGGCCTGAAGTAAGGAGCGCTAGACCATGTCCCGTATCAAACGCGGCACGACCACGCGCGCCAAGCACAAGCGGATTCTGGAACAGGCGAAGGGCTATTATGGCCGTCGCAAGAATACGATCCGCATCGCCAAGCAGGCCGTCGAAAAGGCCGGCCAGTACGCTTACCGTGATCGCAAGGTCAAGAAGCGGAACTTCCGCGCCCTGTGGATCCAGCGCATCAACGCCGCGGTCCGCGCCGAAGGCCTGACCTATTCGCAGTTCATGCACGGCGTGAAGCTCGCCGGCATCGAACTCGACCGCAAGGTCATGGCCGACCTCGCGATGAACGAAGGTGGTGTCTTCACCGCGATCATCGCGCAGGCGAAGGCGGCGCTGCCCAAGGCCGCCTGAGCCTCAAGGCAATCGCTAAAGCAAAAGGGCGGTCCCGACGGGGCCGCCCTTTTTCGTTGTCGGACTTGCTCTGGGGACGGCGCCCAGGCCCGTGGCCGGCACAAAGAAGAAGCGGCGCAGGATAGGTCCCGCGCCGCTTCGACAATGGTCCAGTGAAACCATCGCCCCCCTCCGCCCGAACCGAATGCCGTGGGTCGCAGATAGCCGCCGGCCGGTCGAAGTTTCCCTCTGGCGCGACATATGCGCGCGCGGTGGCCGTGAAAATTGTAAAAACCCGACACGGACCCCGCTTAAATTGTTGTTTTTTTGCGCGCGCTTTCCCAAAATGGGGCATGGCGGATTCTGGACCAAATCCGGCCGAAAGCGCCCGCGCGCGCGTCCTGACCCGCTTCTTTCCGGTGTCCGACGCGCTGCGCCGCTATGCCAGCACCATCTATCTGACCGAGATCGAGGCGCCGCCGGGCACGCGCGTCGAGGATTATCTCCACCCTGAATGGGCGAATCTGCGCTTCGTCGATGGCGAGGCGCCGCTGGCGGCGATCGGCGATGCCGAGCCCGCCCACGCGCCGCGCTTCATCGTCACCGGGCCGACGAGCCACGCGAGCTATTTCTCGGCCGGCACGATGCGCCTGTGGGGGATCGGCATCCTGCCGGCGGGTTGGGCCAAATTCTTCGCCCTTCCCGCCGAAGAGCTCGCCGACCGGCTGTGCGACGGCGCGGTGCATCCCGCCTTTGCTGCCTTTGCGCCGCTCCTAGACCGGCTGCGTGCGACCAACGACGTCGCGGCCGCCGCGCGGACGATCGACGATCATTTCGTCGCGCATCTCGCGGGCGCCCCGCGCGACGATCCCGAGATTCTCGCCGCGCACGCCGCGCTCGTCGACGACGACCTCGCCAGCGTCGCCGAACTGGCCGGGCGGCTCGGCCTGTCCGAACGCTCGGTCGAGCGGCTGAGCCTGCGCGCGTTCGGATTTTCTCCCAAGCTGCTGATCCGGCGCCAGCGCTTCCTGCGCAGTCTCGCGCGCTTCATGCTCGACCCGTCGATGGCGTGGATCGATACGCTCGACTATCATTATTACGACCAGGCGCAGTTCACGCGCGACTTCCAGCGCTTCATGGGGATGAGTCCGCGCGACTATGCCACACGGCCGAAACCGATCCTCGGCGCCGCCGCCTTTGCGCGCGCCGCCGCGGCCGGCGCGGCGATGCAGGCGCTGCACAAGCCCGAAGCCTGACCCCGAAACCGCCAGAAGGCTTGACCCGCGCCGCGCGTTCGGTGCAAGCGCGGGCAGCGGGCGGGCGGGCTGCCGCCGTATCCGGAAAACCATGGCAAAAAGGCCGGCGGCAAGGTGCGCGCCGGAACAGGATTGTGACGATGAGCGACATTCAGGCCCTGCGGGCGCAGCTGCTAAGCGAGATCGAGGCCGCCGCCGACGGCGACGCGCTGGAGGCGCTGCGTGTCGCCGCGCTCGGCAAGACGGGCAGCGTCACCGGCCTGCTCAAGACGCTCGGCGGCCTGACCCCCGAGGAGCGCCAGTCGGTCGGCCCGCAGATCCACGGGCTGCGCGAAGCGGTGACCGCGGCGCTTGGCGTCCGCAAGGCCGCGCTCGACGGCGCCGCGCTCGAAGCGAAGCTCGGCGCCGAACGGCTCGACATGACGCTCCCCGCCGAAGCCGCGCCCAAAGGCAGCGTCCATCCGGTGAGCCAGGTGATGGACGAGCTTGCGGAAATCTTCGCCGACATGGGCTTCGCGGTCGCGACCGGTCCCGAGATCGAGGACGACTGGCACAATTTCACCGCGCTCAACATTCCCGAGACACATCCGGCGCGGGCGATGCACGACACTTTCTATTTCCCCGACCAGGATGCCGAAGGCCGCGCGATGCTGCTGCGCACGCACACTTCGCCGGTGCAGATCCGCACGATGATGACGCAGGAACCGCCGATCCGCATCATAGCGCCAGGCCGCGTCTATCGCAGCGACAGCGACGCGACGCACACGCCGATGTTCCACCAGGTCGAAGGTCTCGTCATCGACCGCGGCATCCATATGGGGCACCTCAAATGGACGCTCGAAACCTTCCTCAAGGCCTATTTCGAGACCGACGATATCGTACTGCG
>PNJO01000001.1 GCA_013821905.1 Sphingopyxis sp. | reverse complement strand
CGAACGAAACGTCCGGGATGGGCGGGCAGCTCAATCTGAGGCAGGATTCGGCGTCGCTGACCGTTCGCGCCGACCTCGGCTTCGCCGACCTGACCTCGATCAGCGCCTACGACAATGCCGAGCAGTTCATCGATTCCGACGTCGACAGCACCAACATCGAACGGTCGCGCCTGCCGGTCGACTATTTCGCGCGTTCCTTCATGCAGGAGCTTTATCTGACCGGCGAGACCGGGCGGCTCAACTGGATCGTCGGCGGGAGCTATTTCAACCAAGATGCGGGCTATACGCGGCAGCAGGTCATCACCAACGGCAATCCGGCCGGTCCGGGCTCCAGCGACGTCACCTCGAACGTCGGCACCGATTCGGTCGCCATCTATGCACAGGGAACCTATGATTTCACCGACAGCCTCTCGCTGACGCTCGCCGGGCGCTACACCAACGAGCACAAGGACTTCTTCATCGAGAATAATATCAGCGGCGCGACGCTGGAGGCGGAGCATCGCTGGGAAGTCTTCACTCCCTCCGCGACGCTGCAATATCGCATCAACAGCGATGCCAATATCTATGCGAAGGCCGGCAAGGGCTTCAAATCCGGGCTGTTCGGGGCATCGACCTTCAGCACCGTCCCGGTCAATCCGGAAAATGTCTGGCAATATGAACTGGGCACCAAGCTCAAGCTCGGAGGCTGGCTCAACGCCAATTTCGCCGCCTTCTACACCGACTATACCGACATGCAGGTCAACATCCGCATCAACAATCTGTCGACGCTGCAAAATGCGGGTGCGGCGGAAATCTATGGCATCGAAGGCGAGTTGTTCGGCCGCCCGACACGCGGCCTCAACGTGCGGCTCGGCTTTTCGAAGCTCTGGGGCGAGTTTACCGACTTCGAGAATGCGGTCGGTTACGAGCCGCTGCCGACGGGCGGAAATCGCATCATCACCTTCGACGCGACGGGCAACAAGATCATCCGCACGCCGCTCTTCTCGGTCAATTCCGGCTTCGACTATGAGTATGAACTGGACAATGGCAACAGCCTGCTCCTGTCCGCCAATGCCTATCATGCCGGCAAAAGCTATCGCGATGCCGACAACCGGATTGTCGAAGGTGCAAGAACGCTGGTGAACGGCGAGATCGGCTTCCGTCTCGCGAACCCCAATCTCACCTTCACGCTGTGGGGCAAGAATCTGCTCGACGAGACCTATACCGTCTACGTCCTCGCCGGAGGAACGGCGGACTCCGCACTCTATGGCCGGCCGCGGACATTCGGCGGACGGGTTTCCTTTGAATTTTGATCCTCCACCTCCTCCGTCGGGGTCCGGCGCAAGCCGGCCCGACGGAGCCTTCTTCCCGGCGCGCCGTCTGGCGGTGCCGTAATCGAGGAACGATCATGCACATTGCTGATGGCGGCCCGGCGGTCGAACCCGGCACAGCCGCGAGGGGTTTCCTTCGCGGATGGCCGATGATCTGGCTGTTTCTGCTGCTCTACATTTTCTCCTTCATCGACCGGCAGATCATCACCATGATGGTCGAGCCGCTCAAACGCGATCTGGACCTTACCGATTTCCAGATCAGCCTTATGATGGGACCGGCCTTCGGTCTGTTCTTTGCGCTGTGCGGCCTGCAGATGGGCTGGCTGGTCGACCGTTTCTCGCGGCGCTGGATTACGCTGGCGGGTGTCACCCTGTGGGGTTTCGCTACCTTGGGGTCGGGTCTGGCACGCAGCTTTCCGGGTCTGATGCTCGGCCGCATGGGAGTCGGCATGGGAGAGGCGGCGCTGACGCCTGCCGCGCACTCGCTGATCGCAGAGCAATTTCCCAAAGAAAGGCTGTCGACCGCAATCGCAGTCTATTCGCTGGGCGCCGTGATCGGCGGCGGGCTCGCCGTCGTGCTCGGCGGCGCGATCGTCCATCTCGCGGCGGGGGCGGGCGAGGTCCATCTGCCCGTCGTTGGCAACATACGCCCCTGGCAACTCGTTTTCATCGCCGTCGGCGGCATCACCATATTGCTCGCCCCGCTTGTGTTGATGGTCCGCGAATATGATCGCAAGGCCGCCCGCGAAGCAGCCCGTCTTGCCGCCGCGAGCGGATCGAGCCCGCACGGCATCCCGCTCGGCCAGTTGTTCAAGCGCCATCCGATGCTCTTTGTCGGCCTGCCGCTCGGGTTCGGCTTGCTCAACGTGATCACCAACGCCTATGCCGCCTGGACGCCGACCTTCATGGTCCGCGAATTCGGCTGGGACGTCGGCAAGGTCGGCCTCGCATGGGGTATCCAGCACATCCTCGCGGCCGCCGTCGGCCAGGTGGGCGGCGCGATGCTCGTCGACTGGCTCTATCGCCGCGGCATCGCCGACGCCCACACGCGCTATCAGATATGGGGTGTGGTGATCGCGGTGCCGATCAACATCGTGGCGCTCTGGAGCGGCGATCCGTGGATCTTCCTGATCCTCAACGCCATCTATTATGTGCTCTGCTACCCCTTCCTCGGCTATGCCGTATCGGCGTTGCAAATTCACACCCCGCAGCATCTGCGCGGCCAGGTCTCGGCGATTTTCCTCGCTATCGTTACCGTCGTCGGCAGCGGGATCGGCGCACCCTTCACCGCATTCGTGAGCGACTATATGCTGCGCGATCCCGGCCAGCTCGGCATGGCGCTGATCGTCGTTTCGGTCGTGTTCGCACCCCTCGTGCTGATCATGCTTGGCCTCGTATCAAAAAAACTGCGCGCGATGCACGCCGCCGGAGACTGACAAAATCATGACTTCCCCCCTTCCCCTCCAGGGCGTGCGCGTGATCGATCTTGGCCGCACCTTCGCCGCCCCCTTTGCGACCCAGATGCTGGCTGACCTCGGCGCCGAGGTCATCAAGCTCGAACGCAAGGACCGCGGCGACGAGATGCGCTATTACGGCCCGCCCTTCATCAAGGACGAAGAGGGAGAGGATCTTCCCATCTCCTCCTATTTCATCGGCGCTAACCGGCACAAGAAATCGATCGAGGTCGACCTCACCAAAGCAGGTGGCCGGCAGCTGGTTCGCGACCTCGCCCGCGTCGGCGATATCTTCGTCGAGAATTTCAAGGTCGGCGATCTCGCCCGCCACGGGCTCGACTATGCAGCGATCCGCGAGATCAATCCCGATATCATCTATTGCTCGGTGACGGGTTTCGGCCAGACTGGCCCCTATGCGCCCCGTCCCGGCACCGACAGCGTGTTCCAGGCGATGAGCGGGATGATGAGCATCACCGGCGAGCCCGATCAGCCGCCGACCAAGATCGGCCTGATCATCTCCGACCTGATTACCGGCCTTTACGCATCCAACGCGATCCAGGCAGCGCTGCGGGCACGCGAAATGGTCGGTGCCGGAGGGCAATATATCGACATGTCGCTGCTCGACGTTGCGGTGGCCACCATGTCGCACCGCGCGATCGACTATCTGATGAGCGGCGAGATACCGCAGCCGCTGGGTACGTCGGCATCGGGGTCGGCTCCCGCGCAAACCTACTCGTGCCGCAACGGCAGGATCAACATCCAGGCGAGCGCCGAACCGAAATTCGAAGCCTTCTGCAAGATCATCGATCGCACCGACCTCCTCGACGATCCGCGCTTCGCGACGCGCGCGATCCGTTTCGCCAACAAGGATGCGCTCGAGATCGAGATCGAGACAAGCCTGAAGAATTGGGCGCTCGGCGACTTGTACGAAGCTCTGGTCGCGGGCGATATCATCTGCGCGCCCATCTATACCGTCGACCAGACCTTCCGCGATCCGCAGATCGTGAGCCGCGACCTCGTCCGCACCGTAACCGACGCCGACGGAAACCGGCTACCGATGATCGTCAACCCGATCCGCATGTCGGAAACGCCGGTGCGCGAGCCCGCCGCGCCGCCGACGCTCGGCCAGCATGCCGACGAGATATTGCGCGGAATATTGGGATATGACGAAGCGCAGATCGCATCGCTGCGCGCCGAAGGGGCCATTTAGGATATGGAACGACGCTTTCTCGGCAACAGCGGCCTCGAATTGTCCGTTCTGGGCTTCGGCGCGATGACCTTCGGCAGCGGCAAGGGCATGGGGGTGACCGATATCGCGGGTGCACGGCGTCAGGTCGATCGCTGCATCGAGGCCGGAGTGACGCTGTTCGACACGGCAGACATATATTCGGGCGGCGAGTCCGAGAAGATCCTGGGCGAGGCGCTCGGCGACAAACGACCATCGGCGATCGTCGCGACCAAGCTGTTCGGCGCGATAGGCCGCGGCTCGCACGACCGCGGGCTTTCGCGCCGCCATATCATCGATGCCTGCGACGCCAGTCTGAGGCGGCTGGGGACGGACTGGATCGACCTCTATCAGGTCCATTGCCACGACGGTCTGGTTCCCTTCGAGGAAACGATGCGTGCGCTCGGCGATCTCGTCCGGGCGGGCAAGGTGCGGTATGTCGGGAGTTCCAACTATGCGGGCTGGCAATTGATGAAGGCGCTGGCGACGGCAGACCGCCTGGGAACAGAGCGCTTCATCGGCCAGCAGATCCAATATTCACTGCTGGCACGCGACGCCGAGAATGAGCTGTTGCCCTGCGGTGTCAGCGAAGGGGTCGGTGCGCTCGTCTGGAGTCCGCTCGCACAAGGCTATCTGTCGGGCAAGTTCGACGGGGCGGAAAGCAGCGGGGAAAAAACGCGGCTCGGCGAGACGGGCCGTATCGGCTCCTATCACCGGCGCGGCGGCGAGGCGATCGTCGCGGTGCTCCGCGATATTGCCGCCGACCACGACGGCGCGACGCCGTCACAGGTCGCGCTCAACTGGGTTCGCGCCCGGCCCGGCGTGACGTCGATCCTTGTCGGCGCCCGAAGCGACGCGCAACTCGACGACAATCTGGCGGCAGCGGAATGGACGCTCTCCGCGGAAGAGATCGAACGGCTCGACCGCGCGAGCCAGCCGCCGCCAAGCTATCCCAATTCGCATCAGCGCAGCTACCATCTCGACCGGAATCCGCAGCTTTTCCCGAGATACTGACCGGCGCCGCGGTCCGTCCTACTCGTCGACGATCGCCTGAAATTCGGTTTCAAGCCATTGGCGCAGGCCCGGATCGACCGCGCCGGCAAATTCGGCGAGCGGAAGCTGGTCGCGATAGGCGAAAAAACCGAGCGACACGATCATGAAGCGCGCCGCCTTGACCGCCGCGGTCTCACCGTCAAACCAGGTCTTGAGCGGCTCGAACACGCGGTCGCGCAGCAGATGCGCTGCGATGGCTCGCGCCTCGCTGTCCGAGGCAGCGCCGAACATGATGGGCAACGGGCTGATACGCCCCGCTCGCTCGTCGGCAAAACGCGCGACGATCCGCTTGCCGAAATCCTCTTTGGGCAGATCGGTCATCAATCGCGGATCGAGCGCCGCCTCGAGCGCGGCTTCGAACAATTTGAGCTTGCCGCCGAAATAGCGGCTGACCAGCGACTGGTTGACCCCCGCCCGCGCCGTGATGTCGCGAATGCCCGCTTCGGCAAAACCCTTTTCGGCGAAAATCTGCTGCGCGGCATGAAGGATTGCCTGCCGGGTGCGATCGGCGTCGCGTGTCCGCGTGTCGGAATTTATCGTCGCCATTGTCGCTCCCTAGTTGACTTCATATGTAAACGACCGTTTACTTGTGTCAACGGGAGAGAAAAAATGACCGAGTCGCAGGCCCCGGCGCGTTCGCCGATCCATGAATTCGATTATATCGCTGACCCCGGCCTGCTTGCCGATTGCCACGCGCGATACTGGGAACTGAAGACCACCGCGCCGCCGGTCTTCTGGACCAACGCGCACGGCGGCCACTGGGTGTGCAACACCGGCGCCGCGGTGACGCAGGTGCTTCGGCATCCCGAGAAATTCTCGAGCCGCATCCTCTCGATCCCGCCCAATCCGAACCAGCCGATGATGATCCCCGAAATGCTCGACCCGCCCGAGCACCGACCGTACCGGCAGATGCTTCGTCCCTTTTTCGAATCGAAGGCGATCGCGCCGCTCGAAGCGCGCGTGAGCGAGTGGACCGACGAGCTTCTCGGCGCGGTGATCGACCGGGGGGAATGCGATTTCATGGCCGACATCGCCTCGAAACTTCCGGTTGCGGTCTTCATGGAATTATTCGGCTTCCCGATGGAGAAATTCACCGAATTTCGCCAGCTCGTCGTCGACTTCTTCAACGCCCGCGCGAGCGCCGAAGAGCGGCACCGGCTGGCACAGATCATCCTCGGCCATCTCGCCGAGCTGTTTCAGGCGCGGATGGCCGAGCCGCGCGACGATATGGTGTCGAAGATCATCGCCAGCGACATCGACGGACGCAAACCCACCTTCGACGAATTGATGTCGATCGGTTTCCTGATGTTCCTCGCCGGGCTCGATACCGTGGCCAACGCCATGTGCTTCGGCATGCGGCATCTCGCGCACGATGAAAAGCTGCGTCAGCGCGCGATCGACGATCCGGCGGTCATCCCCAATCTCGTCGAGGAACTGCTGCGTCGCTATGCCTTTGTCGCGACGCCGCGCTACGTCGTCGAGGATATCGAACTCGAAGGCGCGCTGCTCCGGGCCGGCGACTCGATCCTTGCCCCGCTTCCCCTCGTGGGCTGGGACGAAGGATTGACCGAGGACCCCCGGACCGTGTCGGTCGAACGGCAATTCTACCGTCACGCCGCCTTCGGATCGGGCATCCACACCTGCCTCGGCCTGCACCTCGCGCGGCTCGAACTCGTCGTCTTCTATCGCGCCTGGTTCGCGAAGATCGGCCATTTCCGACAAATCGAACAGGGCGACGAAACGTGCCGTGGCGGCAGCGTCATGGCGCTCGAACATCTGCATCTGGCGTGGAACGCCTGAGCACAACAAACGGGAGAATTGACATGGCAAGCGCAGCACCCGCGGTTCACCTCCATCTCGGCGGCGAACAGAGGACGAGCGGCAGCGGAGGAACGCATCCGCATCTGCACCCGGTCTCGCAACGCGTGCAGGCGGACATTCCCCTCGCCGGCGCCCGCGAGGTCGAGGAAGCCGTCGCGAAGGCCGAGGCCGTGCGCGAACAATGGCGTCGCACCCGGCCCGAGACGCGCCGCGACATACTGAACCGGCTCGCCGACCTGCTCGAAGCGAACAAGGCCGACCTCGCGCGCATGGCGGCGCTCGACGGCGGCACCACCCTGATGGTCGGCGAGCGCGGGGTCGATACCGCGGTCGGCTGGACACGCTATTATGCGGGCTGGTGCGACAAGCTCTCGGGCGAACTCATCAGCACCTTCGATACGCGCGGCGAACTGTCGTACACCATGCCCGAGCCGATCGGCATCGTCGGGATCATCATCACGTGGAACGGCCCGCTGATCTCGCTCGGGATGAAGGTTTGCGCTGCGCTCGCCGCCGGCAATTGCGTGATCTGCAAGCCCGCCGAAATCACGCCCTTTGCCCCCGAACTCTTCGCGCAATTGTGCAAGCAGGCGGGCCTGCCCGACGGTGTCCTCTCGATTTTCCCCGGCACCGCCGAGGCGGGCGACGCGATCGTGCGGCACAAGAAGATCCGCAAGATCAGCTTCACCGGCGGACCGATCACGGCGCGCAAGATCCTCGCCGCCTGCGCCGAGGAGATCAAGCCGAGCGTGATGGAACTCGGCGGCAAGTCGGCGAGCCTCGTCTTCCCCGATTGCGACATCCAGGCGGCGGCCGAACGCGCGGTGTTCTGGACCGTCGGCTGCCTGTCGGGACAAGGCTGCGCCCTTCCCACCCGCCAGCTCGTCCACGCCGACATCTACGATGATTTCGTCGCGCGGCTGAAGGCGATCATCGGCCAGTTCAAGGTCGGCGACCCGATGGATCCGTCGGTAATGGTCGGCCCGGTGATCAACAAGGCGGCCGTCGACCGCATCACAGGCATGTTCGACCGCGCGAGGGCCGACAAGGCCGCGACCTTCCTGCTCGGCGGCGGGCGCTGCGAAGGCGAACTCGCGAGCGGCAATTTCATCGAACCGACGTTGATCGTCGATGCCGATCCCGACCATGAAATCAGCCAGGTCGAGATTTTCGGGCCTGCTGTGGTGGTGATCAAATTCCACGACGAGGACGAAGCCGTCGCGATCGCCAACAACAGCGAATATGGCCTTGCCGCCTATATCCAGTCGAACGATGTCCAGCGCGTTCATCGCCTCTCCGAGCGTCTCAACGCCGGCGGCGTCTATGCGAATGGCGGATTCCAGATCAATCCGCACACGCCTTTCGGAGGGGTCGGAATTTCGGGTTTCGGCAAGGAAGGCGGCAAGGCGGGGATCGACGAATTCCTGCACTACAAGACCGTCACGCTCGGCGTCGGCGCGCCGATCTTTCCGAAGCAGGAGGGCTGAACATGGCCGATTTCACCAATGACCGCTTCCGTCTCGACGGAAAGGTCGCGATCGTGACCGGCGCCGGCGGGCGGGGCAACAGCATCGGGCGTGCTTATGCCGTGGGGCTGGCCAATGCGGGTGCAAGCGTGGTCGTCGCCGATCTCGACAGGGATGGCGCCGAGCGCGTCGCGGGCGAGATCAACGATGCCGGCGGCAAGGCCATCGCCGTCGAGGTCGACATTACCGACGAAGCGAAGGTTGCCGACATGATGGACGCCGCCATGTCCGCGTTCGGCGGGCTCGACATCCTCGTCAACAATGCCGCGCTGATGGTCGAAGCGGTCGGCACGCCGGCGATCCAGACAAGCATCGCCGACTTCGACCGGCTGATGCGCGTCAACCTCACCGGTGCGCTGATCTGTTCCAAGGCGGCCGTTCCGCTGTTCGAGGCACGCGGCGGCGGCAAGATCGTCAACCAGATTTCGGCGGGCGCCTTCCCCGCGCAAACGACCTACGGGATCAGCAAGGTCGCGCTGCTCGGCCTCACGACGACGCTCGCGACCGAGCTTGGCCGAATGAACGTCAACGTCAACGCGATCGCGCCAGGGATGACGATGTCCGACGCGGGCAAGGCCCTCACCCCCGACGAAAGCCCCTTCGTCCAAGCGGCGATGGCGCGCGTCGTCAAGCAACCGCGCGGAGAACCGCAGGAGCTCGTCGGCGCGCTGCTGCTGCTCTGTTCATCCGCCGGCGACTGGATCACCGGTCAGGCTTTCAACGTCGACGGCGGGTTCATCATGCGCAACTAGCGCTCGATCCAGCAACGCCGGACATGGTCCGCCATCGCTGCGGCGTAGCGTTCGACGGTCGGCGTCGCATGGAGCCGGGCGCGGCGCGCGATGACGATCTGCGCCGACCAGCCGGCTATCCCGGCAATGTCGAGCGTTACAAGGCGCCCGGCCTCAATCTCTCCGGCGACCGCCGCCGAAAGCGCGAGGAGGACGGCGTCGCTATGCACGGTCAGCTCGACGAGCGTCGGCAATTGTTCGCAAAAGAGACGTCCCGCGTCGGCACGGCTCGATGCGCGTACCGCGTCGCCCGCGTCGAGCGGAACCGCCGGCAAATTGGGTGAGGCGCGCGGATATGCGGCGATATCGGCCACCGTCAGCCGCTTGCGTCCCGCAAGGTCATGCCCCTGCCGGACATGATAGCCGACCGGCATCTCGCCCACCCTCTCGGCCGCGATCGCCGGATGATCCCGCGCCGCGCGGCCATCGGCAACGAAGAAATCGAGCTCGTCGGCGAGTAGCCGGCTGACCAGCCGCTCGACCGGCAGGATGTGCACCTGCACCTCGACGGGCTGTAGAGGCTGCCACACATCGCGCAGATAGTCGGTGAGCAGACCCGCGAACATCGGCCCCACCCCGATGCGCACCCGGCCGGTTTCCCCGCGCGACAGCCGCTGCGCATGCGCTCTCAGCCCGTCGGCCTGTTCCAGCAGACCGCGCGCTTCCTCGATCACGGCCGCTCCGGCGACGGTGGTCACAACCCCCGCGGCGACCCGCTCGAACAGCTTCAGCCCCAATTCGTCCTCGAGCGTCTGGATGCTGCGGCTGAGTGCGGGCTGCGACAGGTGCAGCCGCGCGGCCGCGGTGGTGAAATTGCCCCAATCGGCGACAAAGACGGCGTGACGAAGTTTGCGCAGGTCCATATTCCGTCCATGCAGCGTCTGCATTGAAACAGCAATAATTATGCATTGGACCTATTCCCTGAGCCATGGGATCGATGCTCGCGCAAACGGGAGAAACGGGATGCAGCCACAACATTGGATCTTCGTGCTGGTCGCGGCGATACTGATCATCGAACTGGCCACGGGCCGCCACAAGGGCGTCCACCGCCGACAGGATTTTCTCATCATCGGATCGGTGATCGTCGGATCGCAGGTGACGCGCATCGGCATGGCCTGGCTGACCGCATGGGTCGTCGGCCTTCTCTTGCCGTCGGGGAAGGGCGCGCTTGCCGGCGCGCCGATCTGGGCGGGCTTCCTCGGGCTCCTGCTGGTGGCGGAGTTCGGCCAATACTGGATCCACCGCGCGGCGCACGACACGATCCGCCACCCCTGGCTCCACGGCATGCATCGCACCCACCACAGCGCCCCCTATGTCAACGTCACGCTGATGTGGCGCACCAACCTGCTTTGGCCCTTCGTCCATGCCTATACCTGGGTCGCGGCGGTCGGCTTCTATCTCGGCATGACCGCGTCGACGACGGTCTTCTACATCACGATCATGGCGTGGAACGCGATCACCCACAGCGACTGGCGCTGGGACGACATGATCGTCGAAAACATCCCCGGCGGCGCGCGCTTCGTCTCGGCATTCGAATGGATATTCGTGACCCCGCGCATCCACCATACCCATCATGGCTATGGCAAGGACGGCAAGGCCTATCGCAATTTCTGCACGATGCTGAGCTTCTACGATCGCATCTTCGGGACGCTGCATGTCCCCGAGGGCCGTCCCTGGCGTTATGGCCTGCCCGGCGGCGAGCACATCTGGTGGCGGCAGCTTCTCTTCCCGCTCGTCCCGCTCGGCGAATCGAAGAAACGCTAGGTGTCGCGCAACTGATGCTTGAGCACCTTGCCCGATGCGTTGCGCGGCAGCTCGGCGACGATCGTCAGCCGCTCGGGTGTCTTTTGCCTTGCGATGCCGGCGGCACCGAAATGATCGCGCACATCGCCGAGCGATAGCGCGGCACCCGGCGCGAGAACGGCGCAGGCGTGTACCACCTCGCCCATACGTTCGTCCTTCGCCGCAACGACCGCGACATCGGCGACCGCGGGGTGCCTCAATAGCACGGCCTCGACCTCCTTCGACGAGATATTCTCGCCGCCGCGAATGATGATGTCCTTCTTGCGGTCGGTGATCAGAAGATAGCCGCCTTCGTCGAGCCGGCCGATATCGCCCGTGCGATACCAGCCGTCCAGCAGGAAGGCGCTCACATCGAGCGCGGGGTCGAGATAGCCCATGAAAAGTTCGGGACCTCGCGTGCAGATTTCTCCATCTTCGCCGGCCGGGACATCGTTGCCGTCGTCGTCGACGAAACGCATCTGCGACCCCGGCATCGCCCGGCCCTCGGTATGAAGCTGCTTGTCGAGCGGGTCGTCGACAGCGCCCGAGGTGACGGTCGGATGCTCGCTCGATCCATAGCAATGATAGACCGCGAGACCCTGCCGCTGGCAACGCTCGATCAACGACGGCGGCACCGGCGCCGCGCCGACGAGATACTGGCGGAGCGAGGTCAGGTCGTGACCATGTTCGTCGGCAGCGGCAATCATCCCGCTCAGGTGAAACGGGGTTCCCGATGTCGAGGTCACCTTGTGCCGGTCGATCAGCGCTGCCGCGAGCGCGGCGTCCCACTGATCCATCAGGACGAGCGGCGTCGCCTGGCAAAGGAAGCGGTACATCGACAAGGCGCCGGCCACATGTCCCGGCGGCCAGGGGGAGATGACCGCTTCGTCGTCCGTTCCCCCGCGCATCGCGCGCACCGTTTCCAGTTCCGCCAGAAATCCGCGCGCGCTGTGCATCACGCCCTTGGGCTCGGCGGTGGTGCCCGAGGTATAGACGAGCAAGGCAAGGTCTTCGCCGGCGACCGCCGCGGGATCTGCGATCGGCCCTTCGGCTTCGAGGAGGTCGAATTCCTGGCCGATCGCGACGTGCCGATCGAGTCCCGGAAGGTCGCCGCATTCGGCAACGACGCGGCCATAATCGACCCCGCGAAACATGTCGGGCGTAAACAGCCATTTGGCGGCCGACTGACGCAGGATGAACCCCAGCTCCTTCGCGCCGTAAATCGTCACGATGGGCAGCAGGACCGCCCCGCTCTGCGCGGCGGCAACGGCGACGACGAGCCATTCGCGCCAGTTGGGCAACATACAGGCGACGATATCGCCGGGCGCGACACCTGCCGCAGCCATGCGCGTTCCCATCCGGCGGCCCGATGCTACGACGTCGCCCAGCGAAGCGGTGCAAGGTTTGACATCGGAGGCAACGGTCAGCGACGCACCCGGGTTGGCCGCCGCCGCGGCGATCATGGCGTCGATGAAGGTCGGGGTCATCCGTGCAGCGAGTCGACGATCCGCTCGCCCTCGCCGCGCGTCGCCCAGGTTTCGTTGGCATTGCGCAGGTGAAGCCGCCAGTGGGATACCGCGCCCTCGACATCGCCGGCTTCGATCAGCGTCACCAGCTTGTCATAGGATTTGTACCCGACGCGCAAGCTCTTGAGCCGGTCCTCGGTCGTCCGCGGATGGCGGCGCTGATAGTCGTTCTGGTGCGTCCGCGCGAGATTGAGCAGCATGCGGCTCATGAAGCTGAGCGTCTTGTTGCCCGCAGCCTCGACGACGGTCTGGTGAAAGCGTGACACATTGTCGATAAACTCTTCATAGCGCTCGTCCTGCATCATCTGGCCAAGCTCGGCGAGAACCTGCTTCAGTTGCGGCATGCCCGGCGTCTTGCCCTTGGCCGTTGCAAGCCAGCGCACCACCGTCGGCTCGATCGCGAGACGTGCGGCATAAAGATCCGCGATCGTCGTTCCCTGCGCCTCGAGAAGATAGCCGGCATAGCGCGAGACCAGCTCGGTCGATGGCTGGTGCACGCGCGCGCCGCTACGCGAACCGCGCACAACGCTGATCAGATTTTCAGCCTCCAGAATCCGGAAGGCCTCGCGCAAGGTAGGCCGTGAGATGCCGAGCGAGGCCATCAGCGTGCCTTCGGGCGGGAGCGAATCCCCTTCCTTGAGTTCGCCCCGGACGATCTGGGCCCTGATCTGGTCGGCAACCAGTTCGGACGTTTTCGGCACCCGGATGCGCGCGCTGCCATTTTCCATATTCACAAGCCTTGCCCCTGCCCGGAGTTGTCTAACTTAACTGCATTACCCTTGTGTCCTTAGGGTCTTCCTTGCAACCTCGCAACGTCGCCGGGCCGGCAGGGAGCGCCTGTCAGTCATCGAGCGCAATCCCGATCACGGCACCGGTGACATAGGCGGCATAATCGCTGGCCAGATAGGCGGCGAGATTTCCCAGCGTCGCGCCATCTTCACGGGTCAAAATGCAATTGACGCGAATTCCGTCGCGCGCCCATTCGACCCCGAGCGTCTTGGTGAGATTGCCGAGCGCGCCCGCAGCCGCCGCCTGATCGGCGCCCAGCGCCTGTTCGGGCGCGCCCACGAAGAGGACCGCTCCGCCAACCCCGCGCGCACGGCAGGCGTCGGCGAAGCTTTTGGCGCCGAGAAAGCGGCGGTCGAGGCCGGCACCCAGACTGGCGCGCCACTCGGCGTGGGCGATCTCATGCGCAGGCTTCGCGGCACCGACCGCTACCACATGCACCCATACATCGAGATCGCCGTCGCTGGTCAGCGTCGCGCCCGCCGCCCTGCAAGCAGCGGCAATCGCCGGGCTGGAACCCTCGATCCATATATGTTTTCCCGCGAGCCAGCCGGTCATTGCCAGCCCCATGGCCCGTCGACGCGTTCGCGCGGCGGCACGAAGTCGGGCATCATCAGCGACCGGCGCAAGCTCTCGCCGCCATCCTGCACGATGACCTGCCCAGTCATGTCGTCGAACAGCGGCGTGCAGGTCATCGCCGAAAGCCAGCCGAATTCCCAGATGCTGCCGGTTCGCCCCGCCGGGATCATCGCCTGCAGCGGCTCGATGCCGTCGTCGCGGCGTCCCGATACCGAGTCCGCGTGCGGAAAAAAGCCGGCCGCGACCGCATTGACGCGAATGCCATGGGGCGCCCAGTCTGCCGCCAGCTTTCGCGTCATCGTCGCCTGCGCGGTTTTCGCCGCGGCGCTGTGCGCATCGCCCGGGAAACCCGTCCAGATATATTGCGCGCTGTTGTTGACGATCGCCCCGCCCTCTCCGCGCGCGATGCGCCGGCGCGCGAATTCGGCCGAACAGAGAAAGGTGCCGTCGATCGCGATGCGGGTCACGGCCGCCCAGGCATTGGGAGAAATATTCTCCGCCAGCACCGGAAAATTCGCCCCGGCGTTGTTGGCGAGCAGGCTGACCGGCCCGAGCACCGCTTCGGCTTCGTCGAAGGCTTGCGCCACCGCCTCGGGCGAACGCACGTCGCAGCTCATCGCATGGGTGCGTGCGCCGAGCGCCGCAATCTGCGCGGCGCCTTCCTCGGCACGCTCGATGCTGCGCCCCATTACCGCGACGCGGGCTCCGCCCTGCGCAAAGGCCTTCGCCATGGCGAGGCCCATCCCCGACCCGCCGCCGGTGACAAGCACCGTCTGTCCTGCAAAAATGTCGCCGGGAAACGGAGGCTGCTCGAAAGGCGGCGGTCGAGCGACGATATGATGGGATGGAACTGCCACAGGACAAACTTGCGCGCCCTGCCGATTGGTGTCAAGACATCTCATACTAAGTGAGATAAGTGGATGCTCGAGGCGGTCCTTGAAAAACTCAGAATGCGTATCGGCGAAACGCGCGGGCCGCTCGTGCGCACGATCGAGGCCGGCGCCTTGATCAAATTCGCCGCAGCCACCGGCCAGACCGATCCAAGATATTTCGACCGGACCAACGGCCCGGTTGCGGCGCCCACCTATATTTCGACCTTTTGCGCCGAGGCCATCGCCGGATTGATCGACCTCGACGTCGGACTGCCGATGTTTCTCCACAGCGACGATATTGCCGAACTCGGCGCGCCCATCCTCGCCGGCGACGAAATACGGGCGAGCGCCCGTTATGTTGATGCGTACCTTCGCGAGGGAAAGCGCGGACCGATGCTGTTTCAGACCGCGGAGATGAAATTGACCAACCAGGCCGATGCGCATGTCGCAACCGTCCGCGTCAGCGCGGTGAGCCTTTGACCCGCGCGTTCGGCGAGATCGCACCGGGCGAGCAGATCCCGCGCCTCTCGGTCGTCGTCACGCGCGGCGACCTTGTGCGCTATGCGGGCGCCGCCGACGACTATGTCCCGCAACATTGGGACCGTCCCTTCATGATCGAAAGCGGCTTTCCCGACGTGATCGTGCACGGCTGGCTGACCTTTGCCCATATGTGCCGGTCGGTCGAAATCTGGTTGCCGCCCGAGCGGGCGCGCATGGCGCAATTTTCGGTCCGGTATCTCGAGCCGACCTTTCCGGGACCGATCGAATGCGGTGGCGTCGTGGTGTCGCGCGACAGCGAAAGCATCGATCTTGCCCTGTACGCAAGCGATGCAAACGGCAACAGGACGACCACCGCGACGATGCGAATGGTTCCGGCAGGATGACCGATATGATCAACGACCGGATCGAAATCCTCGATCTTCTGGCGCGCTATACCTATTCGGGCGACCGCGGCCGGATCGACGCCCTCGCGGCCTGCTTTGCCGAAGAGGGCATACTCGAATTTCCGGGCGGTGAAGGAACCGGCCCCGCAGGCGTCGCGTCCGCCCTCTCGGGCGGAACGCGCAATCCCGCGATCAGCTTCGTTCGTCATCATGTCACGCTTCCCCTGATCGAACTCGATGGCGACCATGCCACCGCGCGCAGCTATTTTGCCGTGACGAGCGACAATGGCCCCGATCATAGCGGCACCTATGACGACCGGCTGGTCCGGACGCCCGATGGCTGGCGCTTCGCGCATCGCCGCGTGCGCGTCGACTGGCAGGCCGGGACATCGCTCTTTCGGCCGATGGCGACGCGTTGACCGCAGTCTCCGACCGGAGCCTGGAAGATATTGACACAAAAGTTCCGATTTGACACTATAGTGTCAATATGACGCGCTTTACCGATTTCGAACGATTCGCCGACGAGGTCGCACGCTTGCGCGGACGCATGCGGGCCCTCTACGCCAACACGCGCGCCGCAAGCGGGCTGGCCGAGATGGAACTGACCGTCCTCACCGCGGTGGTGAACGCGGACACCGCCCCGACCGCGGCCCAGATCGGCCGCAGCCTCGGCCATCCGCGTCAGGTCGTGCAGCGCGCCGCGAACCGGCTCGTCGAACTCGGTCTCGCATCCTTCGAGGGCAATCCCGATCACAAGCGCGCCTCGCTGATCGCCGCGACCGACGCGGGGCGGGCGCTGAAGACCGCAGACCATGATCGCGCACAGGCAGTGACCAGGGCCGTGCTCGACCGGATCGACAGCGCGGCCTTCGCCGAGGCCGCCGATCGGCTTCACACGATCCGCAGCGGGATCGAAGCCTATCTGAGGGAAGAAGACCGGTGAGCGACGACGCGAAAGGGCTCGCCGATCGCGTGCGACTGACGGCGTGGCTCGATGTGCATATTCCCTCGCTCGGCAACGGACCGCTCGAAATCGAGAAGATTCACGGCGGGACGTCGAACGTCATCCTGTCGCTGAACCGCGGCGGCACGCCGCTGATCCTTCGCCGCCCGCCCGCGGTCCCGCCGCCCGGCAGCGAAAAGAGCGTGCTGCGCGAAGCGCGGGTACTGACCGCGTTGAACGGCACCGCCGTCCCCCACCCCGTCTGCCATGGCAGCTGCGCCGACCCCGATGTCATCGGTGCGCCTTTCTATGTCATGGATCTCGTCGATGGCTGGCCCGCCGACCTGACCGACGGGAAAATCCATGATCGCCCCCCTTTCGACACCCTTCCACATGCTCGCGAAGTGCCCTTCGCGATGGTCGACGGGCTCATCGCGCTCGCCAATGTCGATTACAAAGCCATCGGACTCGAGGATTTCGGGCGCCCCGACGGCTTCCTCGAGCGGCAGGTCGATCGCTGGGAAGGCCAGATCAAAAGTTACAGGCAGCTCTATGATTTCGACTGGCGCGAGCTGCCGGGCTATGCGCTGACGCGCGACTGGCTGCGGGCGAACATACCCGACGATTTCAAAGCCGGCATCATTCACGGCGATGTGGGCACCCCCAACGCGCTGTTCGCCTTCGACCCGCCATGCAGGCTGACGGCGCTGATCGACTGGGAACTGTCGACGATCGGCGATCCGCTGCTCGACCTCGCCTGGTTCTGCAACAGCATCCGCGACGACCGCTTTCCCGATCATGTCCCCGAAAAGGCCCTTTACAATGTCGGCGACTGGCCGACGCGGCAGGAATTGATGGCGCATTATGCCGCGGGCACCGGTCGCGACATGGCGAGCTTCGACTATTACCTCATCCTCGCGATGTTCAAGGGCGGCTGCATCCTCGAATATAAGGTCGCGCAGGCCGCCAAGGGCATTTTGAGCGCCGAGACCGGCCGCTTCTTCGACCGGCTGGTGCGCGGCAATTTCGCCGAGGCCGAAAAGCTCATTCGCCTCATCGGCTAAATCAAGGAACGCGCATGATCGATTTTCGTATCGAACCCGAACTGCAGGCCAGGCTCGACTGGATGGCGACGTTCGTCCGCGAAGAATGCGAGCCGATGGATCTGCTCTTTCCGGGGCACGGCGCGCCCTACGACGTCGCGAACAGGGAATCGCGCGCTTATATGAAGCCGCTGCAGGAGCAGGTGAAAGCGCAGGGCTTGTGGGGATGCCATCTCGGCACCGAACTTGGCGGGCCGGGCTATGGCCAGCTCACGCTTGCGCTGATGAACGAGATTTTGGGGCGCAGCTATTGGGCGCCGACCGTCTTCGGCACCGCCGCGCCCGACACGGGGAACAGCGAAATCCTAGCGATGTTCG
Organism: Sphingopyxis sp.; assembly: GCA_013821905.1. Taxonomy (GTDB): domain Bacteria; phylum Pseudomonadota; class Alphaproteobacteria; order Sphingomonadales; family Sphingomonadaceae; genus Sphingopyxis. The sequence continues at coordinate 73,498 of PNJO01000001.1, read as the reverse complement.
GGACCGAGGAACAGAAGGCGCGCTACCTGCAACCGCTGATGGACGGCACCATCGTGTCGACCTTCTCGATGACCGAACCGCAAGCCGGCGCCGACCCCAAGGAATTCACCTGCCGTGCCTGGCAGGAGGGCGACGCATGGGTGATCGAGGGCGAGAAATGGTTCTCGTCGAACGCCCGCTACGCCGCCTTCCTGATCGTGATGGTGATAACCAATCCCGAGAACCCGCCGCACGGGCGCATGTCGATGCTGATCGTGCCGACGGACACGCCGGGAATCGAGTTCATCCGCCATTCGCAGACGATGGGCGACGCGCAGGGGCGCAACGACGGCATCCATGCCTATATCCGCTACAACAAGGTCCGCGTGCCGCTCGACGCGATGCTCGGCGGTCCCGGCGAGGGGTTCAAGGTCGCGCAGGCGCGGCTCGGCGGCGGACGGGTGCATCATGCGATGCGAACCGTCGGCAAGTGCCAGCGCGCGATCGACATGATGCTCGAGCGCGCCGTGTCGCGCAGCACGCAGGGCAAGCAGCTTGGCGAGCACCAGTTCGTGCAGGGCGCGATCGCCGATTCGATCATCGAGCTCGAACAATTCCGCCTGCTCGTGCTCAAGACCGCATGGATCATCGACGAAGTCGAAGCCGGCCGGGAGCCGCACGGCGCCGCGCGCACCCATATCGCGATGTGCAAGGTGCAGATGGCGAAAGTCTATCATGACATCGTCCAGCGCGCGATCCAGCTCCACGGCAGCCTCGGCGTGACGCTCGAGACACCGCTCGCCGACATGTGGATGGGACTGCCCAGCCTTGCGCTCGCCGATGGTCCGACCGAGGTGCACAAGGCGCAGGTCGCGAAAGCCTATCTGAAGGAAGCGAAGCCCGCCCCCGGCCTGTTCCCGAGCGAGCATATCCCGACGCGGCTCGCGGCGATCAGGCAGAGGAATGCCGCATGATCCCCGATCCGCTCTTCGATTTCAGCGGCAAGGTCGCGCTCGTCACCGGCGGGTCGCGCGGGCTCGGTTACCGGATGGTCAAGGCACTGGCCGCGCGCGGTGCCGATGTGATCGTCGCCAGCCGCAAGGTCGAAAATTGCGAGGCCGTCGCCGCCGAATGCCGCGCATTGGGACGCGAGGCGATGGCGTGGGGCGTCCATTGCGGGCGCTGGGACGAGATTGACGCGCTGATCGACGCTGCTTATTCCGGGTTCGGGCGCGTCGATATCCTGATCAACAACGCCGGCATGTCGCCCGCCTGTCCCAGCCACGAAATGCCCGAGAGCCTGTTCGACGCCGTGCTCAACCTCAATTTCAAGGGCCCCTTCCGGCTCGCAAGCCAGGTTGCCCACCGGATGACGCAGGGCGACGGCGGATGCATCATCAACATCAGCTCTTCGGGCGCCCTGATGGCGTTGCCGACGGTCGTGCCCTACGGCTCGGCCAAGGCGGCGCTCAATGCCATGACAGTTTCGCTGAGCCGCGAATATGCCCCCAAGGTGCGGGTGAACACGATCAGCCCCGGCCCCTTCCTGACCGACATCTCCGAAGCGTGGGACGAACGCAAACGCGAGAAGCAGCCGGTCGCGCTTGGTCGCCCGGGGAACCCCGACGAAATCGTGACCGCCGCGCTGATGCTCGCCAGCCCTGCGTCGTCCTACACCACCGGCGCGCTGCTGCGCGTCGATGGCGGACAGCGTTAGGTCAGGTGCGAAAGCCCGCGAGCCGCTGGTCGAGGATCGCTTCGGCCTCCGAAATAATCCGGTCGATCAGTTCCTGACAGGTCGGGATGTCGTGGATCAGCCCTTGAATCATGCCGGCCCAGAAAACGCCTTTCGAGAGGTCGCCGGTTGCGAGCAGTTCGCGGCCCGCGGTTCCTGCGACCAGTTCCTGCACATCGCCGAACTTCGCGTCGGGCAAAGCGAGACGGCGAACGACCTCCTCGCTGACTTCGCTCCTGCCGACGCGCGCGGTGTTCTTGAAGTTGCGAAAGATCAGGAAGCTGCCGCGCTCGTCATTATCGACATAGGCCTGCTTCACATTGTCGTGCACGGGGGCTTCCTTCGTCGCGCAAAAGCGGGTGCCCATGTTGATGCCCTCGGCGCCGAGGCTGAGCGCCGCGATCAGCCCGCGGCCGTCGCCGAAACCGCCCGACGCCAGCATCGGAATCTTCACCTTGTCGGCGGCCGCCGGAATCAGGATGAGGCCGGGAATATCATCCTCGCCCGGATGCCCCGCGCATTCGAAGCCGTCGATCGAAATAATGTCGCAGCCCGCCTTCTCGGCCGACAGCGCGTGGCGGACGGCGGTGCATTTGTGAAGAATGGTGACCCCGTGCGGCTTCACCCGCGCCCAGATCTCCCGGACTGCCGGGGTGCCCGCGGTTTCCATGATCTTGACCCCGCTTTCGACAACCGCGTCGGCATAGGCGTTGTAATCGGGCGAATGGATCGTCGGAAAGACCGTGAGGTTCACGCCGAACGGCTTGTCGGTCATCGACCGGCAGCGCTCGATCTCGTCGCGCAGCGCCTGCGGGCTCGGCTGCGTCAGCGCGGTAATGATCCCGAGCCCGCCCGCGTTCGACACCGCGCTCGCCATATCGGCGGTGCCGACCGCCTGCATGCCTCCCTGGACGATCGGATGTTCGATCCCCAGCATCTCGGTAATCCGCGTCTTGAATCCCATCGCTTATCCCCTTCAACTCTTATATAACCTAGTTATACTTCTTTATCACAACAGACAAGAGGAAGCTATGGACGCCAGAACCGCCGGATCGCGCGCCGTCATCGCCGACACGCTGGGACCGCCCGCAAATTATCGCCTCGTGCTTCGCGATCCGGGGCCGCCCTCGCCTACGCAATTGCGCATCGCGATCAAGGCGGCCGGAATCAGCTTCGTCGACGTGCTGACCGCCGCCGGGGGCTATCAGGTCAAGCCGCCGACGCCCTATATACCTGGCAGCGAATGTGCCGGAGTGGTCGAGGCCGTCGGCGCCGAGGTCGCGGACTTCGCGGTTGGCGACCGGGTGGTTGCCAGCGGCTGGGGCGGCTTGTTCGCGGAGGCGGCGAACCTGCCAGCGCGCATGGTGCGAAAAATGCCCGCCGCCCTCTCGTTCGACGAAGCGGCGGTATTCCCCGTAAGCTATGCCACCGCCTGGCACGCGCTTGTCGACCGCGGAGGGCTGCAGCCGGACGAGACGTTGCTGGTCCTCGGGGCCGGGGGCGCCACCGGCTATGCGGCGGTCCAGATCGGGAAACATCTGGGCGCCCGGGTGATCGGGTCGGCATCGAGCGACGCGAAACGCGCCCTTGCGCTTGCGGGCGGCGCCGACGCGGCGGTCGAGGCACGCGGCGCGGCATGGCGTGAGGCGGTCAAGGCTGCGAACGACGGCAAGGGCATCGATGTCGTTTTCGACCCCGTCGGCGGCGATGCGACCGATCCCGCCTTTCGCTCGCTGGCATGGAACGGCCGGCATCTTGTGGTCGGCTTTCCGGCAGGGATTGCCGCGCTGCGAACCAATCTGCCGCTGCTCAAGGGCGCAAGCCTGATCGGGGTCGATGTCCGGCAATTCGGGATCTTCGAGCCCCTCAAGAGCGAAGCCAATCGCGATACCCTGTTCGCGCTCGCCGCCGCCGGATCGCTTCGTCCCGCGATCGCGCGGTCGTACAGGCTGGAGGAATTCCGGCCGGCGATGGAGGATGCGGCAGCTGGACAAAGCGCCGGCCGGATCGTCCTGACGATGGATTAGCCCCAGCCGGCGGCCGTGGCGGCAAGCCGCGCGCGCCAGTCGGGAACCGCCGGCAACGCATCGAAGGCACCGCGCAGCCGGGCGACCAGATCGGCGACCGGTTCGACCCCGTCGATCAGTCCGACGCTTTGGCCGGCGCTCCAGATGTCGCGCCACGGCATCACGCCCGCGGGCATGTCCGACCGCACATCGGGCAACGCGCTGGTATCGAGCCCGACCGCCTCGATCGACTGCCGCATCCAGTGCGCCGGAACGCCGTTCATCGCCGCCGATGCGACGATGTCGTCGACACCGGCCTCGGGGATCATCGAACGGTGTCCCTCGACCACTCCGCTCTCGGGCGTCGCGATGAAGCGCGTCCCCATGCAGGCGATATCGCCGCCGAGCGCAAGCGCCGCCGCGATCCCGTGCGCGTCGGCGATGCCGCCCGCGACGATCAGCAGCCCGCCGAAAATGCGGCGTACGGCGGGAACGAACGCCATCGGAGTGAGGAAGCCCGTGTGTCCCCCCGCACCCGCGCAGGTCAGCATCAAACCGTCGGCGCCCGCGGCAATCGCCTTTTCGGCATGCCGCATCGTCGTCACATCATGAACGACGCGCCCGCCCCAGCCATGGACGCGCTCGACGAGCGCCGATGGGTCGCCGATACTCGAGAGCACGAGCGGAACGCGGTAGCGCTCGAGCAGGTCGAGGCGCGGCGCGGCCCTGGGGTCGCTGCCCCAGCGCGCAGGAATATTGACGATCGGCGGCGCGCCGCCGATCGTATCGAGAGCCTTCAGATAATCCTCGAAGACTTCGGCCGAAGTTGCCGACCCGCCCTGCCAGCCGCCGATGACCCCGGCGCGGCAACAGCCGACCGCGAGCGGCACCGAGGAGGCGAAGCTCATCGGAGCGCACATCAGCGGCAACGACAATCGCTTGAACATTGGATCAGGCCGTCGTCTTCAAGGCATCGAGCATGCGCGTAAAATGGGCGGGGTTCCATACGTCCTGGTCTTCGCCCCAGCCGATCCCGCCATCGATATCCCAGCGCATAAGCTGGTTCACGCCATAGCCGGCTTCGCTCATCGTACTGACGACGAAGCCTTCGCTGACCATTTCGCGACCCTGTTCGTCGACCAGTTCGACCTGCATATGCGTCGACCAGCCGGTCTTCGGACTGCGGAAGCAGCGCATCCGCGAACGCGCGGGGATCAGGCTGCCGAACGAACCGTCGCGGCGAATCCAGCCGGCGTTCATCGGCGCCCAGCCCTCGGCATCGCCGTCGGCGACGCGCACGAAGCCCAGGAAGCCGGTCCCGTCGCGGCGGTGACCGAAAATATACTGGATGCGACCTCGCCCGCGCTCGCGTTCGATCTCGCGCCAGCGCGCGCCTCCGGGATTTTTCACGCGCTCAAGATCGCTCGCATAGACTTTGGGGCTCGCGGCATAAGGCCCGCCGCGCGGCCCCCAGGTGCGGTCGCGCACCCCGATGCCGTCGATCCGAATCCTTTCCCCGCGCAGCGTCATCCAGCCCTCGACATGTCCGAGCTGGTCATAATGGGGGGTCGCCATGAACGGCGGTTTGCCGGGGGGAAAGCGATGCGGTTCGTGGAGCCCGCTGTGCGTGAAATCGAGCGCAAAGCCCCGCGCCGGATCATCATATTGCAGGTGATATTTCATCCCCGGCTCGATCATCTTGAGACTGTAGCCGCCGCCGTGCGCGTCGCCCGGAAAGACAATATCGCGAAGGTCGGGATCGTCGGGCATCGGCGCCTCCTCGACCTTCCGGTAATAGGCCATGCGCGCCGGGTCATAGCCTTCGTCGTCCCAGGCGAAGATGCGCCAGGTCACGCTCTTGCGGTTCGGATAATAGGGCGCATGGATCCAGCATCCGATCTTGCGCTCCGGGATGCTGAACGACCACCAGTTGGTCTCGGTCTCAAAGGGATCGTCGGACAGCTGGTGGTAGCGATCATCGGCAGGCGAGAACGTAAGGTCGGCGGTCATGCCGGCGCACGCACAATTTGGGCAGCGACCTGGTCGAGACTATCGGCAAGCTCTTCCGGCATTGAAAAGAACGGACTATGATCCGAATCGAGCGTTACGACCGGATCGCACGGCCAGCCTTCCTGCATCGTCCGCTGCAGTGCGATCGGCACCGCCATATCCTTCAGGCACTCGATATAGGCCCTCGGCACGCTCCCGAAATTCTGGCGGGTCACATGAACCGGCGTGGTAAGCCCGGCAATCGGCTCGGGCTTCACCAGTTTCTCGGCGGTCGCGACCCAATCGGCTGCGGTTTCATTGTAAAAGCGCGGACCCACGAACGCACGACCGATCGCCAGACCGCCATGTCCGTCGGGCGTCATCATAGCTCCGGCATCCTCGTCCTCGGCCGAAACCGCGACGTCGGTGACGCTTTTCCCGTCGGGAAGCAGAAAAGCGGCGAGATAGACAAGGCAAGCCACTGCCGATGGCACACGTTCGGCGACCTCGCTGATTATAATACCCCCGCGGCTATGCCCGACGAGCACTACCGGTTCGCCTGCCGTCTGCACGGCCGACGCGACATCGTCGGCCCAGCGCGCGAGCGTCACTTCGGCGGGACTTGTCGAATCTTCGCCCAGCGAGACCAGTTCGGGGAGCAATACATAGTGGCCGCGCGCTTCGAGAAGCGGAGCGACCAGTTGCCAGCACCATGCGCCGTGCCAGGCTCCGGGGACAAGACAGAAAACAGCCATATATCACCATCCCGCCAATTTCGCCGCGCGGGCGCGTTGCATCGACGGGCTGCCGAGCCAGGCGCGATCGAACACGGCACGGCGGAACCAGTAATTGAGACCATATTCCCATGTATATCCGATCCCGCCATGCGCGGCGACCGCGGCGCGTGTGGCGCGGACATAGACGTCGGACAGATGCGCTTTCGCCATGGCCGCGGCGCGCGCCGCATCGGGCAGGTCGGCGTCCCAGGCATAGGCTGCGTACCATAGCAGCGCGCGTGCCGGCTCGACGTCGAGCGCCATATGCGCCAGCTGGTGTTTGAGCCCCTGGAAACGGCCGATCGGCTGGCCGAACTGCTCGCGCTCCTTTGCATAGGCGACGCTCATATCGGTAACTTTCTGTGCGCCGCCGAGCGCATCGGCCGCCGCCAGTACGAGGGCGGCGGCATAGAGTTTCGCCGTCATCGGATCTTCGGGCGCGAAGAGCTGAAGCATCGTCGCGCCCGCGAACGTCACCTTCGAAACCGGCCGGCTGCGGTCGGTCGACGCCACCGGCGCGATCGTCACCGCATCGCCCGCCTCGACGAGCGCAATCCCTCCCGTGCGCGATCCGATGAGGAACAGCTGCGCGCTGCGGGCGCAGGGCACCATCAGTTCGGCTTCCGCCGGATCGCCGGCGGTAAAGGCCAAGGTCGCGACCGTCGTACCCGAACTCAGCCCTTCGAGATGGGCCTTTGCCGCTTCATTTTCGCTGCGCGCGATCGCCGCGACCGCCAGCAGCTGCCCGATCAGCGGTCCCGCCGCCGCCGCTTCGCCGGCCACTTCGCAGACGAGCGCGGCGTCGAGAAGTCCCATCCCGCTGTCCGGCAACAAGATGCCGCCGAGCCCGAGCGCCATCATCGCCTGCCAGCTGTCCCCGTCGAAATCGGCATCGCCATCGGCAAAGGCGTGGATGCGCTCCATCGGCCAGCTGTCGGCGAGCGTCCCGCGCACCGCGTCCTGGATCGCCGTCTGCTCTTCGGTCAGGTGGAAGTGCATGTCAGCGCTCCCCGCTCATCGCGAGATCGCGCGGCAAGCCGAGACCGCGCTCGCCGATGATGTTGCGCTGGATGTTCGATGCGCCGCCCGCGATCGAATTGCCGAGACTGCCCATGATCTGATCCATCCATTTTTCGGGGCCGCGCGGCCCGCGGTTGCCGCGCCCGCCGGCGCCGGCGGGTTCGACGAAGCCATGCTCGCCGATCAGTTCCTGCGCGAGCAGCGCCATTTCATGGCCGGTCTCGGTGAGGAGAAGCTTCATCATCAACGAAACCGGACCCGGATCTTCGCCCGCCGCGGCACAGCTGAACAGGCGGAAGCTCGTATAGCGGTGCGAGAGGACAAAGCCCTCGATCTGCGCCAGCTTGTCGCGGACGATCGGGTCGTCGATGCGCCCGACCTCCTGCGCAAGCTCGACGAGCTTCGAGAACTGGCGCCCGAGGCCGTCGGCGCTGCCGATGCTCGCGCGCTCGTGCTTCAGCGTCGTGCGGCTGACGTACCAGCCCTGGCCGCGTTCGCCGACCTGCCACGACACCGGGGTTTCGGCATTGTCGAAGAAGAATTCGCAGAAGGTGTGATCGCCCTCCTCGCCGGTCATCTGGCGGATCGGCCGCCGCGTGATCCCGGGCTGGTCGAGGTCGATGAGAAGATAGGTGATGCCGTCATGCTTGGGCGCATCGGGTTCGGTGCGCACGAGCATGAACATGTGCGTCGACTGCATGCCTTGCGACGTCCAGATTTTTTGGCCGTTGATGATCCATTTCGTGCCGTCCGCCGACAGCTCGCCCTTCGTGCGCACGCTGGCAAGGTCGCTGCCCGACCCGGGTTCGGAATAGCCCTGCCCCCAGATATATTCGCCCGACACCGTCTTGCGGATGAAAAGCTCTTTCTGTTCCTCCGTTCCCTTTTCGAGCAGGGTCGGCACCGTCATGTTCATGCCGTTGCCGCCGACCTCCATCGGCGCACGGGCCCGGGCGAATTCCTCGCGGATCACCTGCGCCTTGATGACGTCGACCGGCTGCTCCGACCCGCCATAGATTTTCGGAATCGCGCGATAAAGGAACCCTGCATCCGTCGCCCGCGCGCGGAATTCCCGGACAAATTGCTTGAGGTCGGCGCCGCGCATATCCGGTGCGGGCGGCCAGTGCGCCGACAGGAAGCCACGAACTTCGGCGCGAAACGCCTCGGCGGCCTCACCATAGCTCAAATCCATTGATCGCTCTCCCTCGTTTCTGGCGAATCCTATGCCCGAGTTATATAACTACGTCAAATATGTTGTATGCCAGCACGGCCAAGGTTAGGGAGGGCCCGATGAGCACCGACACGATCGCCATTCCCCATTATTTCGTCCGCGACGGCGCCGGCTTCGACCCCTCCGGTCTTGCCCGCAATCCATGGTTCGCCAATGCTGTCGCGGGCGGACCGATCGGCGCGCTGATCGGTCATGTCGCCGGAGAGGCGGGCTTCGATCCCGAGTTCGAGATTTGCCGGCTGACGATCGACATCCTCGGCATCGTCCCGCAGACTCTCCTGACCCCGCGCATCGTCCCGGTCCGGCAAGGGCGGCAAGCGCAACTCTACCGGATCGAACTGCTCGCCGCCGGCAAGCCCGTAGCGCAAGCCCATGTGCTCCTGGCGCGCCATATGGACACTCCCGAATTGCCGGCGCCCCAGCCCCATCCCGCTCCCGGCGACGTCCCCGAAGATGTCTTCCTGATCGGCGCGAGCATGGCAGGAGCGATAAAGACGCGCCCGATCATGGGCGGGGTCCGCCAGCCCGGGCGCGGCGTATCGTGGATGCGCATGGACGGCGAGATTGTGTCGGGCGTGCCGGCGTCACCCTTCGTCAAGGCCTGCCTCTTCGCCGACTTCGGCAACGGGGTCGGCAGCGCGACCCACGCGCACGAGTGGAGCTACGCCAATCTCGACATCTCGATCCAGTTCTTCCGCCTCCCGCGCGGCGACTGGTTCCTGCTCGATGCGCATACCGAGGGTGCGGGGAACGGCCATGCGCTGGCGCAGACGGTCTTCGCCGATGTCGACGGCGTCTATGCCAAAGGGACGCAAACGATTTTCGTGGGGCCGGGCAGCCCCCGCTGACCCTATTCGCCGCGGAAGTCGGGTGCCCGCTTTTCGGTGATTGCGGCCAGCCCTTCACGATGGTCCCGGCTCCCGAGGAGCAAGGCCTGATTGGGCAGATTGGCCTGCCATTCCGCCTCCATGCTGCTCTCGAGCGCACGCTGGATCGACTGTTTCACGGTCGCATAACCGAGCGGGGCCGAAGCGGCGAGTTCGCGCGCCAGTTCGATACCGCGCGCGGCAAGCCCGTCCTTGCCTACCACTTCGCTCACCAGCCCGATCGCGAGCGCCTCCTCAGCACGCACCTGCTTGCCGCGAAGGCACATCTCCATCGCGCGGCCGAGGCCGACGATGCGCGGGAGCAGGAAGGTTCCACCAAGCGGCGGCATGATGCCGAGCTTGATCCAGCTTTCCTGGAACATCGCCGAATCGGCAGCGACGCGGAAATCGCAGGCCAGCGCCAGCTCGCAGCCGACCGTGACGGCGGCGCCCTGCACCAGCGCAAGCGTGGGCTTCGGACAGCGATAGATGGCGCGCGCCGCGCCCTGGAAATTGGCGTAGACGGTATCCTTGATCTCGCTTGCGGACAGGACCGTAAGTCGCTGTAAAAAAGCGAAATCGGCACCGACAGAAAAATGTTTTCCCTCGGCGGCAAAGACGATGGCACGGACCTCGCGGTCGACCGACAGCGCGGCGAAGGCGTCGCGTATCTCGCCGAGCATCTCGGGCGAGGAGGCGTTGCCGATATCGGCGCGGGCGACAGTAACGGCGGCGATACCGCCCTCATGGCGGTCGATACGGATATGTTCGGTGGTCATGGGGCTCCAGCCTGGTCGCGCACCCAGCGGTCGATGCGGTCGTACATCTCGATACGCGTCGTCGCGAAATTCTGGCAATGACCCGAGTGCGGCAGGACATGCAGCGTGATGTCGCGGCACGCGGAATAATAGCCGGGCTCGGCATGCGGGTTCGGCGATACATCTCGCTCGCCGAGGTTGATATAGATCGGCACGTCGATCTTCGCGGCGTCGGCGGTAACGATGCCGGTCATGATCGACTGCGTCGAGAGCACATAAGGCACTTCGACGAGCAGGGCGTCATCTACCGCGATCACATCCTCGGGAACATCGTCCCAGTGGAAGCTTTTGCGCAGTTTCGACCGGTCGCGCTTGTCATAGTCGGGCTGGGTCGGGTCGAGATCGCCGGGATGCACACGCACCAGCTGGTCGCCGAACGTCAGGTGCACACCGTCGGCGGTATAGCCGAGGATCAGGCAGAGATCGTAGGTCCGATACGCCGCCTGCTGGGTGATCGTCATGAACCCGCCCATCGAATGGCCGCCACCGACCTTCACGAATTCCCGAAGCGTCGCCAGCCTTCCATCGCGTAATTGGTCGTAGATCCGTTCGATCGCGGTGTGATGCGCGAGCGCCGCGACCTCGCGCGTCGCAAGCATCTGATCCTTCGCACGGTCGCTGGCGCCGATGCCGAGATGGTCGGGAAGGATGACGATATGGCCGCGCGCGCTCAGATATTCGGCGCAGCTATAGCCCTCGCGTCCGGGCACCTCGAAATGGAAGTAGCGGCGATCGTAGGTCCCGCCGTTGAACAGCGTGACGACCGTCGGCTTTTCGGGCAAGAGGTCGGGCATAAACACCCATGCGGCGATATGCAGCGGCTCGCCGCCGGTGATCGCGGCGGGCAGCGCATCCGAAACATCGATCCGCAGGTCGAGCGGCTCAGCCACCGCCCTGTTCGTCCTGCTTCTTCTTCTCGCGCCAGATCATCGCGGTCGCGCTGGTCGACAGGCCCATATTGAGCGCTTCGGCATCGAGCGCCGCCTCGAAAGCCCAATCCTCGGCGTTGTTGAGGTTGGTTTTCATATAGCGGTAGCCCATGCGCGGGCCGTCGGCGAGCCGGCGGGCGGCCTTCATCGTCTCGTCGCGCAAGGCGTCATCGTCGAACAGACGCGTGTAGAGCCCCTTTGCAAAGGCCTCGTCCGCAGTCAGCTTCTCGCCCAGCAGGAAGAGTTCGCGCGCAACGCCGGTGCCGACGATCTTGGTCCAGAACCAGGTCGAGCCGAAATCGCCGCCCGCGCCGATCCGGTCGAAGGCGGTGAGGAAGCTTGCACTTTTCGCCGCGAAGCGCAGGTCGCAAGCCCCGGCGATGCCGATGCCCGCGCCCGCGACCGGGCCGTTGATCATGGCGATCGTCGGCTTCGCCATTTCATGGAGCAGGCGCGAAGTTTCCATGAAACCGCGCAGCCGCACGAAGCTCTGCTCCGCACGGCTGCCGCTCTCGGCGTTGGCGGGCACGATGGCCTTGTCGGCGCCTCCCTCCTTGAGGTCGCCCCCGGCGCAAAAGCCCCTGCCCGCGCCCGTCACGACGACGCAGCCGACCGACGCGTCGCGCGCCGCATCGGCGCACGCATCGGCGAGCGGCGCCATGATCGAGCCCGTCAGCGCATTGAGCCGGTCGGGCCGGTTGAGGGTGATGGTGCGAACGCCCGCATCATCGTCGATCAGCACTTCGGACATGAATGGTCCCCCTTTGCCCTGCAATCTTCCAAGGAAATGGAGGCCGGATCAATCGCCGCCAAGTTCCCAGTGCCGCGCCATCATCTTCGCCGCCTTCTGCGCGAGGTCCGCCGGAACCTCGGGATACATCGGCAGGGCATTATCCTTGCTCGGCAAGGCAATGGTCGCGGTCGCGCGGACCGATTCCTCGCCGCGCTGGTTGGTGAAGGCCACCGCAACATCGACCAGATTCTGGCCGCCTTCCTGTCGCTTGGCGAGAATTTTGCCGGTCACGGTCTGGACGTCGCCCATATAGTTGAACTTGCGGATCTCGTCATGGACGTGAAGGATGATCGCATCGTCTCCGCACCAGTCCGACAGATACTGGTAGAGGAAGTTTTCGCGCATCACGCCATAGTCATAGGCCATCGGGTTGCCGATCGCCTGCGCCCACACCGGATCCCAGTGCAGCCGCTGCGCGACGTCGGGAATGCCATGTTCGTTCTTCACGTAGAAGGCCGGAATGCGCTGGCGATTCTTGTGCGCGAGGCGGTTGGCCGTCGGCGCGTAGGGCACGAAACCATAGCCGCCCGAATGGAAACAGATCACGTCGGTGACGGTCAGCGGGCCCTTGGCCTGCGTGCCGAGGCTGTCGCCGGGCTCGACATCCTCGAACCAGCGCTTCGCCGCGCCCTGTACCTTCTCGTTCGCGTAGACTTCCTCGATCTTGGCGAACTCCTCCTCGGTGTAGGTCGCAGGCTGGATCGAGAGATTCTTGCCTTTCTTCGCCGCCGTCTTGCGTTCGGTCAGAACGCGCAGGATACGATAGACGGCGACGACTTCGCCGCGCTGGTTCACCTTGACGTCGCGGCGGACCGAAATGACCGACTTGCCGGCGAATTCGGAACTCTTCACCTCGACCGACTCGTCGCCGTTGAAGCTGTAGATCGTGTCACCGGGGCGCACGGGACGATAGAAGTCCCAGGTCGACCCCGACACAAAGACGTGGATGCCCTTGAACAGGCTCTTGCGCAGCGCCTTGATCTCTTCGGGTACGGGATCGCCCTTCATCGGCCGGTTAATCATGCCGGTGAACATGCCGGGCGCGATAACGCCGCCCCAGCGCGTCTTCTTCGCATAATGCGGATCGCAATAGAGCGGATTGTCGTCACCGCAGCCATGCGCGAAGTTGCGGATATTATCTTCGGTTGCCGTCTGGATATATTCGCGGGTCTTTGCGGCCTGATCGAATCCGAGCAGCTGGCGCTGGCGCTCGATATCATGGTCGGTGATCTCGTAATCGACGGCTTTCTGCCATTCGTCGCTCTGCTTGATATCTTCTTTCGTATCGGCCACCGCATATCTCCCTTGTCACGAGTTATATAACTAGGTAATATATCCTCACAAGTCACGCAAGGGGATAGTGCACAATGGAAGTTCGCCGCATCAGCGATGCATTGAAGGTGCGCGCGTCGCATCAGGCAAATGAGATCGCGCACGACGACGTCAGGCGGCAGATCACCTTCGCCGAGTGGGACCGCGAGGCCGATGAAGTCGGCGGCGGGTTGACAGCCGCAGGCCTCGTGCCTGGCGACCGCGTCTTCCTGCCGATCAGCAACATGCGTGCGGTCGAAATGGCGATCGCGGTGTTCGCTGTCTTTCGCGCCGGCGGCATCGCCTGCCCGATCAATACGCGCCTCAATCCCCGCGAAATCGTAGATTATGCCGCGCTATGCGAACCGCGCTTCTGCCTGACCGACACGCCGGACCTCGTGAAGGAGCTCGATCTTGCGGGCAGCTGGCACGTCGATGCCATGCCGCGCGACATCGGCGCTCTGCCCGATCAGGCGGGCCTCGATCCCAATGCCGACGCGGAGATCCTTGGAACGTCGGGAACCACGGGCAAGATCAAGGGCGTCGTGGTGTCGCACCCCGACCTGATGACCGGGGTCACAGGTCACAATATGGACCGTTCGCGCTCGACGTTGAGCGCCCTTCCGCTTACCGGGTCGGGTGGCAACATCGGCATCGTCATGCTGCCCGCCCGCGGCGGCGCGACCGCCATCACCCAGCAGAAGTTCGACCCCAAGGGCTTTCTGGACCTCGTCCGCGAAAAGCAGCCGAACCTCGTCTATCTGGTTCCCTCGATGCTGCGGCTGATCCTCGATCACCCCGACGTCGCGAACTATGATTTTGCGGGGGTCAAGTATCTGATGACCGGCACCGCGCCCCTGCCGCATGATTCGGTCGAGCGTGCGCTGAAGCTCTGGCCCCACGTCCGGATGCGCAACAGCTACGGCATGTCCGAAGGCGGCATCGGCGTGGGCACGACGAGCCAGGAACAGGTCCGCAAACCCGGCTGCGTCGGCAAACTGCCGCCGCATATGCAGCTTCGCGACGAAGCCGGAAACGTCATTACCGAGCCCGGCGTCGTCGGCGAAATCTTCGGCTGGCAGAAGCATCCGCGTCGCTACTGGAACGATGCCGAAGCGACGGCGGCGAGCTTCAAGGGCGGCTGGACCAAGACCGGCGACCTCGGCTTCGTCGATGCCGACGGCGACCTCATCATGGCGGGACGGTCCAAGGAGCTGATAATTCGCGGCGGCTATAATATCACGCCGCTCGAGATCGAAACCGCGCTCCACCTTCACCCGGCGGTCCAGCAGGCAGCGGTCGTCGGCGTCCCGCACGAGGTGCTGGGCGAAGACATTGCGGCCGCTGTCACGCTGCGCCCCGGCGAAAGCGCGACGCCCGACGATATCATCGCCTTTTGCAAGGAGCATCTCGGCGACAACAAGGTGCCCCGCACCCTTTTGGTGATGGACGTGATGCCGCTCAATCCGAATGGCAAGATACTGAAAAAGGATCTGGCCGGACCGCTGGCGAAGGCCGCAGCAGAACGGCGCAGAGCGGCTTGAACGCAGCCGACGGCAAGGACATTTCATGACACAGACTGACCGCGCGCTCGCGATAGCCGCAAGGGTCGAAGCGTTCGTCCGGGAACGCATCATTCCCTACGAGAGCGACCCGCGCCGCGATCATCATGGCGCGCCGACCGACGAGCTGGTGATGGAGATGCGCGAACATGCCCGCGCCGCGGGCGTGCTGACCCCGCATATCCTGGCCGACGGCAGCCACCTCAATCAGGGCGAGACCGCCGTGGTGCTGATCAAGAGCGGCCTGTCGCCGCTCGGGCCGCTCGCGTGCAACACGATGGCGCCCGACGAGGGCAATATGTACCTGCTCGGCAAGGAAGGCAGCCCCGAACTCAAGGAGCGCTTCCTGAAACCGATGGTCGAAGGCCGCGTCCGTTCGGCCTTTTTCATGACCGAGCCTGCCGAAGAAGGCGGCGCCGGGTCCGACCCGTCGATGATGAAGACGACGTGCCACCTCGACGGCAATCACTGGGTGGTCAATGGCCGCAAGACCTTCATCACCGGCGCGCAGGGCGCGCGCGTCGGCATCGTGATGGCAAAGTCCGAACAGGGCGCGTGCATGTTCCTCGTCGACCTGCCCGATCCCGCGATCCGCATCGACGAGGTGCCGAACACGATCGACAGTTCGATGCCCGGCGGCCACGCAACGCTGACGATCGACAACCTCCGCATCCCCGCCGACCAGATGCTCGGCGAGGCGGGCGAAGGATTCCGGTACGCGCAGGTGCGCCTGTCCCCTGCCCGCCTGTCGCATTGCATGCGCTGGCTCGGCGCGTGCATCCGCGCGCACGAGATCGCAACCGATTATGCCAACCGCCGTGAGGCCTTCGGCAAGCCGCTGATCGACCATGAGGGCGTCGGCTTCATGCTCGCCGAAAATATGATCGACCTGAAGCAAGCCGAGTTGATGATCGACTGGTGCGCGGGCGTGCTCGACACCGGATCGCTCGGCACGGTCGAAAGCTCGATGGCGAAGGTCGCGGTGTCCGAGGCGCTGATGCGCATCGCCGACCGCTGCGTCCAGGTGATGGGCGGTACCGGCGTGACCGACAAGACGATCGTCGAGCAGGTGTTCCGCGAGGTTCGCGCCTTCCGCATCTACGACGGCCCGACCGAGGTCCACAAATGGAGCCTCGCCAGGAAAATCCGCCGCGACTGGAAGGCCGGGCTCGCCGCCTGACGATCAGCCCTTCAGGCTATCGAACGGCACATCCTTGTCCATCCGCACCTCGCCGGGCATGCCAAGCACACGTTCGGCAATCTGGTTGCGCAGCACCTCGTCGGCCCCGCCCGCGATACGCATCACGGTCGAATAGATATAGTCGTACTGGACGTCGCCGGTTGCGGTATCGCCAGCCTCGGGTGCGATGCCCGCGAGGCCGCGCAATTCGAGCGCGAGGCCATTGGTCTTCTGGTAGCGCGACGCATAGGCGAGCTTGACCATGCCCGCGAGCGCGCCGGGATTCTCGCCCTTCGAGACCATCGTCCTGAGGCGCGCCTGGAAGAACCGTTCGCCCTGCTCTTCGGCGAGTGCCTCGGCGAGCTGCTGGCGGATCGCGCGGTCGTCGAGCATCGTACCGCCACGGCCATCGGGGGTCGCCGCGGCATAATCGATGAGCGGTTCGACCCCGCTGCGATGCGCGCCAGACCCGAGGCGTTCGCCCATGAGCACCGTCATGCAACAGGCCCAGCCCTCGCCCTCGGCGCCGAGCCGGTTTGCATCGGGAATCCGGACATCGGTGAGGAATGTTTCGTTGAACTCGCATGCTCCCGAAATCTGGCGGATCGGGCGCGTCTCGATCCCCGGCGTCTTCATGTCGACGACGAAAAAGGTCAGCCCCTTGTGTTTGGGCAGGGTCGGGTCGGTGCGCACGACGAGAATGCCCCAGTCGGTCAGATGCGCCCAGCTCGACCAGACCTTCTGGCCGTTGACGATCCAGTCGCCCGAGCCGTCATCGGCACGCACCGCCTTGGTACGCAGCGCCGCGAGATCGGACCCCGCCGCCGGTTCGGAGAACAGCTGACACCAGGTGATGTCGCCCTTCAGCGTCGGTTCGATGAAGCGCGCGCGCTGTTCGTCATTGCCATGCTTCGCAATAACCGGCAGCGCCATGCCAGTCCCGATCGACGTGAAAGGCCCCTTGGGGAGGTGATATTTGCCCTCTTCTTCGGAGAAGATCACTGCCTCGGCCCCCGAAAGGCCGCCGCCGCCGAGGGCTTTCGGAAAAGTCAGGCCCGACCAGCCGCCCGCGAACAATTCGCGCATCCACGCGCGGCCGCGATCGGCCTCTTCGGTATCGGGCATCTTCTCGCCCGGCTTGAGCACATGCGCGGGGGCGTGCGCTGCGAGCCAGTCGCGCGCCTTGGCGCGAAAGCCGGCTTCTTCGGGGCTGTCGTTGAAATCCATCTTATACCGCCTTTGCCTGGCTGCCGGGCTGCGCGTTCAGCAGGCGGTCGGCCCAGAAACCGCGGTTTCCGAGATGCACCGCCAACATGCGCTCGCGCCGATAATAGAAATGGCAGTTCGCCTCGAACGTGTAGCCGATGCCGCCATGCACCTGCAGATTTTCGCGCGCCGCCATCTCGAAGCATTTGATGCCCGAAAGGCGCGCCGCCGCGGCGGCGGCGGGCAAGTCGTCGGGCGAGGATTCGGCGGCCCAGCCGCCATAATATGCGTTCGATCTTGCCAGCTCGGTCGCGACCGCGACGTCGGCAAGCTTGTGTTTGATCGCCTGATAACCGGCGAGCGAGCGGCCGAACATCTGCCGTTCCATCGCATAGTCGCGCGCCATCGTCAGGCAGGCTTCGGCGGCGCCCGCCGCTTCGAACGCCGCCTGCACCGCCGCCTGATCGATCAGCCGGTCGAGTTTACCGGTACCGGGCATGACCTCGGCGGCCGCATCAATGAAATCGAGGCGATAATGCGGGCGCAACTGATCGAAGCTCTCGAGCTTCGTGCGCAGCACGCCGGGCTGATCGAGTTCGACCAGCGCGAAGCCGCCGCCCGCAACCAGTACGACCGCAATGTCGGCGATGCCTGCATCGGCGACCGGAGACTTGCTGCCGGTCAATCTTCCGTCGCGAAGCTGCACGCCAGCCGCAAACACCGGGCCCGGCCCCTCGGCATAGGCAAAGGTCGCCACCGCTTCGCCCGAAGCGAGCTTGGGGAGCCACGCCGCCTTTTGCGCCTCGCTGCCCGCGAGTGCGATGGCCTCGGCGGCGAGGACGATCGAGCTCATGAAGGGCACCGCGGCATTGGCGGCGCCCAGCGCCTCCATGATCACGCCGAGGTCGAGCGCGCCGAGGCCAAGTCCGCCATGTTCCTCGGGGATCGCCGCCCCGAGGAAGCCCATCTCGGCGAGCGAGCGCCACAGTTCCTCGTCCCAATCGGCGCCCGAATCGATCAGGTGGCGAAGCCGGTCGAACGGCGAAAGGTCGGAAAGCAGCGCCCGGGCTTGCTCGCCAAGCATTTTCTGTTCATCGCTAAGGTCGAAATTCATTGCGGGACTTGCCTCGTTGTTGCCCTCTGTGTCATAGCGAGTTGTATAACTAGGTCAACCATGACAAACGCCGGGAGAGGATTCGCTGGCCATGCAATATGAAACCATCCTGCTCGAGGTCGCCGACCATGTCGCGACGATCACGATCAATCGTCCCGACGCGATGAACAGCTTCACCAGGCGGATGATGGACGAATTCGAACATCTGTGGAAGTGGATCGGCGCCAACGACGATATTCATTGCTGCGTCTTGCGCGCGGCCCCCGGAAAAGCGTGGTGCACCGGCGTCGACGTCAAGGAATCGCAGAAACCCGGCGGAACGGTCGTCGATCTCGACAATATCTGGCACGCCGAGGATCCCGGCAACTATCTCGGCCCGAAGTCGATGAAATGCTGGAAGCCGGTCATCGCCGCGGTCCACGGCATGGCCGCCGGCGGCGCCTTCTACTGGCTCAACGAGAGCGACATCATCATCTGCTCCGAAGACGCGACCTTCTTCGACCCGCATGTCACCTACGGGATGACGAGCGCGCTCGAGCCGATCGGTATGACCTATCACATGCCGCTCCACGACGTGCTGCGCATGGTGCTGCTCGGCAATGACGAAAGGATAGGTGCCGGCACCGCGCTGCGCATCGGCCTCGTCAGCGAAATCACGACGCTCGAGGATCTCTGGCCGCGCGCGCACGAACTGGCGACCGCGATCGCCGCCAAGCCGCCCGCGGCGACCGCAGGATCGGTCAAGGCGATCTGGGAATCGCTCGACCTGCCGCGCAGCGTCGCGCTGCAGCAGGGGCTCAAATATTGCCAGATCGGCAATCCGGTCGGCGTGCCGCAGGTGAACCGCGCCGCGCTGATGGCCGACAAGGCCAAGAAATATACGATCCGCTGAAGGAACAGGACCGCTATGTCGATTTTGTACGACGAGGGGCAGCAGGCGATCGCGACCGAATCGCGCCGCGTGCTCGAGGCCCGGGTGAGCAAGGACGAGCTGCTCCCCCTGCTCGAAGCGAGCGGCGAATATCACACGGCCTTCTGGGAGACGGCTAAGGAGCAAGGCTGGACGGCGCTTGCCCTCCCCGAAGCCTATGGGGGGCTCGACCTCGGCCTCGCCGAACTTGGCCTCATCGCGCACCAGGCCGGACGCACGCTGAGCGGCGCGCCCTTTCTGACCTCGAGCTTCGGCGCCGCGAAGGCCATCGAACGATATGGATCCGATGCACAGAAAACGCGCTGGCTTCCCGGGCTGGCGAGCGGCGAGATCATCGGGGCAGTCGCCTTTGCCGAGGGCGCCAACGCCCTGCCCGCCGCCCCCAAGCTGACCTTTACCGACGACCGGATCGACGGCACGGCAACGGGCGTAGCAGGCGGGCTCGCCGCCGACATCGCGATCGTCTTCGCGAACGGCCCCGGCATGCCGGTGCTGGCGATCGCCGAACTCGCCGGGGTGGCACGCACCGCGATCGCGAGCTTCGACAACAGCCGCCTGTTCGCCGATCTCGGCTTTACCGGCACCCCCGCCGAAGCGCTGGTCACCGGCTCGGCGGCGCGCGACGCGGCGCTCCACATCCTCGCGCTGCAGGCGGTCGTCACCGCGCATGAACAGACCGGCGGCGCCGAGGCGCTGATGGAAGTCGCGCGCGACTATGCCCTCACCCGCCGCGCCTTCGGCCAGCTCATCGGCGGCTTCCAGTCGGTGAAGCACCGCATCGCCGAACTTTATGGTCTCGTCGAACTCGCGCGCGCCAACTGCATCCATGCCGCCGCGCGCGCGGAAACGCCCGAATTCATCCTCGCCGCCGCCGCCGCGCGCCTGTCGGCGACCGAAGCCTATGACACCGCCGCGCGCGACTGCGTGCAGGTCCATGGCGGCATCGGCGTCACCTGGGAGGCCGGCCTCCATCTTCATATGCGCCGCGCGCGCAGCCTTGCGCTCGAACAGGGCAACAGCCTGTTCTGGGAGGATATATTGGTCGACCGCCTGACAGGAGAAGCCGCATGAGCAATCTCGACGCCTACCGCTCCAAGGCGGCTGCCTGGCTGGAGAGCGTCAGGCCGACCTTCGGAAAGTGTGCGCGCAAGGGGCTCTCCGAAGCCGACGACCTCGCGCTCGGACGCCGCTATCAGAAGGCGAAATTCGACGCCGGCTATGCCGGGATCAACTGGCCGACCGAATATGGCGGCCAGGGTCTCACGCACCTCGAGAAGGTGACCTTCGAGGCCGAGGAGATGAAGCACGGCTTCCCCAACGCCTATTTCGGCATTTCGCTCGGCATGCCCGTCCCGATCCTGATGCAGTTCGGCGAAGACAAGGATTTCGTCCGCGAACGCGTATTGAAGGCGTTGCAGGGCGAGGAAATCTGGTGCCAGCTCTTTTCCGAGCCCGCCGGCGGATCCGATCTCGCGGGGCTGCGCACGCGTGCCGAGACCGATGGCAATGGCTGGAAGCTCAACGGCCAGAAGGTCTGGACGAGCTGGGCGCAATATAGCGACTATGGCGTCATCGTCGCCCGGACCGACCCCAATGTGCCGAAACACAAGGGACTCACTTACTTCTGGGTCGACATGAAGGCCCCCGGCGTCACGGTACGCCCGATCAAGCTCGCAGGCGGCGACAGCCATGTGAACGAAGTCTTCTTCGACGATGTGAAGATCGGTGACGATCACCGCATGTCGCCCGTCGGCGGCGGCTTTGCCGTCGCGATGGCAACGCTGATGATCGAGCGCTATGTCGCGACCGACAGCGGCGGCTTCGGTCCGCACCTCGACCTCTTCATCGACCTTGCGAAAGCGACCGACTTCGGCGGCAAGCCGGCGATCGAGGATAGCCGCATCCGCCAGCAGATCGCGCGCAACTACGCGATGCGATCGGGCCTCGATGCGATCACCGCGCGCGCGATGCTGATGATGCAGGCGGGAATGACCCCGGGGCCCGAAGGCTCGCTCAACAAGCTCGTCTCGGTTCGCTCGCGCCAGAAGCTGTCGGAGCTCGCGATCGACCTCCAGGGCAGCAGCGGCTTTGCCTATGACGCGCATGGTTTCGTCAAGGATAATTGGACCAACAGCTGGATCAACGCCCCGACCGGCCGCATCGCCGGCGGCGCCGACGAGATGCTGCTCAACACCATCGCCGAAAAGATTCTCGGCCTGCCGCAGGATCACCGCCCCGACAAGGGCGTGCCCTTCAACCAGATTCCCGCCTGACCACAAGGAAATCCGACCATGACCGAAGCCTATATCATCGACGCCGTCCGTACCCCGCGCGGGATCGGCAAGCCCGGCAAGGGCGCGCTCTCGCATCTCCACCCGCAGCATCTCGCCGCGACGGTGCTGAAGGCGATCAAGGACCGTAACAATCTCAACACCGCCGAAGTCGACGACATCATCTGGTCGACGTCGACGCAGAAGGGCAAGCAAGGCACCGACCTCGGCCGCATGGCCGCGCTTTCGGCGGGCTATGACGTCAAGGCTTCGGGCACCACGCTCGACCGCTTCTGCGGCGGCGGCATCAGCTCGGTCAACTTCGCCGCGGCAACGGTGATGTCGGGCATGGAAGATTGCGTCATCGCTGGCGGAACCGAAATGATGAGCTACACGGCGACGCTCGCCGCCGAAGAAGCCAATGCCGGCCTCAAGCCGCTCGGCATGGGTGCGGGCAACGCGGCGCTCGACGAGATACATCCGCAATCGCACCAGGGCGTCTGCGGCGACGCGATCGCCGCGATCGAGGGAATCGACCGCGCGGCGGTCGACGCGCTCGCGCTCGTCAGCCAGCAGCGCGCCGACAAGGCGATCAGGGAAGGCCGTTTCGCGAAATCTGTCGTCCCCGTCCACAACCCCGACGGCAGCGTCGCGCTCGACCATGAGGAATTTCCGCGTCCCGAAACCACGGCGGAAGGTCTCGCCTCGCTCAAGCCCAGCTTCGGCGCGCTTGCCGACTTCGATCTTGGCGGCGGCGTCACCTTCAAGAAGCAGATCCAGCGCCGCTATCCCGATCTCGACTTCGAGGGCGTCCACCATGCCGGTAACAGCTCGGGCGTCGTCGACGGCGCCGCCGCGCTGCTGATCACCTCGAAGGATTATGCCGAGAAGAACGGCCTCAAGCCGCGTGCGCGCGTCGTCGCCTATGCCAATGTCGGCGACGATCCGACGCTGATGCTCAACGCCCCCGTCCCGGCTGCGAAGAAGGTGCTCGCCAAGGCCGGGCTGACCAAGGACGATATCGACGTCTGGGAAATCAACGAGGCCTTTGCCGTCGTCGCCGAAAAGTTCATCCGCGATCTCGATCTCGACCGCGAGAAGGTGAACATCAACGGCGGCGCGATGGCGCTCGGCCATCCGATCGGCGCCACCGGATCGATCCTCATCGGCACCGCGCTCGACGAACTCGAACGCTCGGGCGGCCGTTATGGTCTCGTCACCATGTGCGCGGCGGGCGGCATGGCCCCCGCGATCGTCATCGAACGCCTCGGCTGAAGCGCGCCGCGGAAAGAACAGGGGAAAATCACATGGCGGGACCGCTGACGGGAATCCGGATCATCGAATTTGCCGGCATCGGTCCCGGCCCCTTCTGCGGCATGATGCTCGCCGACCATGGCGCCGAGGTGATCCGTATCGATCGCCCCGGCGGCATCATGGACCCGCGCGACCCGCTCTGCCGCAATCGCAAGTCGGTCGTGCTCGACATGAAGAAGGATGGCGCGATCGACGCTGCGCGCGACCTTTGCCGCGGCGCCGACGGGATCATCGAAGGCTATCGTCCGGGCGTCATGGAACGGCTCGGGCTCGGCCCCGAGGTGCTGCTCGCCGATAATCCGAAGCTCGTTTACGGCCGCATGACCGGTTGGGGGCAATTCGGCCCCTATGCGCAGGCGGCGGGGCACGACATCAATTACATCTCGCTCTCGGGCGTGCTCCACGGCATCGGCCGCGCCGGCGAAAAGCCCGTGCCGCCGGTCAATTATGTCGGCGACTTCGGCGGCGGCGGCATGATGCTCGCCTTCGGCATGGCGAGCGCGCTGCTTCACGCGGCGAAGACCGGCGAAGGCCAGGTCATCGACTGCGCGATGACCGACGGCTCGGCGCTGCTGGCCGGCATGAGCTGGTGGTTCCACGGCGCCGGCATGATCCGCGACGAGGCCGGTGTGAACCGCCTCGACGGCGGCGCGCATTTCTACGACACCTACACCTGCTCCGACGGCAAATTCATCTCGATCGGGTCGATCGAACCGCAATTCTATGCGCTGCTCCGCGAAAAGACCGGCCTCGATGCCGATCCCGCCTTCGATGCCCAACTCGACGAGGCGCAATGGCCTGCCCTCAAGGAAAAGGTCGCCGCGCTGTTCTCGGGCAAGACGCGTGACGAATGGTGCGCGCTGATGGAGGCGACCGACGTCTGCTTCGCTCCCGTGCTGTCGCTCGGCGAAGCGCCGCTCCATCCTCACAATGTCGCGCGCGACACCTTCGTGAGCGTCGCGGGCGTTCCGCACCCTGCCCCCGCGCCGCGCTATTCGGCGACCGTCAATCCGGTGCCGCAGCCGGCCCCCGCCGTGGGCGCCGACGGCGATACGTTGTTCGCAAGCCTTGGCTATGACGCGGCGCGCCTCGCCGCGCTCAAGGCGAGCGGCGCCATTCCCTAGACGAAGTCCCGGCGGGCGCCCACGTTCATTCGGGCGTATTGTCGAGTTCCTCGCGCAGCCGCGTCGCGGCCCACATCCAGAGCAATCCCGCAACGAGCCAGACCGGCGTCGTCGCCATCAGCGCATAGCGCAGCGATTCGGCGCCCGCCCCCGCGTGAAGCCGGTCGCTCGCGAAACCGACGACGAGCGGACCCAGCCCCTGTCCGATCAGGCTGATGCACATCAGGAACAGTGCGGCGGCGGTGGCGCGCATGCGGACGCCAACAAGGCTCTGGATCAGTGAATGCCCTGCCCCGCCCCAGAAATGATAGAGAAAGAGCACCGCCGCCATCAACAGCATGGCTTCGGTCGCGCTCGTCGCGCGGAACAGGAGCAGCATCAACGGAATGTTGAGGAAGAAGGCGATCGCCGGCGCCCAGCACCACCAGCGCCGGTCGCGTTTCGCGAGACGGTCGCAGACGAAGCCGCCCACGAGGCCGCCGACAAGGCCGCCGCCGCCCGAAGCCAGCGCGACGCGCCACCCCGCCTCGGCGATGGTGACCCCGAAGCTGCGGACCATGAAGCTCGGCATCCAGTGCGCGAGCGCGAAGCCCGAAATGCTGGCGATGCCGATCGCAAAGGCGATCCCCGGAAAGGCCCGCGTCGCGAGCGCCCGCTTTGCCACCTCGGCGAATTTCGCGGGCGGCACGTCGGCGCTGCGCCCGTCCGAGAAGCCGCGCGGCGGTTCGCGCAAGGTGAGAAAGATGACGAGCGCGAGGAGCACGCCCGGCAGGCCGATGATCAGAAAGGCGCTGCGCCATCCATAAGTAAAGCCGACCCAGCCGCCGAGCGCGAGGCCGAGTGCCGAACCGATCGAGGTTCCGGTCGTAAAGATGCCGATCGCACTCGCGCGCTGCTCCTTCTTGTAGAGATCGGCGAGCAGCGCATAGGACGGCGCGGTCGCTGCCGCTTCGCCGACCGCCACGGTCATCCGCGAGGCGGCGAGCTGGAAGAAGTTGGCAGCGAGGCCGCATGTCGCCGTGGCGATGCTCCAGAGGCCGATCGCGCCCGAAATGATCCGCACCCGGTTGGTGCGGTCGGAGAGGCGCGCGATCGGCACGCCGAGCCCGACGTAGAGCAATGCGAACACCGGCCCGCCGATGAGCCCGAGCTGCGTATCGCTGAGCTCGAGTTCGGCCTTCACCGGCTCCTGCAGGATCGACAAGAGCTGCCGGTCGAGAAAGTTCAGCGCATAGGCCATGGTGAGCAGGAACAGGAACCAGCCCCGATAGAAGGGCTTCGACCAGATCGGCGTTGCTTGGGATGCCATGGTCATTATTCCTTGCTGGATGGAAGCGGAGGCGCGTCGATGGCGTTGGCCCGGAGAAAAAGCGCCAGCGCGACGAACTGCGAGGGAATGATCGCGAGCAGCGCGTAGCGCAGGCCCGCGGTCCCGAACCCCTGTGCGGTCGCCGCATCGCTGAGCAGCCCGACCAGCATCGGGCCGATGCCAAGCCCGATCAGGTTGAGCCCGAGCAGCAGCACCGCCGAAGCCGACGCGCGCTGGCGCGGCGTGACCTGGCTGTGGGCGAAGGCGATCGTCGGCGCTAGATAGGCGCCGCCGAGGAAATGGGTGATCGCCGACATCGCGAGCGCCAGCCCGGGGCTGCCCGCAAGCGCATAGGCAATTTCGAACGGGATCAGCAGCGCAAGGCTTCCCGACGCGACCCAAAGCCGCCCCTTCGGCGACCGGCGGACGAGCCAGTCCGCGGCGATGCCGCTGAGCCAGATGCCGAGCGCGCCCGGCAGAACCGCCAGAATCGCCAGCCAGAAGGCGATCTCGTGGAGCGGCATGGCGTGGAGGCGCCCGAGATAGGGGGGCGCCCAATGGCCATGACCATAAAGGACGAGGGCATGAAAACCCGACGCGAAAGCAGCGTATCGAAACGGCCTGATGCGCCATAGCGCCGCCAGTGAAGCGAACAGGCCTTCGTTGCCGGGCGCGCCGGCCCGATCCGCAGGCGGATCAAATTGCCCGCGCGGAGGCTCGCGCATCGTGAAGCGGATCAGGAGCGCCAGCAGAAGCCCCGGCAAGCCAACGACGAGGAACGCCATCCGCCAACCGAAGAAGTGATTGATGACCCCGCCGGCGAGAAACCCGAGGAAGACGCCGACCTGGATCCCGACCGAATAGATGCCGATCGCCGTCGCGCGCCGTTCGGGCTCATAATAGTCGGAAATAAGCGAATGCGCCGGCGGGCTGAGCCCGGCCTCGCCGACCCCGACGCCCATCCGGAGCATCAGCAGCGTCCAGAAATTGCCCGCGGCGGCGCATGCAGCAGTCATCGCGCTCCACAAGGTGATCGCCCCTGCGATCAGCCGCGTCCGCGAATGCCGGTCGGCGATCCGCGCGATCGGGATTCCGAGCGTCGCGTAGAAGAGCGCGAAACTGAGGCCCGTCATCAGCCCGAGCTGGGTGTCGCTGAGCCCCAGGTCGGCCTTGATCGGCTCCTGGAGGATCGTGACGATCTGGCGGTCGATATAGTTGACGACATAGGCGAGGAACAGCAGCAGCAGCGCATAGCGCCGCGCCGCCGCGGAAGGGCTGGCCTGCCCTTGCGCAGCGGACATATCGACGCTCGGGTTCGTCAAAAGCTATAACCTGCCCGGATTCCCCAGGTTCGCGGCCGGCCCCAGACGCCGAACCCCGAATCGAACAGCGGTGCGTTCGCGGTGACCGTCGTCGGGAACGACCCCAGCGTATTGTGGAACATCTGCTGGATAACCTGCTTGTCGAAGACGTTGTCGACAAAGGCTTCGATCGAATAGCTCCGGTCCGCCGACTTCCAGCCGATGCGCGCGTTGGCGATGCCATAGGCCGGAACGCGTTCGGCCGGGTCGTTGTCGATCCCCGAATAGACCGAGGTCTGATAGCGCCCGTCGGCCTGCAAGGTCAGCGTGCCGCTGTCACCGAGCGGAATATTGTAGCGCAGGATCATATTGCCGCTGAACTCGGGCGCCTGCGGCAGGCGATTGCCATTCAGCACGCGGCCATCGGCGGTAAAGCTCGGGTCCGCGATAACCTTCGTATCGAGGTAACCGACGCCGAGGCGCAGTTCCAGATCGTCGGTCAGGCTCGCCGTCAGCTCGGCCTCCGCGCCATAGGTGCGCGGATCGCCCGCGTTGATGTAGAGCACATTCGATGCGCCGGTCAGCGGATCGGTCGTCCCGATCAAGGCCTGGATGCCGGTATATTTATAGTAGAAGGCGGCCGCGTTCAGCGTGACGCGATTGTCGAAGAATTTGCTCTTGAAGCCCACTTCATAATTGTCGATTTCCTCGGAACCGACCGGCCCGCGCAGGAGCGGATTGCGATTGGTGTTGAAGCCGCCGCTCTTGAAGCCGTGCGAAAAGGCCGCGTAGACGAGCAGATCGTCCGCCGGACGGAACTCGGCGGCAAGGCGATAGGTCAGCTCGCCATCGTCGATCCGCGGGATCGGCGTCGGCGCGCAGGTCGTGCTCGTGATGCTGCGGCTGCAATCGAGCGGATCGAGAATGCGCCGGTCGTCGGTGTAGCGAAGCCCACCCGTCAGCGTCACCTTGTCGCCGATCGGCACGTCGACCTGGCCGAACCCCGCGTAGCTTCGCGTATGCGTGGTATAGCCGATGAGGTCGGTCTTCACATTGTCGACGGCGATCGTCGAATCCGCGCGCTGCTCGGCGTCGTAATAATATCCGCCGAGCTGCCACTGTATGCCGCCGTCGGTGCGTCCCGAAAGCCTGATCTCCTGCGAGATCGTGTCCGATCTGGACTGGAAATAGATGCCGAGATCGCGCGAGCCCGAACCGCCATAGGGCCGGTTGTCGAACCCGTCGCCGTCATAGCTGAAGGCCTGACGGTAATTTTCATAGCCCGTGATCGAAATCAGTTCGGCAAAGCCGAGATCGGCGGTGAGCTTCGCATAGCCGCCCCAGCTCGTGTAACGGAATGGCCATTCGTCGACATCCGACCGCCCCCGCGTCGCCTTGAAATTGTCGAACGCCTGACCCGCGGTGCGGCTGACGCCGCGGTTGGCGAGGATACAGGCGGCATGGGCGAGGTCCGCCGCCGAGCCGGGCACCGGACGGCCGCCGCAATAGCCGCTCGGATTATTGGGATCGAGCACGAAATAGGGCCGGTGGATCGGCGACTGTCCGTCGTTGCGGGCATAGCTGAGCTTGGCTTCGAAAGTGACCGCCGACGACAGGTCGGCCTGGACGATCGCGCGCGCTGCAAGCGCGTCGGTCTTCGCGAAGCGCTGACCCGACACGGGGTCGAGCTGGGTGCCATCGTCGCGGTTATATTTGAGCGCGAAACGCGCGCGCAGCCCTTCGGCAACGGGTCCACCCGCCGCCATCTGGAGAATGACCTGGTTGAAGCGGCCATATTGCGCGCTGATATCGCCCTCGAACGTGTCGCCCGGCTTCTTCGAGATATAATGGACGACGCCGGCGGTCGAGTTGCGTCCGAACAAGGTTCCCTGCGGCCCGCGCAGCACCTCGACGCGTTCGAGATCGAAGACCTGCGACGTCCCGGTGCCCTGCGCGACCTGATAGACATCGTCGATATAGAGCGCGACCGACGCCTCGTTGATGTTGGAAAAATCGACGAAGCTGATGCCGCGAATGTTGAAGAAGGGCGGGCCGCCGGCGCCGCCGAGCCCGGCTGCCTTGAAGTTCGGGACCATGTCGACGATCCGCTGCGCGTCCTGGATGTTCATGGCCGCGAGCTGGTTGCCGCCGATCGCCGTGATCGAGATCGGCACATCCTGGACATTCTGGTCGCGGCGCTGCGCAGTGACCACGATATCCTCGTTCAGTACCGAGTTGCCGCGCCCGGTTTCGTCGACCGGCGGCGCGGGGGCATCCTGTGCCGCCGCCGGACCGCAAATCGCCAGCGCGAGCGGCCAGACCGCCGCGCCGATCAGAAGGTGCCGAACTGTCTGCATTGCATCTCTCCCCATTTGTTTTGGTCAATCAATTTGTCGGAATGCCCTCGTCGGTGCGCGCGCGCGCTTCCGCGATCTCCGCGAGCGCGCCGCGGTGGATCTTGTTGCTCGCGGTGCGCGGCATGTCGTCGAACGGCATGAACAGAAACCGCCGCGGAATCTTGAAGCTCGACACGCGCGGTCGCAGCCAGTCGCGCAGCATGTCCGCGTCAAGCGCCGCGCCCGGCCGCGGCGCCACAAAGGCCACCACGAGCTGCCCGCGCACCGGATCGGGCATGCCGATGACCACCGCCTCGATGACCTCGTCGCACTGGCGCAGCGCGTTCTCGACTTCCTCGGGCGCGACATTGGCGCCCGACGTCTTGATCATGCCGCTGTCGCGGCCGACGAAATGCAGCCGGTCGGCATCGTCGATGATGCAGCGATCCCCGGTGCGGAAATAGCCCCGGTCATCGAGCCCCGTGCCGCGCTGCTGCTTGTAATATCCCTCCATCAGCCAGGGTCCCCTGACGCGCAGCTCGCCCTCGGTTCCCGGCGCGACATCCTCTTCCGTCACGGGGTCGGCGATCCGCCGCTCCATCCGGCCAAGTGCACCGCCGAGGCTCCCGGCCTGCATGCCATAGGTGTCGTCGATCGACCGGAACCCGCTGTGCGGTCCCATCGTCTCGGTCATGCCGAAAGCCGATCCGATGCTGTCGGGGTCATAGCCCTGCTCGCCGCGGAACCATGCCATCTGGTTGCTGTTCTGCGGCTTCAGACGGTCGGCGAGCCGGCAGCCGGGTCCGATATGGTCCTGCAGGCTTCGCAAGGTCGCATCGGGGCCGGTGACGTGGGTTGCGCCGATCGTCTCGATCTCGTCCCACAACCGGGCCGCGGGCAAGGCGGGCGAAAAGGCCACCGAAGCACCGCGTTCGAGAGCCCCGAAGCACGACAGGAATCCCCCGACCCAGAACAGCGGCATGGTGACGAGCACCCGGTCTCCCGCCCCGGTATCGGCCGGAATGACCGCATTATTGCCCGCCAGGAAGCGGATCTTGTCCGCGACCACCCCCTGCCGGTGGACGACTGCTTTCGGATGCGCGGTGCTTCCCGACGTATAGATGATCGCCGAGGCATCCGCGGGATGAATTTCCGCAGCGATCCGGTCCAGGAGCGCCGGCGCGCGCGCGGCGACGCGCTGTCCCGTTCGCGCGGCGCTGGCGAAATCGGTCTCGACCCACGCGCGCGCGGCGGGTTTGCTCGTCCACACCGCCCGCAGATATGGCGCCTCGTCAATCAAGAGCGGCCCCGAACCCTCGTGCGCCGCAAGGTCCGGGAACGCCGTCTCCATCCGCGCCAGATAGTCATGGTGGAGATAGGCGGGATCGAGGAGCAGTAATTGCGCATCGGCGTGACGGAGGGCGTGGCGCAGTTCCTGCTCGGCGAAAAAGCTGCTCACGAACACCGCCAGCGCGCCGATGCGCTGCGTCGCAAGCCACGCCGCAATCCAGTCCGCGCTGTTGCCCATCAGCAGCGCGATGCGGCTGCCCTTGCCATAGCCGGCATCGAGAAGCGCCCAAGCAAGGTCGGCCGAACGGCGATCGAGATCGCCGAAGCTGACGCCCTCGCCCGCCTCCAGTACGGCGATCTCCTTGTCCCGACCGGTCGCAAGCCGGCGCCACCAATTGACGACGGTCAATTCGTCATGGTCGCCCGTGTCGCGCTCGCGGGACGCCGCTTCGACGATATCGTCGATCATGCGCCAGCCTCTCCCGTTTTTCTTCTCGAGCCAGACTGACCACCGCCCTCCGATCGATCATGCACAAAAAGAGGAGACATCTATTCCCGATTGAGATAGCTTACCTAGTAAGCGAGGTGAAATGCTCGAACTCGATCATATCCATTGCCTTCTCGACGTCGCCGACACGCGATCCTTCTCGCGGTCGGCCGAGCGGCTCGGCCTTGCGCAGTCGGTCGTGTCGAAGCGGGTTCGCCGGGTCGAGGAGCAGCTCGGCCTCAGGATTTTCGCGCGCACCTCGCGATCGGTCGAGCTGACGCGTCAGGGCCGCGCCTTTCTCCCCTACGCACAGGCGATGGTCGATGCCGAAACCACGGCGCGATATGCCGCAAAAAATCTGCACGAGGAGACGGCCGGCCAGCTCGTGCTCGGCACCTATGATTTCCTGATCCATTTTCGCATGGAGTTGATGGATCTCTTCCATGCCGAATATCCCGCGGCGCACACCGAGGTGGTTTACGGATCGCGGCCCGAGCTTTTCGCCGGGATCCGCACCGGCAAGCTCGATGTTGTGATGATGGCCTCACTTCCCAACCACTTCGAGCCCGACTTCGCCACGGTGAAGCTCGCGCAGCTCGAGGCGCATCTGCTCGTCCCGCCCGGTCATCCGCTCTTCGACCGGCGAGCGATCGAACCCGCCGACCTCGACAATGCAGAAATTGTCTATTCACCGTCGCATCAGGACCAGCTCGTCCGCGCCGAAATCTCGACGCGGCTCGTCCGGCGAGGCGCGAAGCTCGTTCTCGCACCCGAAGCGCATCGGCCGGCAATGGAGCATTTCGCCAGCATTCGCGGCATCCCCGTTCTCCGCTGGCGGCACACACGGCAGGAAAGGATGATCGCCGACGGCTGGGCGCAGGTGCCATTTGATGGTGTCGAACTCAAAATCGAACTCGTCGTCTACGCATCGCGGACCGAGCAGCGCCAAGTCGCCGTCCAGTTTCTCGAAACCGCGCGCAAGCAGCATGAAATCCTGTCGGATCTGACCGAGCTTGCTGCGATCCCCGCAAACGAAGGCCGAAAATCTCCGATTGAGATATATAACTAGGTTCTATATCAATACATGGCGTCGAACCGAGACGCGGGTTGCCGGATTCGATTCGATCATGACCATAGCCTCGACGCCATCTTTCGACCTTTCAGGACGCGTTGCGCTTGTCACCGGCGCATCTTCGGGGTTCGGTGCGCATTGGTCGCGGCTGCTGGCGGCGGCCGGAGCGCGCGTCGTGATGGCTGCGCGGCGTGTCGACCGCCTTGCGGCGACAGTCGAGGAAATCGCCGCGCACGGCGGCAAGGCGCATGCCGTAGCGCTGGATGTCGCCGACGAAGATCAGACACGCGCCGCCTATGACGAGGCCGAGCGGGTCTTCGGCACGGTCGATACGATCATCGCCAACGCCGGCATCGGCACCGAATTGTCCACGTTCGACATCGACGTCGATAGTTTCGATGCGGTGCTTGCCACCAATTTGCGCGGCGTTTTCCTGACCGTTCGCGAAGGAGCCCGGCGCCTGATTGCGGCCGGCAGCGCCGAAACCGGCCGCGGGCGTGTGGTGATCGTCAGCTCGGTGACGGCGCGCAAGGCCTATGCGCAAACCGCGGCCTATGGCGCGAGCAAGGCTGCCGTGCTCCACATGAGCCGGATCATGGCGCGCGACTGGGCGCGCAAGGGCATCAATGTGAACACGATCATACCGGGCTATTTCAAGACCGAGCTGACCGGCGATCTCTTCGACACCGCGTCGGGCGAATATCTCCTCAAATCCTTTCCGCGCCGGCGTCTGGGCGAACTCACCGACATGGACGTGCCGCTGCTTTTCTTCACCTCCGATCACTCGGCGCGGGTGACCGGCAGCGAGCTGATGATCGACGACGGGCAGACATTGTGACCCGCACTAACCCGACCCAGCGCAAGGAAATAATCATGGTTGACCGCCCCATTCGCATCGCCAACTTTTCGGGGGCGCTTGGCGACTATACCGGCGCGCTTGCCGATGCCGTGAACGGCGACCCGGTCGATGTCGTCGTCGGCGATTATCTCGCCGAAATGACGATGGCGCGCATCGCCGCGGGCTTTGCCGGTGCGGAACCGGGCGCCAACAGCGGCCTCCGCCAATATTATGTGCCGATCTTTGCCCGGCAATTGTCGCCCCTGCTCCCCGAGATCGCCGCCCGCGGAATAAAGGTCGTCGTCAATGCCGGCGCGTTCAATCCCGCGGGGCTGGCCGATTCCATCCGCCGCGAATGCCGCGAGCGCGGCATCGCGCTGTCGGTCGCGCATGTCGTGGGCGACGATGTCTTCGACCGCGTCAAACAACTGGCCGGCGAAGGTCAGCTTCGCAACCTCGACACCGACGCCCCGCTTGGCGATCTCGCGGATCGCCTCGTCGCGGCGAACGCCTATCTGGGGTGCTGGGGGATAGCCGCGGCGCTGGGCGCCGGGGCCGACATCGTTATTTGCGGGCGGGTTACCGATGCCTCGCTGGTGATGGGACCTGCCGCGTGGTGGCATGACTGGCAGATCGACGATTGGGACGCGCTCGCGGGCGCGCTCGCGGCGGGGCATGTGATCGAATGCGGTCCGCAGGCACAGGGCGGCAACTTCGCCGGTTTCACCGAAATCGATGCGGCGACCCGGCTCGGCTTTCCGATCGCTGAAATTGCGGCCGACGGCAGCAGCGTGATCACCAAACGCGTCGACGAAGGCGGCTCCGTGACGGTCGATACCGTCACCGCGCAGCTCGTCTACGAAATCCAGGGCACCACCTATCTCAACCCCGATGTCACGCTGCACCTCGAAACGGTGCGGCTCGAGCAGGTCGCGGCTGACAGGGTGCAGATCAGCGGGTCCAAGGGATCGCCCCCTTCGCCGTTGACCAAGGTCGGCTGTTTCTATCCGAACGGGTGGGCCACAACGCTGTTCGGCTATGCGACCGGAACCGATGTCGATGCAAAAATCGATTGGCTGCGCCGCCAGATGCAGTCGATCGCGGGCGGCCTCGCCCTCGACGACTATCATTTCGACGCGCTCGGCCGACCGGCGGACAATCCGTCGTCGCAGGCAGAGGCGACGGTCGCAATCAGGATTGCCGCCTCGGCGGCAAAACGCAGCGATGTCGGACGGGTGATTGCGGGATTCACTTCCTTCGGCCTCGGAGGCATTCCCGGTTTTCACGGCGACGTTGCCGGTGCCCCGTCGCCGCGAACCGATTATTGGCCCGGACTGATCCGTCAGGCCGACCTCGCGCAGCAAGTGGTGCTCGACGACGGCCGTATTCTCGAACCGCCAATGCCTCCCGTCGCCGCGGCCGTTCCCGGCGATACACCGGACGATGTGATGCCCGGCGTCGACGCCTCCGGCGAACCGGCGACCCTCGGCGACCTTGTATATGCGCGAAGCGGCGACAAGGGCGCGAACGCCAGCCTCGGACTATGGGCGCGAACCGAAGAAGGCTGGGATTTCCTCCAGACCCGGCTGGGAACCGCGGAGCTCGCATCGCTGCTCGGCCTCCCCGAGGAGGTTGCGGTCGAGCGCTATCTGCTGCCCAATGTCCGAGCGGCCCTGTTCATCCTGAAGGGATATTTCGGCGTCAGCGGCTCAGGAAATGTCGGCCTCGACCAGGTCGGCAAGGCGCTGGGCGAATTCGCCCGCGCGCGAACCGTTCTCGTCGCGCACGCCCAACGGACCGCAGCCTGATCATGGACCTTCGCAGCAGACTGGCGCAAGCGGTCGCCGCCCCGGCGACCGATGCGGCGTTCGACATCCACGAAGCGCTTGCGGCAATGCTGGACGAAATCGGGTTTTGCCCGGTGGACAGCGGCGGCCGCGTGACCTTCGCGGGCGCCGACCCGCTCATGCCCAGCACGCTCCGGCTCGGCGGCGGCGCGGCGCTGGGGCTTGTGCAGCAATCGATCGTCGCAGCCGCGCTTCACCGGCTCCGCGGTGGGCCGGGACAAGATATCGAGATCGAGCTCGCTCATGCCCTGCGCCGTCTCGCGCCCAGTACCGAGCGCCGCTGGGAGCTGCTCAACGGCCATCCTCCGCAGATCGAGGATGCCACCGTGCGAAATTTCCTGATGTTCTATCGCACGTCCGACGGGCGCGAGGTGCTTCCGGCCAACCTCTATCCACAACTCCGCACCAGGATGCTGGCGTTGCTCGATTGCGCCGACAATCCCAAGTCGATTGCGAAAGCCATCGCGGGCCATACCGCCGACGAGCTCGAGATGATGTTCGAGACCGAAGGTCTCGTGCTTTGCAAGGTCCGCACGCTCGAGGAATTCTTCGATGAACCCGTGGCCGACTATCTTCTCGACCAGCCGTTGATTTCGATCGAGCAGATCGGCGATGCCCCGGTTCGGCCTCTGCCACCTGCGGGACTACAGCCTTTGTCGGGGATCAGGGCGCTGGGGATGGGCCATGTCATCGCGGGCGCGGGTTGCGGCCGCTCGCTCGCTTCGCTCGGCGCGGACGTGCTCAACGTCTGGCGTCCGAACGAATATGAGCAGGAAGCGCTCTATTGCACCGCAAATGTCGGCCTGCGCTCTATCCGCCTCGATCCGCGCAGCGATGCAGGATCGGCCACGCTCGCGGGCCTGCTCGAAGGCGCCGACATCTTTTTTGCGAACCGCCGCCCCGGCTATCTCGCGTCGATCGGCCTCGATGCCCAAACGGCGGCCGCCCGCCGCCCCGGAATCGTCCATGTCTCGATCAGCACGCATGGCGAGCATGGCCCCTGGGCAAATCGGCCGGGCTTCGACCAGGTCGCCGGCGCCGTTACCGGCATGCTGTCGATCGAGGGGACACCGGACAAGGCTGCGCTGCCGCCGACCGTTATCGTCAACGACTATCTCGTCGGCTGGCTGGCCGCCACAGGGGCGATGGCCGCGCTCCATCGCCGCGCGACGGTCGGCGGCTCCTGGAAGGTTCATGTCTCGTTGACCCGGGCGGCGCTCTGGTTGCTGTCGCTGGGTGTGTTCGACAAGGATTTCGCCCGGGCCACCGCGGGCAACGAGGGTCCCCACGCGCTTCTCGACCCCCTTCGTTTCGAGGCAAACACGCCGCTCGGACGATATCAGGGCGTGACCGAAGCGGTGACGATGACGGAAACCCCGCGCGTCTTCTCGACCGTCCTGATCCCTAGAGGGTCGTCGCAAGGCCGCTGGCTTGAGCCGGACGAAGGGTAGCCCTCGCGTAACGTCCAAAGCATCACCGCACTTCGATCCCGCAACATGTGCGACCAGTAAATGATGAAACCGCGAGCCGCGCAGGTTCCCCGAGGAAAGGGCCATTCCTAATCAGCCACTTACGGCTAGATCACAGCTGTATTAGCCAGACACATCACTCTGACCATCGCGACCTGATATCGCCGCCTGCGGTCGCTGGCGGTCTGAATATTGTATGGTGTTCAACATCTCGAGGGCCGCCAACGCCGAATCGGTCTGAGCGCGGCGTCCATGACTTTGATCCCCAACCTTGAATGGAGGATCAAATGAGTGAACAAGATAGCATAGCCGGCCTGACGGATGTCAATTACGAAGACATTGTTCCATCGGTCGCCGACGAAAAATCCCGCGCCCGAGCCCGCTGGAAGATACTTAGCAAAGGCGGCCCTTTCTCGGTCAGTCCCGATCTTTGCAATATCTGGCCCGGCAATACGCGCGATGTCCAGGCCCTGGGTTCAGGCAGTTTTCTCGACCTGATGGATTCGCTCAAATCCGTCGGGCAAAAGGTGCCAGCCATCGCGCGCATCGCGCCCGACGCGCCCGACCGTCTGGAAATCATCGCCGGTGCCTGCCGTCTGACGGCGATCCGGCAGATTAACGAAACGCGCGGCGATGACGATCCGATGCAGATCCTGGTCGATCTGCGCGATCTCGACGATGCGGCAGCGATCAAGATCGTCGATGCGGAAAACCGCGGGCGATCCGATATGTCGCAATATGAGAAGGCGCTCTTCTACGACCGCGCGATTCCGGGCACCTACCCGACCGAGGCCGCGTTCGCCGAGGCCCTCGGCCTCAATAAGAGCACGGTTAACCGGACGCTGGCGATCACCCGGCTGCCCCCCGCGATGATGGGTATCATCAAGGACCGCCACGCTATTAGCGCGGCGCAGGCAAGTTCGTTCATGCGCGACTGGAACATGCCCGAGTTCCACGACACGTTGAGCGACACCATTGACGCGCTTTCGGCCAATGGACCTCAGAGCGCTGCGACCGTGTTCAAGGCGCTCGAAGCGGTGATCGCTCCGCCAGCAGACGCCAACAGCGCCGAGATCGTCATCGACGGAACCACGTTTGGGTCGCTTCAGCACAGCAAGAGTGGCGTGACGATCAAGCTCCTTCCAACTGCCGACTCGGTCATGGTGAAGCCGCTGATCATCGCGATCGGCCATGCGCTGAAACAGATCGGCTTCAAATAGCCGGTCCATCGAGGGCGGTTGCGCGCACGCAACCGCCCTCTCCTTTTGTCGGCCTCGCTGGGCATCTCCCTCAAATCCGAATGGTACTCCGCGGTCCTTTGGCCCGCGACCACAGAGCAGAAAGGCAGGAGAAAGTTATGGGCGCGCGATAACGTATTCACCTGCGAGGTGAATGCTGCGGCCCATAACTTTCTCCAGGAAGGTATCGGCATCATGACACGTCACGTCTGGATCCACGATGGCCGGAAGGCCGATGCGGCGAGCTTGACCGCGATCCTCAGCGCGGCACGCGCCGACAAGATGCGCCGCCTCGGCGAGCTCCGTTTGGCCATACAAGCGGAAGCGGCCGACGACGCCGATGCCCGGGCGCTGCACAAAGCGACCAAGAAACGCCTTCGCGAGATCGACCGGGAACTGCGCAAGCTCGACGCGCATCTTCGCAAAGTCGGCGCCGCAAGCCGGAAAGCGAGCCGCGAGCGCGATCGGACGATCCTCACCTATGCCCGTGCCTATGGCGGCGGGCAGATCGGCGAACGCGAGATCAAGCAGTTCGACAAGCTGTTCCACTTCGGCAAGCGCAGCGCCACCAAGGCTGATGGGCTGTCATCGTTCCATTGCAAGTTCACGAGCCGGGGTTTTGGCGAGCGGCGCGCCAATCGCTCGCGGACTTACAAGCCTGGCGAGGCGGTGCGGCACCTGCGCTACATCATCCGCGCCAGCGCCCGCGAGCCCGGCGTCGACGGGCTAGTTTCCAACATATCGCAGGACCCCGACGAATTCGCCGGCTTCTTCGCCGCACTCGAAGACCTCGAGGCGCATGATCGCGCCAATGCAAATGTCTATATGTCGCTCGTTCTCTCGCTGCCTCACGAGCTGACACCCGCGGGGCGCGAACAGATATTGCGCGACGCGTGCGCGCTCTTCGCCGAGCATGATCTTCCCTATGCCGGCGTCCTGCACGCACCCGATCCGCGCGGCGACCAGCGCAACTTCCATGCCCACGTCATGTTCAGCCTGCGGCCGTGCGTCATCGACGGGCTGGGCCGCTATGCCTTCGCGACCGACAAGTCGAGCGACCTCAACGACGAAAGCTTCATCGAGCCCTTTCGTCACAAGGTCGCCGACATCCTGAACGCCGCCATGGCGCGGGAAAACCACCCCCGGCGCTTTACCGCGCTCAGTGATGCCGATCGGGGTCTCGAACCCCGCTCGAAGCGTTCGGGCAAATCGACTCCGGGCGAGAAGCATTGGCAGCGCAAACAGGAAGACCTTGCGCGGATGCAGCAGGAGCGCGCCGCCTTGCTGCAGCGTCAGGCGACATTACAGCGGCTGCGGGGTGCGGTCACCCGGATCGCAGCCGAACCCGAACAGGATCGGCGCGCCCTGATCGCCGGCTACGCTTCGCGGGCGCGGACCAATCTGGCATCGAAAGCCGCCGAGCTTCGCGCGACCGCCGTTCGACGCGCCGTCCTGCTGCGGCAATTGACGCACGACACGCATGCTGCCGCGAGGACGCGGCTGCAATCGCTCACCGAACGACTGCAGAATGCGGAACCGCGTGCCCGTCAGCCTCTTCCGGAACCACAAGCACAACCGGTCCTGCACAGGCCGCCGGTGACGCGCGATCCGGAACGCCGCCGCGCAATCGCCGCCGCGGCACGCAGTCTCCGCCAGACCGCCTTTCCTCCGATCGTTCGAACTGCCACGGGATTTGCGATTGCGCAGGGCTTCACGTCGCAACATGTCGATATCGATCGCTTCGAAGCCGAAGCTATCATCCAGCGCATCCATGCCCGCAAATGGGAGGCAACGCTCACGGCGTTGAAACGACATGTTGAAGGAAGCGCCCGATCGCCATTTGTCGCGAGCGAAGGTCGGCCCAAGCTCGATCCCTATAGTCTCGATATGCGCCTTAGAGATGCCTATTGGGCAGCTTATCCGTCGCGCGACATGCAGACGCTTCTTGAAGGGCTGCGGCGGGATTGGCAGGTCCGCGAAGAGGCGCAGCGCCGCGAGCAGAAGAAGGTAGCGCTGGCGAAGGCCGCAGCCGACGCCGAGCTCCGGAGCCGCGCCGACCGGATTATCGCGCGCGCCGAAACATTGGTCGAACAGGGCAAATGGCCCGGGGCCAATGATATGCCCCTTGCCGCCGTGGGGGTGATCGCAAAGGCCATCATCAAGGGGCAGTTCGCGATGCGCATGATCGGTAGCGACGCATATCTCTACTGCGAGTCCGAGGCCCTGCGGAGCATTGCCGGAAAACTCGAGGCTTCGCCAACCGGGCGGAACGCCCTGGTCGCGCTCGGCAAGCTGACCGCCGACCGACCGATCGACCGCAAGGCGCTCCCGCTTGCCTGGACATTGCCCCTGCCGCGGGCCGCGCGCAGCACGGAGAGCCCGCCCGAGCCGTCACGCCCCGGTCCGTCGCGCGGGCGCGGCGGTCACGAGCGATGAGCCGCCGGACGCGGGTTGCGTGCACGCAACCCGCGTCAAGCAGACAGGATTGCGGCGGTTCCTCCCGCTTGAAAGGGGAAGATGAGGCAGGTTGGCCCTGCTGGAAGGATGAAAGCATCTGAAGCTGGGCTGCCGCCTGAGCCCCGGCAACCGGGTTCCCAATTAAGAGCAATGCCCGTGCAATTTTCGACAATATCCGATCCACTGGACCCGACCGACGGTTACGGCTCCATGTTACATACTGTCCTGAGGGGCAGTGTTCCACTCCCCGCGGTGACGCGCGCCGACAGCAAACTCATGCACCATGTTGCTGCGCTGATGCACAGTTCGGCCCGTCCCGACCGTGGAATGGCGGCGACGTTGCTCCCTGGGAGCCTTTTTCTGAAGACTCCGAATATAATCGTCCATGCCACCGCAGCTGCGGCTCCGTTGTTCCTGGGCGAGACCGAAGTCGTCGCGATCGCGACGGGCCACCCGGTCTTGTTGCTCCGGCGAGCAGCGGACGGATCGTCGACCGATGTGACGGTCGACATCGCCCTGCCCAGCCCTGCCGATCTCGAATGGCTACTGTGCTATCGCCTGTTCCGCAGCCTCGCCGGCGATAGCTGGCTCGTTCCGCCGGGCAGCGGTCCATCAATCCATCTGATGCAGCGCGGTCTGTTCCTGTCGGAGCATCATCCTTTTGCCGACGATTGGGATCGCGATGCCGGGATCGATCGGGCGAGCGCGCACCTCACTTCGCACAAGATCGGAGGCTGGTCGTGGTGATGAAGAAAATCCCTGCCCCTGGCGAGCTCGACTTCGTGCCCATTCCTGGCGGTGACGATCCGAACTTCGTGTTCGGCGTCGTGCGCCGGCAGATCAAGGATGGCCCCGTCCGGACCGTTCCCACCTCGGTCCTCAAGCGCCTGTGCCCGGGGCAAAAGGTCGACGTCGCTGCGCCATGGCTGCCTAGCTGCTATCGCTGGGACGTTCTTTTGCCACCTCACGCGAACGACGAGTTTCGCGATCCGAAACACCTCTGCGAAAAATATGAAGAGCAGGCGTGCAGCAATCTCAAGGACCTCTTCGTCATGATCACGCTGCGCTTTCCCAACCCCGATCGCCTGCATCGG
The DNA here is from genome assembly GCA_013821905.1 of Sphingopyxis sp. Lineage (GTDB taxonomy): Bacteria > Pseudomonadota > Alphaproteobacteria > Sphingomonadales > Sphingomonadaceae > Sphingopyxis. Next base: position 32,606 of record PNJO01000001.1, on the reverse strand, counting down.
GCCTGGGAGGATGTTCGCGCATTTGCGATCGAACGCTTGTGCCGCGAGCGCAATGTCGCCGTGATTGCGGCGATGCACCTGCCCGTAACCGTGGGCTCGACGAACCCACCGCATATTCATTTGATGGCACCGGCCCGCGAACTGCAATGTTACGGCTTCGGCCCGTTCGTCCGGCCATTTTCCGCCGATGCGGGCAAGGCGATGATCGCGGCTGAATGGGCGGAATGGCAGGAGCGCCGAAGATCCTGACCTTCAGATCAGCGGATATCCATTTTTACCGGATCGCACCAGATATCGGACGGCATCGACTATGTCCGTATATTGGCTGATCCGGGCTTCGTCGCTGAGTTCGTCGACAAAGATCTGCATCTCTCCGATGCAGGCCTCCTTGCGACATCATCGCAAGGAGGCCTGGAATTCGATCTTTGGGATGCGTCAAATGGCCTGCTGAGTTTCCTCGGCGTCAACCACGCTTACCTCTTTTTGATCATCGGCGATGTAGATTACAATTCCGCGCGCACCCGACCGGGGCGCGACAATCAACGTCATCCGGCATTATCTTCGGACACGTCATCGTCGTCATTGCGCGATACATCCTCGATCGGAAGCATCGACAGATCATATCCGCCGGGAAGCACGTCCTTCGCGGCAGGTTTTCCCTGATACACCTCGAATACGGTCATCGACTCCGCCAGGCCATATTCTTGCAATTCAACCCGGTGCCCCTGGTGAAGGTCCAACGCCGGAATCTTGTACGCTATCGTCATGACTTCTTTTTTCTCCTGCAATTCCATGAATATAGATACGGATTTACGACAGGAAGATTAAGCCAAGAATATTCCGGCTTGGCCTCTGACCCTCGCGACCGTCCGGATTGCGGCCAATTCAGGCATTGCGGAATCTCCACGCAATGGCCGCCGGAACTCACAAGAAATAGGTAAAAATATCCGCGGCGGCAGCAGAGCCTGCCGCCGCTTTCAAATGGAAGGAGCCAGTCTGACGGCTGGAGCGAAGAGATGAAAGCAGCGGCAGCCAGCCGGAGCCGCTGCAAGAATGGATAGACGATGAAAAAATATATGACCGCCAGGGACCGGGCCGAAGAGGCCGAGATCCTCAAGATCGCCCTCACGATCATCGAGATCGCCGGCCTCGATCTGGACAGCGATATTTCGATGCTGCCGCGCCAGTTCGCGCAATTCCTGATCGCACCCGACGCATATCTTCTGATCGTACCTGCCGTCACTTTGGACGACGGCGGCCGCAGACGGGTCGAGAATGCCATGTGCATGTCCAAGTGCGACGCCATCGTTGTCAGCGTTTCCAGACCGTCCATCGGGCCCAAGAAGGTCACCCTGGAAATCGGCATCGATGGCCTCGTTCCCGTCTGGCACTCGGAATATTGCGCCCGCCTCATCGATGGTGCGCTCTATTTCGCACCCGCCTTCGATCCGGCCGGACCGCTCTTCAAACTGACGAAAAAGGGCCTGACAGCGTCCTCAGATTTCGACGGGGCGTGCTTCGGTGAGCAATGAAGCAATGAGGCTCTTCTCGCGCCTGCGCTGCGCGCTTTTTCCGGTTGGCCGAAGAATGGCCGTTGGGTGAAGCCCTGCAAAAAGCGGAGGCGAAGGGTAAGTTGCCGACGCTAACCTCAAGATATGGATGTTAGGATAATTATATGCTGGTCGTAACTGTCGAGGTCTGGCCGTGGGGCCGCGCCGAGCTGAAACGCAAAGTTGGCGAGATCACCGCCGGGAACATCGCGGGCTCAGGCCCCATCGGGACATATGAAATACGCGTCCATCAGGATGAATATCGGGAAGCCGGCGTCGCCGGGATTTCCGAAGAACTGATCCTGCGCGATCATGACCGCCGCGCCGGCCCTCTCGCGCTGATCCGCGATGCTTTGATACTGGCTATCCCCAAGTCCGGTGACTCCGGGAGCGGGGCTGACGATGACCGATGATCGCCGCCGCCTGAGCGCACCGGCCCTCCGTACCTTTCTGGCCATCGCGGGCCTGTGGAGACTCACCGGGGAGCAGCAACGCCTGATCCTCGGCTCTCCATCCCGCTCGGCCTATAGTCGCTGGCGTAAGAGGGTTCGGGAACATCGCGAAATCGCCTTGGAAGAGAACGTCCTGATGCGGATCTCGGCGGTGCTCGGAATTCACCAGGGCCTGGGAGACCTCTTCGCCGACGAACTGGAGGGCGTCGCCTGGTTGCACAAACCCCATAGCGCTACCTCGTTCGGTGGTAATCCGCCGATCGACCTCATTGCCGATGGAACCTTGGAGGGACCGATGACCGTCCGGCGTTTCGTCAACGCGGCGAGAGGCGGCCTATACATGCCGCCCACCCCTGAAGAGGCAACCGCCGCCCCTTACGAAGATAACGAGATCATTTACGAGTGATCGTCAATGCCCTGCGCTTGGTGCATCGATCTCGGCAGATTTCTGCACTTCGCTTCCCTTGCTCATGCGGCGGCTTGCTTATCCACGAATTCCGGAGACCCCAACCTGTGAAGATACCGCCCAACCGGCGTAAGACAGCCCGCGCATCCCTGCGCCGCATCGCGAAAAAGCTCGGCATCCGATTTCAGGTCGGCCGCTCGGTTCACACGGCTCTCGGCGAGCGCGATCCCTCCGATCAGACCAGCGAATAATGGCCGTTTTCCGGCGATCCGTTTTGGCGTTGCCGTACAATAATCATTCCGTCTGCGACGCTATCCGCGCCGTGCGACCCAGGAGAGCTCTTCCTTTCAGGAAACACCGCTCTTCTTCTGACGCCCGCCCGGTTACGATTGGGCGGGCGTTCTTTTTACTGCGCCCGCGGATTCTGCTGACGGGGCGGACTAATAACATTGGTAGCGAGAACGAACGCGTCACCCTTCATCGGAAAGCAGTCGCGCGAGTTCGTCCTCGGTCAGGCCCTTTTCAGCGGCTTCGCGTGTGGTTTCGCTGAGAGTGCGCGCAAGTCTGTCGGCGTAGAAGTCTTGCATGGCTGCATAGTCCTCTGGCGACACCATCACGCCGACGACGCGGTTATGCCGGGTCACCCGCACAGGTTCCCGCTGCACACGGTCGATCAGTTCGCCGAAGCGGGTTTTCGCTTCATTGGCCGTGATGGTTTGCATAATATCTCCAGTAGTTCAAATCGAGTCAATCGTTCGATTTGACCGCTTCACCTATCGGGACAATCAGAAAATCTTTCAAGCGAGAGGAGCGCGCCCTGGGCGGATCTGGCCGATTGCGGAATGGCAGCTTTACGGCCCGGATATGGAAAAGCTGACTATCCGCTCCCTTGCTGCTCGCGCACCGCTAGCATTCCGGTCCAGCTGGCAGTCAAAAGCGCGATCAAAACTGCGAACCCGGCCTATTGGCTACAGGAAGCGGTACAAGCCGTTGAGAGTGTCGAGCTTAAGACGACCGCCCTGCGTCGCCGGGTGCTCGACTGAGACGAAGACGGAAACCTGGACGAACTGAAGACGCGACTTCGACAGGAGATTCTCGAAGAGCAACTCGACGTGTTCAAGAACTTCGTCGACCCTTGGGAGCTACCAGCGCTTCCGCTGGGAACTCATGTCGATGTGACAATCCACATTCGAGAAGAAAATTTCGGTTTCACTCTACCGATTCAGGGCGGCGAATTCCATGGCGATATCGACCATAATCACTGCGACTTGGCGACCGCCCTATTCGACCTCGATATCGAAAGCCTGCACCTTCGAGGTTCCGGTCTCGAGATCGAGAAACAGGAAATGGCACCGGATGTCCTCGGTCTCGCGCTCGACATGGACGTGCAGGCGCGACACCTGGTCGGCCAGGACCACCATATGGTCGAGCACAAGATTCCAGAACCGTTCCTTGGCATTGCAGACAGCCAGCAAATCGGTCTGCTTGACGTCCTGGAGATAGCGTTTGACCGATGCGCGGTGGAGGCGATCGCCCGAGAGATTCCAGATCTGTTCTACCTCCTCGCGCGTGATCGCATGACCACGCCCGACATCGTCGAAATGCCAGCTCCCCGGCCCCGTGGGCTGAAGAATCGACGGTGTCGGAAAGAAGGCAGGATACAGCCCTTCGAGCGCCTTGAAGATCAGGCTTGGCTGATAACGCTCGCGCAAATCCTTGTGGGTCTCGAAATCGCCTTGCGCCGCGAGGCAGGCGATCGCGAGGCACTCGCAGGACAGGCGGAGCTGCAACTGACAGAATTCGTCGATGAGAAGCGGTGCCATGTCGCGGTTCAACAGGTCATCGACACAGCGAAGCCGCGCCCGGACCTCGTGCATGGCCTTGAGATAGAGCCCTGCCTTCTCTTCCAGTGTTGCCGGATATGTCATTTGAGCAGGCTCGAAGGATCAATCGCGCTATTGATCGCATCCTGGAACAAATCCCACATGTCGAGGCATTCCTTGTCGACGGCCCGTAGCCGCAAGTCATTGATCGTCGCGAAGGTCTGCTGCGGGCTCGCGCCGTCTGCCGCCTCTCCGAGGCTCTCTTTCATCATCGTCGTGAGGGCGCCGAGGACCGTCGCGAACACGTCGGCCACCTCGGGCCGGCCCATTTCGGCAGGGGGTACGCTGAGCATGCGCGAGACGAGCGACGGCCGCTCATGGACGTGGACGATCCGGTGGCGCTCGCGCAGATGGCGCTCGAAATGCTTCTTGAACTTTTTCTGGAGGGCTTTGGACTGTTTTGTAGCGGTAATGCCGATGTCGCCGGCGAAACTCGCAAAGAAGTCCAGCCATTCGCAGCTGCGCTCCATGATCACATAGATTTCGCTCCCGCGCAGGATATGCGTGTGCGTGACGAAGGCCGCCCGCCACACCTGATCGGGGGCGTTGAAATGCTCGCAATAGCGTTCGATGAACTGATAGTGCGAAATACGCGTCCCGATATCGTCGATCTCTAGCGCGAGCAGCGCAATGGCCCCATCGGGCGTCAGCGAGCGCGGCAAGGCCTTTGGCGGCACGCGCTTCTTGATCTGTGCCTCGGTCGCGGCACTGAGCGTCGGCGGAGCCGGCAGGTTCGCGATATGCCGCAGCAGCGTGGCTTCCAATCCGTTCGCGAGCGCGACCGTCTGTTGGCGCAACGTGTCGCTGAGTGACGGAGCCGCCGTTTCGGATTCTTCGGTCATGTTCACCCCCTCTGTCTTCTCCCGCGCAGGACCGGGCTCTTGCAGGCGAGTGCGAACCAATCGCGCGCGAACCCGTGCCCCGATCCTCCGGCATTGCAGCATGAGACTTCGCCACCGATGACCTATCGTCACCCGCTTGGTTCCGGTGACATCACCGGACCGAATGTCACCGCATAGGCCACCTTGCTGATCACCAGTCGATTGATTCCGGCGACTTGGACATTTCCGTCAGCGATCGGGTGGCCGAACAAGGCGAGATTTCCGATGACCTTGGCCTTCTCATAGCTGCGTGTCTCGCGAATGCGGCGCATCGCGATACCGAACATCGTTTCGAACGGCATGCCGCCGGTGCGCAGCATGCTGAAATAGGATGGGTAGATGATGCCGTCGAACCCTTTGGCGCGCGCGGAAGCGGCAAGCTCGCGCGTGATCTCATAGGCGTGGCTGCCAGCCAGGAAGAGCATCAGTACCGTGAGGTCGAGGCTGTCGAATTCGGTTCCCGTCTCCTCCAATATTTCGGTGAGGTCGACAAGGCGAAGCGTCCGGGTCGGGGCGAGCGTCGCGACGTAAAGTTCGTCGCCCGCACTGAACCGGCATTCGTGCACGCAGATTTCGATATCCTGCGAGCCGTAGAGCATGGAATTGCTCGGCGAATCGAGCCGTCCCGACCCGCAAAATTCATCCGGCGGCGCGTCATATTGGGCCGCGTCCGACGCTTCGGCCGGGGCCTTGCGCACCCTGTAGAATTCGTCGCGGGGCGTGAGTTCGCGCACAGGATAGGTGCGAAGGATCCGGTTGATGACGGGCCGGCGCCCCCGCCTGGTTCGAAGTTTCTGGAGCGGTTCAACCGCTCCGAGCATCCAGAGGCGCGGCCCATAGTGGAAGAATCCGATCCCGATCGTCTTGTGCAGGAGAGCGATGTCGGCATTGATCTCGCCCTCCACGTCGAGTTCGTTTTCCCGCAGGTCATTGAACTGAATGAGGGGAGAGGCGCCATAGTCGGCGGCAATGATGCTTCCGCGAACGAAGAAGGTCTGGCAGAGGTCGTGGAGCTGCTCTCTGGAGAGGCCGTGCACCGAGACCGCCCCGCATTGGCGACACCGGACCGACTTGCCACGCACAGCGCGCGCCATCCTGCGCAGCCCATGATCCTGAAAGCATTCGGCGCAAAGGGGGGATCGATGGTCGCCTCGCAAGCGGGCCTGCAGTTTCAGATAAGTGCGCGAAATCCTGGCGTACATGAAGGGCGCTTCTCCTTGCCCGACGCCAGAATTATTTACTGGCGGAGTTGTTCTTCGTTCGATTAACTTTGCGCCGAAGGACGTATCTATCAAACCCTATTCCAAACCCAAGCGCAAACGGCCGGTGGGCGATGGCGCTCCACCCGCGCCTGCGCAACCCGCAGCGTTTTACCAGAGGCCGCTCTTCGCCTTTTCGGGCTGGGCGGCGGCAGCGGTGTTCGGCGCACTGCAATTCCCGGCAGTGATCAACAGCTTTCGCTCGGAGGCACCGAAGCTCGCGCGGGACGCGGCGGACGAAATATATGTCTCGAAGGCGTTTACCGGCGTTTGGTCGAGCGAGAGCGGGGCAGTCGACGAGGCCAGCTCGCCCGAAGGTCTTGATCCATCGGTCGAAGGCGAGCCGGTGAAACTCGCGCTACGCACCTATGACGGGGCGGCTCAGGGGGAGATCATCAGCGAGGGGTTACGGCAATATCATATCTTCTCGCGGCTGGAAGTTGAGGGGCAGTTGCGCGACGGGCGTATCGAGGGACAGGTCTGGGATATTGTCGACGGGCACAGGATCACGCTCGCGACCTTCGTCGTCGAGAAGACCAAGCGGCATGCCGCCGATCTGCAGTTTCGTGTGACGAGCCAGCGCGCACCCTACTTTCCGAAGCTTTCCTATCTTTATCGCCAAAGTGCCCCGATCGGCGACGAGGAGGGTGAAATCAATGCGCGCTATTTCGAGATCATGCGAAAGGTCGCGGCGCGGTGACTTCAAATTATGCACACGCTCGGGCTCAGCCCGGTCAGCGGACGAACAAGCCGACGGTATAACCGGCGATGTTCACGAGGTCGCCAGCGAGCGCGGCAACGAACGCAATCGCGACGACCAGGAACAGGCGCGTCAATGGCGGAAGCCGGTTCTCGGCGAGGAAGAATTGATCGATGCACCGGGACCATTTGTTCATCGCATCACCTCGAACGCAGACTGACGGGACGCCGCCTCACGGCGATAGCTGAGTATAATGTAAGACGCAGACGGGCAGGACTTGCGGAATGGTCGCGAAGCGCGGTTGCAGGCAGCTCGGTGCAATGGCAGCGTTGCCGGATGTACGCGCATTACAAGCCGCTACGAAATTACCTGCGCGGATTTCACCTGTGGAGCGCGCTCGGCACGGTCTACGCCTATATGCAACGCATCGGCTGGGACCATGACCTCCCGCCGCGACTCGAGAATATTCCGCTGAGCCTCGGGCTGTCGCCGATGCGGTCGCAGCTCCATGGCCATCTGGTCGAGCTGATGGCCCGTGAAATCGTTCTCAATTGTCAGCTGCGGCCGGGAAAACCCTTCAACAGCGCGAAGCCGGCATTCACAACAATGTCGATGATCCAAAAGCTTGAGGATCGCTATTGGGGGGCGCACGACAATCGCCCGACCGACATCCTGCTGCAGCTGTCGCGCCTCGCCTTTCAGCAATTCAGTTACCAGTCGCCGCTCGCCACTGGCGAAGTCGCGCGCTTCCACAAGCTCTACGCGCACCCGCGGGTCGCGCCGATGGTCGAGGCCTTGTTCGGCATGTCAACCGATGAGCTTTTTCAGATCATCATGCTACTGATCCAGGAACTTGCCGAGGGACCGGCACCCCCCTTTGCCTTTCTCGCGGAGGCCGACCCGTCGATCCATGAGCCGGTGAAGGCACTGCGCGACCGCATCGCCAAATCGGCGGGCGACCTGCGCGCCGAATTGGCAGCGCGCCAGAGCTATGGGGTCAACTGGGCCTTCAGCTTCAATCCGATGCGCGAATATCCCCTTCTCCATGCAGGTAACCCGGACTCGGTGATGTGCCCGATCCCGACGATGCTCGTGCGGCGTCTCACCGATGGGCTCTTCTTCGATCTGATTCGCTCGGACGACCAGTTTGGCGATGCCGTGGGGGATGCGTTCGAAGCCTATGTCGGGAGCGTCGCGGCGCATCTCGGCGGAGACTGGCTTGAGCGGCACGGCGAAGCGATATGGGGCACGCCCGAATGCAAAAGCGTCGACTGGATCATGAGCGATGCGACGGGCACCCTGTTCGTCGAGTGCAAGATGGCGCGGCTCGATATCGCCTCGCAGAGCGAGATCACCGAACAGCCCCCGCTTGCGAAAGCCCTCGAGCGGCTCGCGAAAAATATCGGACAGCTTTATGCGACGCTGACCGATGCGATGGCCGGCCATTATCCGCATTGGCAGGATGACGGCCGCCCGATCCATCCGGTCGTCGTGACCTTCTATGAATGGTTTTATTTTGGGCCGTATATTCACACGACCATCGCGGGGCTCGTCGATGCCGAGTTCGTCCGGCGGCGCCTCGACCCCGAGCTGCTGCGACGCTATCCCTACCATGTCTGTTCGATCTCGGAGTTCGAAGGGCTGCTCTCCGCCTGCGAGCGAGCCGGGATCGATCCGATCCTGTCCGAAAAGGCATCGCCTGAATATCGGCAGTGGTTGATGCATGGCTATCTCGCCGATCGCCATCCGGGGTCCATTTCGGCAGCGAGAGGCGCGTTCAAGGATGGCCTCCGCGGCCTGATCCACCTGCGCACGCGCCTGACCGCCTAACGGTTATTCCTCCCTGACTGTACGCGATCAGGCGGACGCTGTGTCGTCCCATGGCGGATTACGATGGGCGGCACCCAGATAGGTCGCGTCGAGCAGCTGCGCATAGAGCGGGAGAAGAAGGTCGGTAAGGAGGTCGTAGGCGATCCGGACATGCTGCGGCCCATAGGCGTAGGCGGCGACCTGATATGGTGGGAAGAATATGTCGAGACCGTCCGCAGTGAACAGAAAATCGCTGAAGTCGTCCCAGGTCTCTGTTCCGCTCGCGATCTGATCGGGAGGGAGCATGTCGCCATCCAGATCGAGAGCGAGAAGGAGACGCCGAGACTCGCTTTGGACGAGCTTGAACCCTGCATCGGGATCGACAAAGATCTCGCGAAGTTCACTGATCCGGGTCACCGGATCGAGCGTGAAGGCGAAGGTCTGATACTGGTGGTTCGGATGGGCCGCCTTGGCGCCGTACCACCAGATTGAGAAGGCGATGCTGAGGACGCGTCCCCGGATCTGCGGTTCGCCATAGGAGGCCTCCCAGCTGTTCTGGCGGCTGAAACGGGTTTCGGCGAAGCTGTAGAGGTCAGGCGACTGGTCGAACTTGACGGTTCGCTGGCCCATGACCTGGCCTTGGAGCCAGCCGCGCAGGACGTCGGTGATTTCCGCGACGCCGGATAGTCGCGCGAGGTGAAGCGCGGCAGATGGTAGCTCACATCATAGCCGGGCAGTCCATCCCATTTGTCCTCGAAGACGCTGTCGGTCCACTGGATATTGGCGTCCGCCTGCACCTGCGCGATCTTGGCGCCGAGGCGCGAGAGCTGCTCGTCGATCGCGTCCTTGAGCGCGGTACCGGCGTCCTGACCGTCCAGACCGACCGCCTGAATGTCCGCGAGTTGGTCAGGAACCGCCAGACCGGGCTCGAGCATCACCGGGATCAGATAAATGTCGTCGACGAGGCGGTCCTTGAGCTGTTCCAGCGCGATCTTCACTTCGCGTTGCGCATAGCCGCGGCGATCGACCGAGTGCGAGGAGAGGAACACGACGATGATCGTTGCCTTACGCATCGCACGCTTGACCTCGACGTCCCATGCTTGGCCGCCCTTGAGGCGAAAGCGGTCCATCCAGACATTGTAGCCTGCAGCTTGTAGCGACGCGTGGAAGCCCATGACGGCATCGCGATCGGGGCTCGCATAGCTGAGGAAAATAAGATTCTCTTCGTCCATGCGATGAGCCTAGCAGCGGTCGGATGCCGACCATAGCGAAGGATGCGCTGCCGCCATCTGCGACGCGGGAGCGACAAAAACCTTCATTGGGCCGCATCGACGCCGAAGACGCGCCAAAATCCGTCGACGAAAGGCTTGAGGGCGTCCTTGTCGAGCCGGTCGTCGATGATTTCGCCGAGAAAGGCGGGATCTTGCCACGCAGGCTCGCTGAGTTGGTGATCGCCGAGGAACAGACGCGCACCCTTGATACGGATGAGCGTCGCCATAACGATCCACGGACCCTCAATCCCGTGAGCTCGAAGCCGCGCGAGCGTGCTGCGCGCGGCCTCCTCGATCTTGACGACGAAATTGTCCTGCCAGACGTAAGTCGTTCCATCCTTCTCGTGCCCGATCGTCCAAGCATGGTCGATATAACCCCGGCGATGGTTGATCGAGAAAGTTCGGACGGCGCCGGACCCGTCATCGACGGGAGAATGAACAATTACACTGTCGAGTCCGACGACGGTATTGATCGCGCCGGTCATGCGCGGCGGAAAAACGACATCGTCGCGTCCGACGGGAAGGCTTCGCGCCTCGCGGAGCACGGAGAGCGGCGCGATCGTGAGAATCGCGGCCGGCTCGCCGCGCAAGCGAACAGGCATATCGGCGCCTTCCGCAGCGGCAAGCGCCTGCCTGTGGAGGTCGCGGATTTTCCGCGGGGTGTCTTCGGATGCGGCGAAAGCTTGGCGGATCTCGGCGGTGCTCATATCGGAATTCGCCCTGTTGGTGCGGCGGTAGAAACGGCTGCTGCGATCGAAGGTCACGCGGTGCGGCGCGATCAGGCTCGCGCCGACGCGGAGGACAAGAACAACCTTGCCGTCCGGCAGATCGACGCGATGAATGCGAAAGTCGGGCACGCGCGGATCGACGCAGCTGCGAAGTTGATCCTCGATGCGCCGCAAATTCTCGTCGAGATTGTCGCGCGATATCCCGAGCACCTCGGCGGCGTCGCCATTGTCGTCCTCGGTTACACCGATCACGAGGTCGCCGCCGCCGCTGTTTGCGAAGGCGGTGACATCGGCGAGGAAATCGCGCACGCCTTTGTGACCTGCATCGGGGAACGTCGCCTTGAAATCGAGTGTCCTTCCTTCGCTGCGTTTGAAGCGGACAAGATCCTCGATATCGGACAGGGTTATAGCGTCGAGCGCGCGGTCGATCATGCGAGAATATATAGCGGCGGCGTGCCCGATAGAATAGCTGGGAAGGCCGCATAACGGATCAAATGGGAGAATGACGCTTGGACGAGATGCAATGGGCGGTCGATGCGCTGGACTATCTTTACAAGGCGCGGCGGGCGGCCCGTCAGGACTTCGACAATCTCATGGCGGAGATGCGGGAGGATGGCCCGCAGGCGCAAGGCGCAGCATGGTTTTCCACGGTCAAAAGCGTCATTCTCAGCCTGAAGGAATATACGCAGGACTTCGTCGCCGACCGGGCGATTCCCGGTTCGAATTACGGCTCGCCGGCGGCGGTCGCGGACGCGCTCGAAGATTATCGCGCTTTCGTCGACAAGATGCGCCACGATGTGGTGGCGGCGGGCGAGCACTTTCACGCGGGCAGCACCGGGATCGGCTATCCCGACATCATACACTCTACCTTGAAGCAGGTGAACCATACGCTTGCGGCGGTCGACCATGTCATCGCGTTACGCCCTGATCCGAAGTTCAACCCGGCGCAGACAAGCGACCTTCAGATCGTCGAGCGGCTCGCGCGCCGTTTCCATGCCTCGGCGCGGGCGCTTCGCTATCATCCCCATGGCGGGACGATCTGGACGCTCCAGGACGAATGGGACTGCCAATATCTGTTCCACGCGATCCTCGCGGGCTTCTTCCCGGACATCCGGATCGAAGAGCCGAACCCGTCGCTCGGCGGGAGCAGTACGCGCTGCGAATTCTATCTCAAGCCGCAACGGCTGATGATCGAGCTCAAATTTGCACGCCCCGGCAAGGACAAGAAAATCCTGGAAGAGCTGATCGTCGATCGGGCGCATTATGGTGCCAATCCCAATGTCAACCATATGATTGCCCTGGTTTACGATCCCGACGGGGTGCTGAAACATCCCGACCAGCTCGAGGCCGATCTGTCGGGGGCGACGGCCGACCTGCAGAGCGTGATCTGCATCGTCGCACCGAAAGCCAGCGGTGTGTGACGTGAAGGCGATTTTGGCCAAAGCCGCTGAACTCGCGGCACGCCACGGGCTTTCCATGCAAGCTGCGTTGCGGGTGGCCCAAGGCGAGATCGGGCTCGATGAAGCAATCGCCAACCAGCATCGGCTTCGACGCGGCATGGACATCTTCCATCTGCCCGATGAGCAATGGCCGCGTGTCGCGCTGCATTGGGACTTGGAGCCCGCGCATTTCTATCGGTCGATGGATGACCATGATGCTGAATCCTTCGCCCGCACCTTTCCCGATATCGAGATAGGCTGGGTAGAGAGTGACCTGTTGCACGAGGTCCTTGTCGAGTACTCGCGCCGGATCGGAACGCCTTTCTCGAAGCGCTATCGCAACAAGACCGCAACGCTCGTCGCGCATCTCGAAAGCGGCGGATCGGTAACGCCGCCGGTACTCATGCCGCAGGCGAAGGGGCTCAGCGTGCGGGGCGGCAATCATCGGCTCGGCCTCGCGCGGCATCTGCAAGTGGCAATGGTTCCGATCCTCTTTTGTGCGGCGGACCGTGACGCAATCGACGCGCTCGTCGCTCTTAAGCCGCCGCCAGGCGCCGAACCGGGCGAGGATGGCTGATTGTCAAAGCGCACCAAATTCCCGAAGGTGCCCGAATGAGCAGCGGGCTGGCATCACGCAATAGCGAAGCTCCGGCGGCGGGTGCGGGCTCGCAGTCGGAACCCCACTTGTCGCAAGCCGGGTCGGCTGCAATCTATGGCTTTCTCTACCAGTTGGCAGGCTCGCTCGATGCGCTTCTCGGCGCGCACTTCGCGCGATCGGGGAGCAAGGTCGACCCCGATACGATCGTTGCTGTGATCGAACCGCGTGCGGGGGCGGACCTCACGATCCAGACCGGCCAAGGACGCATCGCCTATCAGTTCAAGCATCGCAGCACTGCGGTGGGACGCGGCGATCTCATCCACAAGGTCCTGCCTGATCTTTACCGCGCGCATAGCGATCGCGCGTGCTCCTCTTATATCCTTCAGACAACGAACGGGGTGAGCAGGCCCGCATCCGCGCTCGCGCGCCGCCTTGTCGAGGCGGGACGGAACGGGCCGCGCCAAGCATGGCTCGACGATCCCGACATGCGCGCGATCGCCGCGCGTTGCCGCCCCATCCATGGCGCCACCGGCGCATCGAGCGAAACGTTCGAACGCGACCTTGCCTCCTTTTTCGCCCGCTTCGTGGCTGCCGAGCCGCTCTCGCTCGCCCGCGCGCAGGCCGGCGTTGTGGCATGGCTTCAACGATCGCTCGCATATTCCGAAAAGGCTACGGACAGGCTCGACCAACTGGTTGGCTATCTAATCGGGCGCGCGAAGACGAATGATGCCGTCATATCTGTCGACGACCTCCGCGCCCGGCTCGGTCTCGCGCGTAGCGACGACGCGGCGGCCGACACGGTGCTCAACCGAATGCTCGACAGGCTTGCGGCATCGCTTGGCAAGCGCGACTATGATCCCGCGCTCGATGTTCGCGAGCCTCTTGCTGTTCCCGAGGCGGCGATCACGATTGTCGTTGGCGCCTCGGGCCAGGGAAAATCTTGGAGCCTCTACCGGACCGCATCGGCGCTGCTGCACGCGCGCCATCCTGCTGTGCTGGTGCGCGCATCATCTCGCGCCGACCTCGAACGCCAGCTGCAGCGCATCATTGCCGTGGACGGTCTGCAACTGGCGGAACCCGTGCAAGTGCCGTTGCTCGGCGCGACAGGGCAAAGGCAATGCGGGACCGCGGATCGGATCGCGATCCTTTGGGAAGGCTGCCGCAATGCTGCCGATCTGGACGCCATCGACCTCGAAGGCGGGCTTGGCGCGGGGCTAGCGCTCGTCGCGGAATATCCGGTTGGCGTGGCGGGGGACGGCAACAGCGCGGCCTTTCCGAGCCACAGGGTCGGCGACTTCACGCCGATCCAGTTGTTCAAGGCGCTCGAGCGGCGCGGCGTCGATGCGGGTCTCGTGCCGCGCAATATCCGCGCAATGCTTCACCGCCCCGTTCTCTGCGGCATTTATTCGCGGCTCGCGCTCGAGATGCCCGGCTGGGACCCGCAGAACGAGTACCGAGTGCTCGAAGCCTTCTGGACGCGCGCACGGGATCGCGCCGGAGCCTATGCAACGGTTCGACTGAAGGCGCTCGCGCGCCTCCTTGTCGAGACGCGGCGCGCCTATACCACCGACGACGAGATGGCGGCGCTCGGTTTCACGACCGGTGAACTGGAGGAACTGCTTGCCGCGGGTTGGTTGTCGAACCTCGGGACGCGCTGGAGTTTTGCGCATGATCGGCTGCTCACTTGGGCCATTTCCGAAGCCCTGGCCTTTGATTTCGGGCAGCGTTTACGCAGTGCCGCCGACCTGATCGACATCGTCAAGACGCTGAACGCCGCGCGCGAAAAGGCTTCGGATACGCTCGCAGGCCTTGGCTTCCTCCTCATGGACGTGGTGTGGCAGATCAGCGCCGACGCTGCACGCGCCGACGAGATTGCGGCGTTCCTCGCCGGGTTTGAAGACGAGGAATCGACGGGGCCTTGGGAACTCTACCGGTCGCTCTTGCCGACGATCGGCCCTCGTATCATTCCGGTGCTGGTGGCCCGCATCAAGCGCCTCGGCGCCGACGACGGCCATATGGCGATTCACATCGTCGCGGCTCTCCGCCAAGTCATGGGCGACGATCGTGCCAAGCGCGATGTCCTTCTCGACGAGCTGTGGGCGCATGCGAGCGAGCATAGCATCGACGTCGCGCTGACCCTTGCAAATGGCTGGCCCTTCCATGCGCATCGCGACAGACTCTGGACCGACTATTGCACGATGTCGGCCGAGCGCGAGAGCGATCGCTACGTTTCGGAGCGCTTCGATGCCATGGATGCGGCGCTGCGCACCATCGTCTGCGACGCCCCCGACTGGTTGACCGATCTCGTCGAGAGCGAGAGAAGTGCCGACGAATATCGCATTGCGGCCTATTTCCTGAAGTCGCTCGACGTGGAGCGCGGCAACGCCATCTGGTCGCGAACCCGCGACCGGCTTTTCGGAGTGATCGCCCCCGAACGGCAGTCGGTCCTGATCGAGTGTATCGACCGCTTCGGCGACGAACGGGATGCCGGCGTGCTGGCACTGCACGCGCTTTCGGACCGTGCTTGGGCCAGCAAGGCGGTCGCGACCTGGGCCAAGATCGATCCAGGGGCGGTGCTCGACTATATCGAAGCACTTCCACCGCTCGCGCCTATCCCTCCAGGTCGCGACTGGATGGACCGCCTGTTCGACTATGATGGAGATCGCACGCGAACCGCGCTCCAGCAGTGGCGCGAGGCCGGCGATTCGACCGGCGGGGAGCTTGCCGCGCTGTTTTCCCGCGCCGAGGACCGCGTCGATGACGCGCTCGTTTCGCACCTGTTGGCGAAACTCGCCGATATCATGGGTGCGCCCTTTGGCGAGGGTCGGCGCGATCCCTTTGCCTCGCTCGTCGCGCTGCTCGGGAGCCTGACGCTCGACCCGCGCCATGACCCGTTATTCGAAGCCTATCGGGGTTCCGATTTCGCGGCACGGATTTGCGCTCGCGCCATGGATCACGTCAACAGAAACAGTGACGAACGGCAGGTAGCAGTCCGGCGCATCCTGCGGCGGATCGGCGGCAGCGATTACGAGAGCTTGGTGCTCCACACGCTGTCACACGACGATCTTGGCAAGTCGCGCGCTGGCATCGCCATGAGCATTTTCGCGCCAACCCCGCCGGTTGTGGCGCGGCTCGAAGAACTGACTTCGGTCGGGACGAGTGAAGGCGATGCCACCGAAGTGCGGCTCAGCCTGTGGCGCGTCCTGCTGGCCGTGGAGCCGGAGCGGTGGCGACCCCGGCTGATGGCGTTGACAAAGCGCGACACCGAGGAGGATGTCGCCTTCGCGCTCCGCCTGCTCCCCGAATATGAAGAGGCCGGCGATCAGGCCTTTCTGCTCGAAAGCCTGAGAGGCCGTGCTCCGGGGAGCAAAATCGAGGCGATGCTTCTCAACGCCGCCGCGGTCGCCGGCCCGAGCGATCCCGACCTCACCGCGAGGGCGCTTGCGCGGCTCGCGACCGACGACGACGAAGCGGGCCGCCTCGGTGCGCTCAATACGCTCCTTAAGGACAAGTCGCCCGAGGCACGGGCGATCTTCGATACCTATCTCGCTCGGCTCGGGAATGCGAAGAGCTGGAAGAGTTATGATTCCGAGGCGCTTGTCATTCGGCTTGGCCAGGGTGGCGCGAGCGAGGCGCTTTGGGCCATCGGGGAACGCGTCGGCGGGCGTGGATTCTGGTCGGCCGATGATTTCGTCGAGCAGCTCGTCGACAAGGACGAGGTGAAGGCGCTCAACATCTTGCTCGAACGCGCTTTTTCCGAGCCCGACTTTATCACCAACGTTCAGCCCGATGCGATCGCGACGCTGGCGCGGATCGACAAGGATCGCGCGACGCAGGCGTTTCGCCAAGCCTGGATCGGCTACCCCGATCGCCGGCGCAGCATGGCGCGCGCAGTGCGGGCGGTCGATTCGCGCGCGCTCGAGGCCATGGTCGATGCCCTCGACGAGGACCGCCCGGGTAGCGGCGATCGATATGCCTATCGCGCCGCCTGTGTCGAGCTCCGGATCGGTCACACGACGATCAAGCCCTATCTGATGGCGCAGTTCGCGGCAGCGGATGCCGAGCGGAAGGAAGCTCTTGTTGAAGCGATCGGCTGGATGCCCGATGGGCCGCACCTGCTGACCGGCCTTCTCGAAACCGAACGCGACCGGCACTTGCGCGACAAGCTTTATGAAGTGCGGCGGGTATGGCTCGATGCGGCGGCCGCAGCCGAGCAGTTTCGGCAGCGCCCCTCGCTCGTAACGATGGAGTTTGCACTCGATGTCTGCGAACCCGAGCCGACCTATATGCGCGATGACCCGCTGCGCATTATCGATCAGATCAATATCGACCCACAACTCACCTATTTTGCCGAGCAGCAACTGGCACGGCGCCTCAACGACCTCACGAAATCGAACCTCAAGCGTGTCCGGGTCCGGGCACGGCGGCCGGACGATTAAAGGCAGCCTATTGCTACGTTCCTCGCGTCAACGCCCTCAAGAGCTGTAGATTCGCGCCAGCTTGCCGGGCCATCGCTCCTCGGCTTCGGCCTTTAACACTTCCAGATTTTCCTCCTGCCACGATCCGTCATAAGGTCTGAGGCCAACGACAAGCTCCTTGCCGCGGCCCACCATCATCGGGCCCATCGCTTCCACGTCTTTCGCGCGATCCTTGCGGTGAAAATGGACGATCAATCCGTCGAAATAGAAGCGGAAGATCGGAATCGTGCCTTTGTCCGGATCCATCACATCACGTCGCTTGTGCTGCGCGATCGGGCTGAGATTATGAATTTCGCCGCGGCTCGAGAGCTGGAACAGCATGACGGGAAAGAAGGACAAGGGTTCGACGCGGCCGTTGCGCACCATATGCGTCAGCCGGCGGCGCTCGTTGGGGAGCATGCGAATTTCACTGAACTCGTGCATCTTGCTGACCGCGGCGCGCCATAAGATGCTGAGGAGAAACAGGCGAAGGCGGTGCTGGTCGATCGTATCGATCTTGCGAAAGCCGATGCCGTCCATGCCCGGTACGAGGAGCATTTCGTTCTCGGCGAGTGTCCGGTCCCCGCCCCAGCCGCTCCACACCAGCCGGTGCCGACGCAATTCCTCGATCGCCCAGCTGTCATAGCGCGCCAGTATATCTTCGCCCGCGCGCGTTACGAGATCGGGATCATACCAGCTATCGCGGCGCCTGCGCGGTGCATAGTTTGAACCAGCCTGCGCGAAGGACTGTCCCTTGACCGCTGGCGACGTGAGCGCCTTAGGCAGGATGTGCGCCTTCACGAGCGGGCCGGTTTCGCCAGTCAGTTTGCAGATACCCTCCGCCATGGCTGCCTTCTAGCAGCGCCGCATCTCAACGAAAATCCCTCGCCAAGGCAGAGACTAATCCAGCCCCACAGCATGATGTCCTGCCGCTACGCGCCCGACTGGCGAAGGCCAAACAGAGCATCGCTTATAGGAGCTATCCCGGCCCCGCGGACGCAGCGAATACTGGCGCAATCCGAACCTGTTCTTCAGCGCTGCGCCCGGGACTGATGGCAAGCTACCGATCAACGTTTCCGGGTGGCAGGCGCGGCCGTCTTCGCACTGTCCCGGGGGCTTTTGACCGGCGCTTTCACAGCGGCGGGTTTCGTCCGGCGGGCGGGCGTTGCCGACGCTTTTGCGTCCTTCGCGACCTTTGCGGTGGGCATCGCCGTAGCTCGCGCCGTTGATCCAAGTTTCAGCCTCGGTTCCGGTTTTCCTTTCGCTTTCGGTTTGGGCTTGTCGCGTGACGGCGGCTCGGAGACGTCGAGCACGACGACCGCGATGGTCTCGCGAAGCGTCGCGGGCATCCGCTCGATCAACAGCGCCTGCAGCGCCTGCGGCGTCTCCGGAAGCGGCCCGCCATCGGGGAGCCTGGGCAGCGCCCATTGGGTCCCGAACCAGAAGATCAGATAGATCCCGTGGCCGCTGCTGTCGCCCGAGCGCGCATAATCGACGAGCTGATCGTCGATCGCCGTCCAGAGCTCCTTGTTCCAGTGGCGCTTGACCTCGACCGGCAGCCGCGCCGCGCCATCGCCAATGAGGAACATGTCGGCGCGCCGATCGTTCGCGCTGCGCGCCTCGGTGGTCATGCGCTTGACCGGGATGCCATAGCGCTCGAGCCGGTCGCGAAGCCGGTCGGTGAGGATATCGCGGCAATCATTTTCGACCTTGGGCCCGTTGGTCCCCCGCGTCGGGCGATTCCAGAAGCTTCGCCACGGAGACGTGTCGCCATCGCGGATATCGCGCGCCAGCTCCTCGATCACATGGTGCACGAGCGCGCGCAGGTCGGCAGCGTTCGCAGGCGGCCCCGCCGCAAGCGCTGAAGCGACCGCTTCGGGCGGCGGCGGCAGGAAGCGCGCTTCGCGGCAAACGCGTTTCTGTTCCTCCTGGTGGTGGCGCAGCGTCTCGCGCCAATGCGCCAAGGAGGGTTCGGCGATCAGGCGGGCGAGCGCCTCGCTGGCTTCGAGCGTCGCGGCCTGCGCGAGCTGGACGAGCGCGCCTGCAACCAGTTCGGACAGTTTGTGCACTTTTTGCCCACCGCGGCGTGGCTGTTGGCCCGGTCCGACGTGCCGGATCAGCGCCTCCGATCGCGCGACGGTCTTGTCGGCGGCGGCCGCGAGAAGGAACCCGTGATGCCCGTCCCAGAGACGCCCGAACAGGGCCTCGCCTTCGGCGCCGCTCAAATCGCTCGCGAGCAGGCCTTCGTGGCGTTCGGGATCGAGCGCGAAGGCAGCGAGCGCCCAGGTCGTGCGCGCGCCCTTGGGATCGGGCGCGGCGAGCGCGGCTTCGGCGATACCGAGAAGCTCGCCGGGAGGCATCGAGACCGCGGCCAGCTCGAGCGCCTCGCGCGCTGCGGCAGGCGGCATCGCGATGCCGCTTTGCAGCAGCGCGGCAATGGCGCCGGCGACAACGGGTTGATTGGGATCGAGATATTGGGCTTGCGGCAGATCGTCGGCGCCCGCTTCGATGGCGCCGACCCAGAAATCCCGGATCGCGTCAGCGCCCGCCGGATCGGCATAGAGACGACGAAGCGCGATCTCGCGCAGTTCGTCGCCCTTGTCGTTGCCGGCGTAGCAGTGGGTCAGGAGATGGAGCGCGAGCGGCACATTGAGGTCGAGCGCATGACCGTCGAGCAGCTCCCACTCCGCCCAGGCGATGATCATCAGCTCCGAGGTCGGCCATTGCGTGCGCGTCGTCGCCGCGCCGACGAGTTGCGGCGATACGGCCCGCGCGGCAAGCAAGCGCTGCCACCCCTCCCGGATCGCCGCGATGAGGATCGCATCGCCGCCAAGCCAGTTCGTCACCCGCTCCGTGCCGCTCGGCGCGTCGTTGCCGCGATAGCCATTGTAGATGTCGCCGGCATAACCGAGCCAGGCTTCCTTCGACCCGTCGCGCAGACCGTCGATATCGCCAGAAAGCAGCGCGCGATCCTTCGCATTGGCCGCCTCGATCGCCGCCCTCTCGTCCTTCCTCTTTCCAGCGCGCTTGCGCTGATATTCGGGAATTTCGCTGAGGGTCATCGCCCGGAACCAGTCGGCGGCGGCGTCCTGCCCCTCGATCGCGGAGAAAAGGCGCCAATAGAGCGCTTCATGCTCGTCGAACGGCTGGACGAGTTGATAGCCAAGCTGCGCGGCGGCGGCGAGCGCCGCAGGGTCGGCCTCGGCCTCGACCGCTTCGATCGCGGCGGTGCGCAGCGCCTCGGAGGGTTTGCGGCCCGAGAAGCGGCGAAGGTCCATGTCGGCGCGCCACAGCCGCTGGTCGCCTTGCTGGACAGCGGCGTGAAGCGCGGTGAACAGCGCCTTTTCATGCCCTGCGTCCCGATCGAGCCAATGCGCGATCGCGCCCTGAACCTTGTTCTCGACCTGTTGCTCGTCGTCGATGCCGGTGTTGAACAGCCACGATAGCAGGCGGTCCGCGTCAAGCTCGGCGGTTTTCTCGATCGTCGCCCCGAGGGCGCGCGAGACAAGCATCCGAATTTCGAACGAGCGCGCGACGCCGCGCTCGGATGGCACGGCGATCGGGCGGTCGAAGAGGGCTGGTAGCGGATGGTCGGCGAGCGCGACCCCGAGGACACGCGCATAGCCCATCACCTGATCGCCGGTCGTCGCATAATCCTCGATGATCGTGCGGATCTCCTCGACGCCAATAGCTTCAGCGCGCAGCAGGCCGGCGGCGAGCTCGACACGAAGATCGGCCGCCGTCTCCGGGGTCTCCGCGGCGATCGCGTCGAGCAGGTGCCGCCGCCCGCCGGGGGTGTCGCCGACGATATGGAGCCAGGCGTCGACCGCGCGGCGCCGGCGATAATGGTCGGCCGACGGCGTCACCGCGATCGTCTCTATCACGTCCGCGAGCGAGGAGACGCGCCGGCCGGTCGCCAGCGCTTCGAGGACCATCGTCTGGCGGTGCACGGTTTCGGCAGGATCGAGGAGGATTGTGGCAAGCGCGGGCGCGATGTCCTCACCCGCGAGGCCGCCGACCGCGCTTGATCCGCGCACCGCGGCAAGAAACCAGGGATCGCCGCGGCCAACAAGATCGAGGAGGCGTAGGCGCTGCGCGGTGGGGAGCGCCGCCGCGTCGCCGTGCAACAGAACCGCCTCGGGGTCGATAGCGAGAAGCGGCGCGGCCAGATCGGGCAAGCGCGACTGCGCGAGCGCAGCGACGAACCAGGCAAAGACACCGGTGAGCGCAGGCGCCGGGCGGTCGTTGTCGCCGTTGCAGAAGGCGAGCGCGCGATAAATCGGCAGCCCCGGGGTCGCCGGATCGGGCGGAACGACGGCGCGCGCGAGCGCCCGGCCCGCGAGAAACTCGGCGATGACGCGGTGGCTCGGCTGGAAGGTCACGCTGTCGCTCTTGAACATTGCGGTATCGACCGCAGCGCGTAGCGCCTCGGTGTCGATGCGCGCCGGCAGCAGGTCGCCGCGCGTAACGACATGCGGGTGCGGCGGGTTCGTCGAATACATCCACAGATCGTCGCGGCCCGACAGCAGCAGGATGAGGGACGCCGCTTCGGCGGCAGCCTCGATCAGCGGCGGCGGCGGACGATCGGCGCGTTCGGGATGGTCGGGATTGACCTCATGGCTCATCTGGCGCGCCGCTTCGCCGAACAGCGCGGCGCGCGTGTCGAGCGGCACCGCGGCCGCGTCGATCGTGTCCTTGAGGAGAAGCAGTGTCGCGGGGTTGCCGAGCAAAGCGCCCGCGCCAAGGCCGTGCATGCGCTCGATGAATCCCGAGGGATCGGCTTCATCGCGCGCCGCGAGCAGCGCGCGTTGTTCGAAGCGGTCGAGGAGCTCGAGCTGGAGCGTGGCGTAGGCGCCGAGCTTTTCCGTCAGCAGACGGGCATCGGGCGGTTTGAGAGAGATGGCGCGGCAGGCGATCCGCCAACCGGCATACCCCGACTCGGCGAGCGCCTGGACGAGCGATCGCAGGCGGTCGATCCCGTCCTCGCCGATGCGATATTCCTCGAGCGCATCGATGAAGAGCGTCGGACCAGCCGGACGGGTTCCTTCGACAAAATCGGCCGCGCGCACCGGGACCGTGCCTGCGGCGGCGGCCTCTTGCGCGAAGGCGGTCGATTTGCCGATGCCAGGTTCGCCGAGGAGGACGTAGCGCGGCAGCGCGCGTTGCTCGGACAGACGGGCCGACGCTCCGTTGTCGGGTCCGACCTTGCTGATGCTGCGATCGATGGGCGCGATCGTCATGGCTGGTGCCCGGATGCTGAAGAAAGCTGGTGACGCATGGCCGGCTTGTGCCCGAGCCGGGCGCGCCGGCAAAGTGCCATTTGATCCACTTCCAGCAATGCTGGCAAAACCCCCGCCCCTCCATGCTGAACGCCTTCAACGCGCACGCAGGGGGTGTTAGGGCTGCGATGTTCGCCGCTCACGCGCCGACACGATCACCGCACCCGATGAGAAGGAGAGACGATGGAGCTCGACGATCCCGCCATTCCCGAATTTGCATCGTGGCGAAGCTATGCCGATTTCGCCGAGCGGGTGCGGCATGGCAATCGCTACATCTGGAGCGGAGCGATCCAGGCGTTTCTGGACACCGTCGTCGCGACGATCACGCAGCGCGACCAGGTCCTGCAGGCGGGGCGTCACTTTTTTCGCGCGCAGCGCGGGGTGGTCTATGAAGACCATCATGATGCCGATGGCAATTGGACCGGCGAATCCATCTATGGCCATGGTCCCGCCCGTATGAAGCCGCTGCCGCGGCGCGCGCGGGAAGGCCGCGCCAACCCGGCTGGTATCCCGGTCCTCTATCTCGGAAGCACGGTCGACACCGTCGTGTCGGAGGTGCGTCCGTGGGTCGGGGCCGACGTGTCGGTCGCACGCTGCAGGCTGCTGCGCGATCTGCGCACGCTCGATCTCTCGCTTGGCCACGGTCAGTCGTCCTTCGCGGGACCGGTCTTCTCGCATGTGATGGGGGGTCCACCCCTGAGCGCTGCTGAGAAGAAGACCGCGGTTTGGACCGATATCGACAACGCCTTTTCGCGTCCGGTGACGGTTTCGGACGACGCCGCCGATTATGTGCCAACGCAGATCCTCGCTGAGCTCTTTCGCGCAGGGGGCTATGATGCGATCGCGTACAAGAGCCATTTCGGCGATGCTGAGGGCTATAATATCGCGGTGTTCGATCCGGCGGCGGTCGATGTCGTCACCTGCGCGCCATACCGTGTCGAGACGATCAAGGTGGAAGCCGTGTCGATCGGCGAAGACTGGTTCACGCCGCAGCCTGACGCAAACAGCGCGGGCGGCGGCGATGATCGCGACGAGGATTCGGCCGCTGTCGGCGAATGAAGCGTGAGGCGGCTAGTCCTGCCGCCAGACGCCTAGCCCCATCGCGCGCGCCTTGTCGACGAGATTGGCACTGATCCCGCTCCCCGGAAAGGCGACCCCGCGGCAGCACGCCGATGCCGCCCCCCCCTCCCGGCCGTTCGCGCGGCAGCGCAAGAAAGTGCCGCGCGGCTTCAAGGGTATCGGACAATCGATGGTGACCGAGCTGAAGCGCGATGAGATCGAGGAGGTCGCCATGCTCGCCCGTCGCGGCGTCGGTCCATTTGCCCGCGGCACCGCCGCCATGGTCGGGACCCGAGAGCCGCACATAGAGGCTGCGCCCCAGGCTGCCATGGACATCGCCGACGAGCCAGTAGCGGCCTTCGCGGCGCCCCCGACGCAGAAAATGGCGGCAGACGCGCTCGGCTTCGCGCGCCAGTGCGCGGGCGAGGTCGGATGCGGACGGGCGCATGGCACGAACCGCCGGCTCGCGCTCGCCGGCGATAGCGTCTGGAGCGAGATCGACGACGGTGATCCCGCGAACGCCGACTTGCGTCTTGCCGACGCCGGCACGCCGCCGGGGTGCGATCCGCGCTACGACAGCTTCATCAACCATATCGTGCTCCACAAGCGTGCCGGTGCGGACCTCGCGACGTTCGAGGAGACGCGCTACGCGGCGGGCGAGAAGCATGTGTCGGATCATTGCCCCGTCGCGGTCACGCTGGGACGCTGAGACCTCGGCAAAAGCCGGGATCATCATTCGCCCTTATGGAACCCGCCTAGGGTACGGATCCTTCCTTCCTCATTTAACGCGCCGCAGCGATCGAACGCATCGCGCGTTCCCTCATTACCGAAATATGTCGCGGGTTGCCGGATATAGCGTTCGATACCGCTCATTCGGGACAGGCACCGAGCATCACGCCGCCATAAATGGGCTCGTTCAAGAACGGATGCCCCGGCGGTGCTATCCGTTGCACGCTACAGGTTTGTGCCCATCGATCGCTGGCGTCCACTACACACCGCCGCCGAGGTATATCCCGACAGCACACGGACCGGGCGTCCCAAGCACAGCTGCCGTTGCATGATAGGTCGGCGCCGTGGAGCGGGACTACTGCGGTGACGTTTTCATCGATCCGTCAGCCGATCTCGCGGTACCATGCCTTCTCGGAGTAATCGGGACCGCCAATAAGGATCAGGCCATCATTGCCAACGCTTCGCTCTTCACGCCGGCTTGCACCGTCGCCATCGGGCGTGAAGTCCTCTAGAAAGCTGAAGAGGTCGCCAGCAGATTGGGCGTTGTTCACGCTGCGGACGAGCTTGTAGAGATGCTTATCGATGCCGAACTTCCAGCCTGGCATGAATTCGATCCCGATATAGTTGCCACCGATGTCGCGAGCCGAGCCTTCGAAAAGGGGGTCCAATACCGTTGCGTAAGCTTGGCGGATAAGCTGTTGCCATTCTCCAAGATAATGGGAGGAACGGTATTCGGGCGGGTCGGTAATTTGGCCTATCAGGCCGGATTGATCGAAGCCGAACACGCACGCTGTTCGGGTAACGGGAGGAATCCCATTCACGGACGCAACTTTGCAAGCCTGCCGAAGCGCCTTGTTGCGCGCGGCGTTGATTTCCTTCTCGGTAACGCCGTAAGCATTGAATCCGGCTCGGCCTTTGCTCTCCAGGACATGAACTTGGCCAGGCGATGAGAAGGCGAGAAAATCGGGTTCCGATTTGATGCCCGCCTTCACGGGGTGCCTGAAATATTTCGGCATGTCCTTGGGATATGGCGCGGCGACCTGAGCGGGAATCCATGACCCCGTATGCGCTTCGAGCGGTACCACGACGCGGGCCTTGAGGTGGGTTTGCGCAAACCAATGAGTCAGGGCCTCGCCCAGGATAAACGCGTCGGTTTTCCTTTGGGACGACGTCAGATGCATGAAGCCAGGGGTAGGGAAAAGATCGGATGAAAGCAGGCTGTAGATAGTCGCGACACCCCGCAGCGACCACCAGAACGGCCCGCTCAGATGGTGCGCCCGGTGGCTTGGTCCGAGTGTGATGAGCGATCGAGCCAGCGCGAGCCGTGTCGCGCTGATTGTCGTTACACCAGACAGATGCTGAAAGCCTTTGGGAAAGCCCGTGCAGCTCAGCGCCTTGTGCCCTGAGGAAAATGGATGCGTCATGACCGGGATGTGAAGGCGCCGGCGTCGAAAGTCGATCCCGATCCTGACAAACCTATGCGTTCGGGCGCAACCCGTATCCTGATGTGCGGTGCTCGCCGGGTTGCTCAAGCCTTTCTTCTACTCCGGGTAGTAGCGGGTCCGATGTCGTACTAACTCCGCCTCCGTGAGCTTCGCTCGCAAAGCCTTGCGTACATGGCTGCGGCCTGGCTTGATCGATTCCACGACGTCGTTCGTGCTGGACGGCAGATAGCGATGCCAGAGAAGATAGCGGGCGGCGATCACTTGGGGATCGAGCCGGACCACGAGCTTGGGGTCGCTCAGCTTCAATGCTTGAGCCAGGCGACCGACTGCGCTGTCGGCGATCCAGATTATGAGATCGGGATTTACCCGTGTGATGGTCTCGCGGCT
This sequence comes from Sphingopyxis sp., assembly GCA_013821905.1. Lineage (GTDB taxonomy): Bacteria > Pseudomonadota > Alphaproteobacteria > Sphingomonadales > Sphingomonadaceae > Sphingopyxis. The sequence goes on along the minus strand of PNJO01000001.1, from coordinate 6,274 downwards.
GACATCGCCCGGTGTTCCAGGCGAAGCGCCGACGATCAGTGTCGCCGAAGCATCGACCTGCACCGCGAGGCTCATCGCCACGCGATGGTCCCCGCCTTCCGAACCTGCACCCGCAAAGGGCCAAGCGAAAATAAGGGCCAAGTCAGCCAGACCTCTGTACGGAAGATCAGAGAAGAAGAAAAGGGGAACATCGTCATCCCCTCGCCCTCCAACATGTGGTCTCTATCGCGAGGCCGCGTCACCAAGGCAAAGCGAGAATCGGGGCTGACCGCCGACTAATCGGCAGCTTTCGGGATATCACGGCATTTGGCGGAATGGCTGAGTTGAGGCGCGTTGCTGCCGATGTCCGCCATGATTGCAAGTGGCTCGCGGCTCGCTATAGCCGCGGGCATGACCGATGATCTGACCACCATCGTCCTCGGCGCAATTGAGCGCGCTCCGCAGTGGATTCGCCGCGACCTCGAATCCAGAGACCGCGTCGTCCGCATCCAGGCTGAAGAATCGCTGGCGGCAATGATTGCAGACACGCTGCGCAAAACCGAAAAACCTTCGACTTAGTCGTTTGAATCAATCAAGGTAGCGCCATTCTCCAATTTGGCACGGGTCCGGCTGACCAGCGAACGCGCAGCTCCAATCCTTGCTCATCGTTCCCGAGAGAGGTAGCTCATCAGACTGGTAGCGGACTGCCAATATAATCGGCGCCCCTCGCATGGGGGCACATCGCGACCTATATGGATGCTGCACCCGGCCCGGCGTGGAGCGATTGCCTCCCGCAGACGATCGACCCGCAGACGATCGACAGCGGGAGACCGACCGCCGCCAACGCCGAATCGGGTTGCGGACCTGATGCAGGACCGTGGGCATGACCCACGCACCTCCCCCGCCCGTCACCCCGAACCACCTCGCTAACGCAGCCAATCTGCTAGCGTGCGCGCTGGACAGCCTTTCCGCCTCGAACACCGGGCACATCGAAGATCTGACCGACGCGATCCGCGAGGCAGAAACATATCTTCACCGCCGGGCAGCGTATAACGCGCGCGACCGTGCATGCTATCGCACGGGCAGCGCGCTCGAACCGAATGGCGGCCATCTTCTCGACGACGTCGCGCTCGCGGGTTTCGATCACCTCGGCGCATTCGGCCTTCTGCTCCTCGTCGACATCGCACGGCATCACCCGCACGAGAGCCTGAGCGGCATGCTCCGGATATTGTTCGATTCCGAGGCTGGCGCCTGCATCCGCGCGTGGGGGAGCTGGTCGCGGCTGACCTGGCTCCGGCAGCTCTACATCAACGAGACCGTGACCTTCCTCCGCTCGGAAAAGGGACGCGACCCTATGCAAAGCTGGCGGCACGACAAGGTCACGGTCAATCAGAAGCATCTGGTCCGCGAGATCGCCCGGGCCCTCGACATCGCCGAACCGAAGTTCAGGAAACGCGGCGGGGCTTTCGAGTGGCTCAAGGAGCAGGGTGGGAATCCACGATTCTGGGCGCCGCCGCCTATGCCGGCATTGCCGGACCTTCCGGGGTTCATCGAATGACCGACAGCATCCATGATGATTGCGCCGCCGAGCCGATGGCCGTTCATGACCTCGCCGCGCTGGAACAGCGGATCGAACTCCGACTGCAGGAACGCCATCACCTGGCTGCAGCCTTCGATGCGCTGGCTGATCGCGTCAGCACAGCACTCGCGGACGGACGATCGCCGCTCACTCAGATCGGCGAACTCGATCGATTGAGCCACCGAATCCATCAACTGGAACGCGATTTGACAGAAGAAATGGAGAAGGGCGCAAAAAAAATTTTTTCCTTTTCCGAATCCGAAAATGGTTCAGCGAGCCACGATTTCAAGTCTAACGGCTGAAGAAATTTGAAATAATTTCGGATCGTTCCATATTCGTTCCTGCGGCTTGATCGCGCCCTTGAATGAAGAGGTTAATGAAATATGAAGAATTACTTATTTCCGTTCGGCTCTCGCCCCGCCAATCTCGGCGCAGCTCTGACGTCCACGGTTGCTTATCAGGCGGAGGATTATGCGCTCCCGAAGCTCTCGAACGAAGAGATAAAGAAGCTCCTCGCGGAGAAGATGAATCTGACCGAGCTGGAACTGATCATCCTCGAACAGCAGCGTCGCTATTATGACGCCTCGCTTGTGGAGCGCACGCAAGCGGGCTTCGATAACTGGATCCAGCGCTGCCTTCTCCGTGTCCCCGACGAGGCAGCGCGACGCGAAATGGCCGATCTGCTCTGCGTCGATGATCTGGATCTGCTCGCCGGAGTCCTCATGGCGCTCAATGGGCGTGATCCGCAACTGATAAAGTATCTCCTTGAGGGGCGCGTCGTCGCCGCCGTGCGTGCGGTTCCGCGCGAAGGCTATGGCGATGAATATGACGCTAAAGACGTTCTGATGATTATCGCCACGGTGTCGCGTCTCTGGATCGCCCACGATCTGCAAATGGAGGCAGCGGCCGCTCATGTCCGCATTTATCGTCCAACCGAACTGCCGCCGCTCGATGGCGCGGCAAACGGAAAGGCTCCGCTGAACGCGAGCCTCGCCGTCCGCATCTCCGACGAACTGGAGCTCTTCGAGGAAGCGGCGCGACTCTACTTCGGTGAAGAGGACAAGCCGGTGCCTCAAGACTTCCAGGCCTCGTTCGCGCACCACGGCTTGATCATCGACACGAATCGCGGGAGCTACGCCGTTAGCTGGCCTTCTTGGGGAGGTCTCCCTTTCGGGCGAGATGCAACCGAGGCGGAGGCCAAGCCGTTCCGCGATGCCGGCGATCTCGAGCAGCGGGCGAAGACCGCGCTGGTTGTGTGGCGCGCGGCCCATGGCGACGATCTTGAAGCCTATATTCTGCAGCGCATGATGGAAGCGCGGGCGCTGCTTCGCCAGTTGCGCTCCGACATCAGCGACATCCGTTCCAACAAGTCGCTCGCTCGCCAGCCCGTTTACAAGCGCCGCGAATTCGATCCTTTGGCCCGGCTGTGGCTCGCCTGCGAGCGTGCCGTGGCCTGGACGGGCCCGGTCAATGATAGCGAGAAGGCCATCTACAAACCCCAGCCGGAAGTATTGGATTTGGCGATCGAGGCGGTGCGTTTCGGTAAGCGCGTAACACTCCCAGCGATCAAGCGTCACAATGTGCATCGCGCAAACCGCCTCTTCTTCCTGCTTCGCTGTACGGTTACGCGCGATCCGGGACACCTCCCCAAGGGCCTGCTGGCGGTCACCGACAGCGCCGACAACGCCATAATCGCCGGAACGCGCGAGATCGCTGAGGCCCACCGCGGCGAACCGTTCACCTTCGAAGAAATTCACGCGCACCAGCAGTCGCGTATCGGAACCGGTGAACGCCGCGATCCGAAGGAGGCCTATTCGCACGCCTACACCCGTATCGGGAAGGCTTTCTCGAAGGAATTCGCCCGCAACCCGACCACCGAAAGCCGCATTATCGCGGAGCAGGCCTGGGGTCCGATCGGCTGGCGCCTGGGCATGCCCTCCAACGGATAGTCGTTAAACCTGTCTGGCGGGCACCAATCAGGGGCGGAATGGCAGGATTTCCGCCCCTTTTTGTGCCCGGTGGATCGCCCCGCGCCGCCAACGCCGAATCGGGTTCAGCGGCTAGCGCATCAGCATCGTCATGTCCGACGATGTTCCAAAGACACAGAAGCAAAGCCGAGCTGGGCCCCGTCGAGGGTCCCGGACGACGGCCGCGCGTCCCGTGGTTTGCGACCTGCCGGACATGCTGTCGCTCCTCCCGGAAGAGGCCAGGCTCGTCGAATATCATCTCGCCGACCGCCTGCGCCTGCTCTTCGAATGAAGCGTCAAAAATGGTGAAAAACATTGAATTGAAGGAAATTGAAATGGTGAAGTCGAAGGTTGCAGCTGCACTCAAAGCATTTGGTTACGTGAGGGTGTCAGTTGACGAAGAAGATGGCAATAACGCCAGCATCGCCAGCCAGAAGGCGGCGATCGAAGCCTATGCCGAGAAAGAAGGGATCGAGCTTCTCGAAATTTTTGAAGAACCCGGGGTCTCGGGCCGCAGCCTTGCCCGCAAGCAGTTCGACAAGATGATCGATCTCGCGACCGGCCCCGAGCACCCGGTGCAGGTGGTTATCGTCTATAACCTCAATCGCTTTGCCCGGCGCCTGCTCACCCAGGTTGTCACCGAACATCGCCTGCAAACCGCGGGCGTCCGCCTCATTTCGATCACCGAGGATTTTGGGCCCGGCCCGAACGGCCAGATGATGCGTTCCATGATTGCGATCATGAACGAAAAATATGCCAATGACGCGTCGCTGTTTACGCGACGCGATCGTCGAACCAACGCGCGCTCGGGCTATTGGAACGGCGGCACCGTGCCTTACGGCTACAAAACCGAAACCGCCGCTGTGGAAGGCAATAAGGAACGCAAGAAACTCGTGATCGTCGAGCATGAGGCTGCTGTCGTTCGCCGCATCTACGCGATGGCCCGCGATGGCCTAACCGGCCAGCCGATGGGGACCCGGTCTATCGCCGAATGGCTCGAAGCCAACGGCTATACGCTGCGCGGCAAGCCCTTCTTCCACAGCGCGATCGACGGGATTCTGAAACGGCCACACTATCGCGGCGCCTACCCGGACAAGACAGCCGACGATAACGGTCGCGTTCCCGGACCCGAGGACTGGATCTGGATCGAATGTCCTCGCATCATCGAGCCCGAGGAAGCCGAAATCGTCGCCGCGACCCGCGCCAAGGCCGCGCCGGCAAAGACCGCGCCACGCATCACCAACGGGCGCCCGTTGCTGACCAGCGTCGCCATGTGCGATATGCCCGGCTGCCACCATGGATTGACGATCACGACCGGCAAGGGTGGCAGATACAGCTACTATACCTGCAACGCCAAGGCGAATGGGTCTGCGAGCCGTTGCTCTTGCAAGAGCATTCGTGAAGAGCAGCTCGACGAACTCGTGCTGAACGAGCTCAAACACCGGATTCTCGAACCCGCCCGCCTCCGCGAGTTGCTGGTCCACGTCCTCGAAGCTTCGGACGTAGCCGATGAGCGTCGTGCACGCGATCTCCAGCAGGCACGCGCCGAAAGAACTCGGGCGGAAACCGCAATCGGCAAGCTCCTGGAGCTGGTCGAGACCGGTCTCATGTCGTCCCGCGATCCCACCGTCGCCAAGCGTTTCGCTGAGCATCGCACCAAAGTGGCCTCGCTGAATGATACGATCGAGAGCCTCGAGCGGCAGATGGAAAAGGGTAAGCGCCGCATTACGCCCGAAATCATCGATCGCTTCGGGAACATGCTCCGCGAAAAGCTTGAGGCCGACGATCCCGCTCTCCGGAAAGCCTATGTCCGTCTCATCATCGGCAAGGTCGGTCTCGGCAATGACCAGATCACGATCTGCGGCTCGAAACTCGCGCTCGAGCATGCGCTCGTTCGGGGTGACCGCCACCCCGGCGGAGTGGTGCCCAGTTTTGACCGGGAATGGTGCCCCTGGCCGGACTCGAACCAGCACTCCTTGCGGAACTCGATTTTGAGTCGAGCGCGTCTACCAATTTCACCACAGGGGCACGCCGGCGGCATGGCGGCCGAAAGCGCGGCGCTTCCCCTAGGGCGAAGCGCCGCCGCTTGCCAAGCTATTTCTTGAGCTCTTTCGCCAGCGTCTTTGCCGTCGCCTTGCCATAGGGCGGCTTGAAGCCCGCGAGCCCTGCGACGTCGAGCTTGGGCTGGCGATAGACGGCGCGGGCGTGGCTGAAGGTGCGGAAGCCGTCGACCCCGTGATAATTGCCCATCCCCGACGGCCCGACCCCACCGAACGGCAGGTCCTCCATCGCATTGTGGAACAGCACGTCGTTGACCGTGACTCCGCCCGAGATCGTCCGCGTCAGCACGCGGTCCTCCTCGCTCTTGTCCTGCCCGAAATAATAGAGGCCGAGCGGACGGTCATGTTCGTTCACATAGTCGATCGCGTCGTCGATCGTCTTGTAGGTCCTGACCGGCAGGATGGGGCCGAAGATTTCCTCCTGCATCACCTTCATCTCGTCGGTCGCGCCGCGCACGATGTGGAGCGGCATCTTGTGGCCGTTGGCGCTCGCGAAATCCTCCCTGGCCGGATTGACCTCGATCACCTCGGCGCCCTTCTCGCGCGCGTCGGCCAGATAGCCCTGCAGACGGTCATAGTTCCGGCCGTTGACCACCGAGGTATAGTCGTCGTTCGCGAGCAGGGTCGGATAGAGCGCGGTAGCACCCTTGACGACGCTGTCGATCACCTCGCCCTCCTGATCCTCAGGC